>CATWBO010000006.1 GCA_958349055.1 uncultured bacterium
GGGATTGGTCAATCTCGGCCGACTATATTTGGCTAAATTATTCCGACGCTAACACGGCCGCGATACTCGCCGAGCAGGTCCACGCGCAGGTTGCAGCCAAGTGCACCCACGAGCGTGGGGTCGATCGCCACGGCAACGGCCAACGGGTCGTGCAGCGCGCAGCCGCCCAAATAGGGCGCGTTCATCTCGTATGAGCCAATGTAGTGCTCGACCATACCCGCAAACGCGCAGCCCGCCATGGTGCCCGAACCCGTCCAGCCAGCGATATCGCGGCGCGTAAGCACCACGCGATGCGTCACGTCCAGACCGACCATGGTGAGCTTGCGGCCCGAGCGCAGCACGGCGTCGGCGGCCTCGGGATCGCTTGCCATGTTGGCCTCGGCGCCCGCGCTCACGTTGCCGGGCACGGTAAGGGCGCCGCCCATCACGACCACGCGGCCGATGGACATCATCGCCGCCGCATCGCGCTCCAAGGCAAGCGCCAAGTTTGAGAGCGGGCCGGTTGCCACATAGACCAGATCGGGGCCATAGGTGCGTGCGGCATCGATCAGATAATCGACCGCCGCGTTACCATCGGCCGATGTCGCCCCCACCGGCTCGTAGGGCGATGCGGGCACGCTCGCGCCGCCAATGCCGTTTTTACCATGGATGAGCGTGGTGGACGCCGGCGGCGTATAGGGCTCATTCGCCTTAATGGGACGATCGGCGCCCAGGTACACCGGCACCTCGGGACGGCCCAACAGGTCAAGCACCGCCAGACAGTTATGCGCCGACTGCTCGACGCGCACGTTGCCAAAGCACGTGGTAATACCGACGAGCTCCACCTCGGGGCTCGCGATGGCGTAGGCGAGCGCCATGGCGTCGTCCACGCCCATATCCAAATCAAGGATCAGCTTCTTGGTTGCCATTGTTCTACTCCGCTTCTCCGTCTAAACCGTCTAAACCAAACTTATGTTCAACTTCGGCGCGCGTGGGAATCGATTGCTGAGCACCCAGGCGCGACACCGTCACCGCCGAGGCGCGAGCGCCCGCGGCCATGCACTCAAAGAGAGGCAAGCCCTGCAGCCGAGCCGCCGCAAGTGCGCCGATAAACGTATCGCCCGCAGCCGTCGTGTCGACCACCTCGCTGGAGAGCGCCGGCATGCGCAGCAGCCCTCCGTCATCGCCGAGCGTAACCGACCCGGATCCGCCCAGCGTGATGACCGCGGCACCGGCGCCCTTGGCGAGCAAAGCCCCAAGCGCGGCCACGCAGCTCGCGTCATCCGTGGGCAAGATGCCCGTCAGCGCCTGGCACTCGGTCTCGTTGGGACAAACCAAGTCGACCGCAGACCACGCTCCCGCCGGCAGGTCGCACGCCGGCGCCGGGTTAAAGACCGTATAGAACCCCAGCCTGTGGGCGCAAGAGAGCGCCGCGGCCGCGGCCATCAGGTCGCATTCGCCCTGGGCGATAAAGACGCTGCCGGCCGCCGGGGCGAGGTCGCAGATATTGGCGTCGAGCTCATCGGCCACCAGATAGCGCAGCGCGCAGGCAACGTCCTCGCCCGAAAGCGCATGGTTGGCGCCCGGCGATAACACGATGCGGTTGTCGTTCTCGCAGCGAATGATAGTCGCGGCGCCCGTCTCCACGTCGTCGCGACGCGCCACAAACTCAACGCCCACGCCGGCATCTTGGAGCCCCGCCACCAGTGCGTCACCAAATGTATCGCGCCCGACGGCGCCGATCATGCACGTGCGCGCACCCATGCGCGCGGCGGCGACAGCCTGGTTTGCACCCTTGCCGCCGGCGTTGGTGATAAAACCGCTTCCGCCGACGGTCTCGCCCGCACGCGGCATGCGCTCGCACGCCACCGAAAGGTCCATGTTCATGCTGCCGAACACCGCAACGATGCCGCGATCTGCCATGGAAACCTCCTCATCCGCGGGCTTTTTGCCCACCGTCGGCCGTCAATCGTATGCTTTCGCACCTCTATAACTTTAGTTCACTTTGATGTGAACGCGCGCTTGAGGTTGCGCCAGCAGCAAGCATTCACAGGAGCAGGCGGCTACAATGAATACGTGCTGATTATTCTCGTCATTGGATGATGTTTTATGGAACAATTCCCGCAATCGAGCTCACGCGGCCGACGCCGCACGGGCAACGAACCGGCGCCGCACGAACGTCCGCGGGCCGAGCGCCGCACCGGCGGCTCGCGACGCGCCCCGAGCCCTCATCGTGCGCCCGCCAACAAAGCGGACCATGCCAGCGCCGCCACCGCAGACCAGACGCCCGCTCGTCCCAAATCCCGCTACATCCCCGCCCTCGACGGCCTGCGCACGCTCGCCGTTGTCGCGGTGGTGCTCTATCACCTCAACCTCACATGGGCGCAAGGCGGCTTGCTCGGCGTCACGATCTTTTTCGTGCTTTCGGGCTATCTGATCACGCGCCTGCTGCTCAACGAAGTCGCCAAGACCGGACGCATCGACCTCAAGAGCTTCTGGATTCGCCGCATCCGCCGCCTGTTCCCCGCCGTAGTGACCGTCGTGGTGGTGACCTGCGCGCTGTGCACGATCTTTAACCACGTGATGCTCACCAAGATGCGTCCCGACATCCTGCCGTCGCTGCTGTTCTTCAACAACTGGTGGCAGATTGCGCAGGACGTCTCGTACTTCAACGCCTTGGGCGATCCCTCGCCGCTCACGCACTTTTGGTCGCTTGCCATCGAGGAACAGTTCTACCTCATCTGGCCGCCGCTGCTGTTTGCCATGGTATCCATGCATGTGAGCAAACCCAACACGCGCCGCGTGGTTCTGGGCCTTGCCGCGGTTTCCGCCGTCGCCATGATGGTGCTCTACAACCCCGCCGCCGATCCCAGCCGCGTGTACTACGGCACCGACACCCGCGTGTTCTCGCTGCTGCTGGGCGCCTGGATGGCCTTTATCCCCGATCGCGACCTGGCGCCCGTGCGCCTCGCGCGTCGCCTGGGGCTCGACCGCCTGGTCGACGCTGCCAAACGTGGTAAGAACGTCGAGAGCAAACAGGGCACGACGGCCGACGATGCAGCCGAGACCGCCCCGATGCAGCCGAGTGCCCTCGTGCGTTTTTGGTCCTCGCCCGCATCCATCGATGTACTGGGCATCGTGGGCCTGATTGGCCTTGCCGCCATGGTCGCGCTCACCAACGGCTACACGGCGTTCCAGTATCGCGGCGGCACGCTGCTGTGCTCCATCCTCACGCTCATGGTCATCGCGGCCTGCGTGCAGCCCCAGGGAATGGTGGCCCGCGCGCTATCCGCCGAGCCGCTCGTATGGGTTGGCAAGCGCTCGTACAGCATCTACCTGTGGCACTATCCGCTGCTGCTGCTCATGAACCCGGTTGCCAACATCAACGATACGCCCTGGTGGCAGTATATTTTGCAGGTACTGCTGGTGGTAGCCGTGGCCGAATGCTCCTACCGCTTTATCGAGACGCCGTTTAGGAAGGGCGCCTTTGGGCGCACTGTCTCCGAGTTCCGCGATGGCACCACCACGCCCGCCAACTGGGTGCGCTCGCATATTCCTGCGTGTGCCACTTGCGGCATCGTGCTTGTCATCGCGCTGGGCGGCCTGGTCTTTGTGCCGGAAACCTCCGCGCTCAGTGGCGAGGGCGCCGAAGTCCTCAACAAGGAAGCTAAAAACGCCGCACCCACGGACCAACAGGCAGCCGACGACACCGACAAGGACAACGATGGCTTCCCCGATGGCTCCTACGACCTGCTCATGATCGGCGACTCCGTGTCGCTACGTGCCGTGGATTCCTTTGACGGCGTGTTCCCGCACAGCCACATCGATGCCGAAAAGGGCCGCCAGTTCGATGCGGGCCGCGCGACATTTGAGGGCTATATCCAGCAGAATCTTGCCGGCAAAATCGTGGTCTTTGCCCTGGGTACCAACGGCTTGGTGACCGATGACCAAATCGATGCCATCATGGCCGATGCGGGAGACAAGCGCATTGTCGTGTTTGTAAACACGCGCAGCCCGCAGCCGTGGGTTGGCTCGACCAACCAGGCCATTGCCAACGCCGCCACGCGCTACAAGAATGTGCGCGTTATCGACTGGTACGGATACAGCGCCAACCGAAATGACCTGTTCGATGGCGACGGCACGCACCTGTCGACCACCGGTGTGACCGAATACCTCAACTTGATTCACGACGCGGTCAAGAAGGACCTGCCCGTGCACCCCGAGGATCACGTCAACGACCCGCAGCCGGCAGCCGTCAAGTCTGCCACCGACGCGCTCGTCAATGCGCTCGCTCTCAAGCCGCACAAGCTGGGCGCCGACAAGTAACCTGCAGCGCAAACTTCCCACATCCGGAGGGGGTGCCTGCCACGGCAGGCACCCCCTCCGGCAGTTAGGGACGTTCCTTATGTGCCGGCACCTAGGGACACTCTTGGCACAGCCGAGGAACGCCCTCCTTGCGACCAAATTCTGGGCGCCTCGCCACCCCGAGCGTTGTTTCCAAGCCCACACCCGCAGCAAACAACCCAAAATCACTCTTTTCGAGCCGACTCCAAGAGGTCGTGGACAAAAAGTGGCAAATATGAGTACTGTTGCCATTTTAGTAGCAGGCAAAACCACCCAAAATGGCGCCCCTGCGGTAGCGCGCTACCCTTCCAGTTGGCCAGAATGTCCGGCTTAGGACTTGGAGCTCCGCTTTTAATGAACAGATTTTTAGCTATGTTCATTATTTTCTTGGTCGTAAATGCTATCGGTCAGGCAACAGTACTCATATTTGGCATTTTTTGTCCACTCACATATTACTAACCCCCTATAACAGGCAAAATGCAGGCCGCAGCCCATGGCAGCGGCCTGTTTGGAGTCCAAAAGAGGCGCTAAGCGCTGTAGCCCATCGCCTGCAGAACAAACATGACGACCGTCAGCACCGTAATCACGGCGACAGTCGCCCAAGTGAGCACGTTCCACACGCGGCCGTTGCGGTTGGCACCCATAATGTGACGGTCGGCGGCGATAACCACCTGGAACACCAGAACCACGGGCAGCAGCACGCCATTGATGACCTGTGAGGTCATCATAATCTGGAACAGGTCGACGCCAGGCATGAGCACCAGCACGGCAGAAATACCGATGATGGCAGTAATGATGCCGCGATAGACCGGGGCCTCGTCCCAGCTGCGGTCGGCACCGCGCTCCCAGCCAAATGCCTCGCAAATGGCGCTCGACGTAACGCCCGGCAGCACGCAGGCAGCCAAGAAGCTCGCCGCGACCAGGCCCGAGGCAAACAGTACCGTAGACCACTGACCCGCAATAGGCTCCAGCGCGCGGGCAGCATCGGCAGCATCGCTAATCTGAATACCCGCCGGGAACAACACCGTGCCAGTCGTGATGATAATAAAGCCGGCAATGATATCGGCAGCGATCGAGCCGCTCACGGTATCAATACGCTGCAGCACGATGTCGTCCTCGCCCGCGTTCTTATCGACCACGTTGTTCTGAGCCAAAAAGATCATCCACGGTGCGATGGTGGTACCGATCGTTGCGACCACGAGCGACACGTAGCTGGGGTCGTTTTGAATATTGGGGACGACTAAGTCGACCGCGACCTCACCCCAGTTGGGGCCGGCCATAAACGCGGCGACGATGTAGGTCACGAACACGCAGCTTACCAGCAGCAAAATCTTCTCGATGCGCTGGAAACTGCCCGACATGGTAAGCATCCACACCAGCAGCGCCACGAGCGGCACCGAAATGCTCGCCGGAACGCCAAACAGAGCAAGGCCGCTCGCGATACCCGCGAACTCCGAGATGGTCACCGCCGTGTTGGCGATCAGCAGCGCCGCCATGGCCAGCACGCTCTTGCGCACACCAAAGCGCTCGCGAATGAGCGACGCCAGGCCCTTACCCGTGACGCAGCCGCAACGCGCCGCAGTCTCTTGCGTCACGATGAGCAGCACGGTCATGACGGGAAGCATCCAGAGCATCTTGTAACCATAGCTGGCGCCGGCGCTGGAATACGTAGCGATGCCGCCGGCGTCATTACCCGAAAGCGCCGCCAACAGACCGGGGCCCATAGCGCCAAAGATGGCGGCGATGGTCAGCTTTTGCTTGGCGCCCGCCTTTTGCTTCGTGTTTTGCACGCGACCACCTATCCCATGACCGACATGGTGAGCAGCACCGCGGCGATGCAGTACGCCACGCACGAGATCATGACGGCGATGACGTTCATGGCGGTACCCGACGTGTTAAGGTCGTGCTCATCGCGCCAGAACAGCACCATCAGGTAAATCACGGCGCTCATGTTGCCCACCAGGCAGATGATGGCGGCAATGTTAAAGCAGCCGGTAAAGAGCTGCTCCTCAAACATAGAGGCATCGGGGAACGCGGCGGTGCGCACCAGCTGCGCGCACAGGTAAGTAACAAGCGAAAGGATCAGGCCCATACCCGTGCTCTGGAAGAAGAATCCCAGGTACGGTTTGGGCTCGTCGTCATGGCCGTCGTACTCGAGGAAGTAGTTCTTGACGAACGACACCATGCGCGAGGCAGCCAACAGCACGAGCGGCATGGCGCACATGGGGAACACCACCAGATGCGCGGAGTCCAGCGCCGTCCCCAGCACCGTCGCCATAATGCACGAGGCGATGCCCCACACGACGACCCAGTACTGACGATGCACGAACCAGCTGAGCACGTTCGTCGAGTCGTCCGACGCGCTATCGCCCGAGCCGACACCGGCGATCTGCAAGTCCTCCTGATGCTCCTCGGCGATAACGTCCATGGCGTCGTCGAAGGTCACGATACCCAGGATATGACGGTTCTCGTCGCAGACAGGGATGGCAACCAGGTCGTACTTGGTCATCTCGTCCGTCACGTCTTCCTGGTCCTCGTCGGGCGACACGTAGACCAGATCGCGATAGGCGAGCTGGCCCAGCGTGGCGTCGCGGTCGGCCACGATCAGCGTGCGCAGCGAAAGCACGCCCGTCAGCATGCCGCTCGGATCCTCGGTATAGACGTAATAGACACTCTCAAAATCCTCGTCGAGTTTGCGAATCGCCTCGATGGCATCGCCGACCGTCGCCGTGGCGGGCAGCGAGACAAACTCCGAGGTCATGATGCGGCCGGCGGTGTTGTCCTCGTAGCCCAGCAGGTTACGAATCGCCTTCTCCTCCTTGACGCCCATCAGGCGCAGGAGCTTCTCGGCCTTCTCGTAGCTGAGCTCGTCGATCAGGTCGGCGGCGTCGTCCGGGTCCATCATGGCCAGCATCGACGATGCGTCCGTGTCGGACAGGCCCTCGAGCATCTCGGTCATGAGCTCGTCGTCATCGAACTCCGAGATGGCCTCGGCGGCCTGTGCCGTATCGAGCTGCGCGAACACCTGCGCGCGCAGGCGCGGGTCGAGCTGCTCGATGATGTCAGCGATGTCGGCAGGATGCAGCTCGCCAAGCGTCTTGTGCGACACCGAGAGCTGGATGTTCTTAGTCGAGCGATCGAGCAGGTCCATGTAAGACCAGGCGATAATGTCCTCGCTGAGCGGCTTGCCCAAGTGCTTCATAAAGCCCTCGACGACGTGCTCGAGCGCGGGGCTAATCGCGCGTAGCAGGCCGCGGGCACCGACCTCGGCACCCAGCAGGCGCAGCTGGTTTTCGCCCGACATGGAGAACTTGATGTCGTTTACGCGCACGACCTTCATGCCCTGCGTATCGACGATCTGCTTATTGAGAACGTCGCGCGCCAGCAACAGCTCGGTCGGCTGCAGGTACGAAAAACGGATTTCGGTGGCCGGCGACTTAAGATGAACGCCCGTTTCGTCGATACGGTCGACCCATTTGCGCCAGCTGATCATAAACGGCGTCTTGCCGGGACCACGGAACGCGAGCGACGTCACGTGCGGAAAAACTTCGCCGGTTGCAATGCCAAAATCGTTAACCACGCCGAGCTTTTCGCCATCGACGTCCAAGACCGGCAATTTGAGCATCTCACTCAGATAATTCAATGGTGCTCCCCATCATTATTCCTGCGGACTGCGTGACCATGCCGGCACGCAATCCGTGGACTTTTAGACATGTATACGCATGCGCGGGCGGCACGCCGCTCGGCGCTCACACCCCGTGCACGCGCAGAAAGCACCTGCATGGGGTCATCGACTGTATGGTCGAGGTTTGGATTTCACCTGTAACCTTTCTCTTGACCCTCATTAACCGCAGTAACTATAGCATCAGCATCGCGCTGCGGCACCGAATTTATGCGCTGCACATTGCAGGCATACCAAACGCTGACGTATCCGTGACACAGTCATTGGGGACGTTCTTTAATAACTAGTCTGTGGTGTCGTCGTCCTCGGGGAGTTGGGGGAACACGGCGTTTTTGGGCATGGAAACCTTGGTGAGCGAGGTGAGCTTTTTGCTCAATGCCGTGTCCGTCTTGACCAGGTCGCTGAGCGTCACGATCTTGTAGCCGTCGGCGACAAGGCCGTCGATAATCTGCGGCAGCGCCTCGAGCGTCTGCTCGGCGCACTCATCGTTATCGGTGAGCAGCACAATGTTGCCCGGCGTCACCGAGTCGAGCACGGTCGATACCTGCTCGTCGGCACCGTTGAGCAGCCAATCGCCCGAGTCGATATTCCACGAGACCACGGCGGACACCAGGTCCATCGAGTCAATCCAGTTTTGCTCGTCAAACGCGGCGTAGGGAGCGCGCAACAGCATCGTCTCAACGCCGGTCGCCGACTTAATCGCCTCGGTGCCCTTCGTGATCTGCTTGCGCACCGTCTCGCGATCTTCGCCCTTGAGCGAATCATCGCTGTAGCTGTTGGAGCCGATCTCGCACCCGGCATCGACAATCGCTTTGGCAGTAGCAGGCGAGGCTTCCGCGGCATCGCCCGAAAGGAAGAACGTCGCGGTGACGCCCTTTTCCTTGAGCACCTGCAAGATCTGCTTGGTCGCGCCGCTCGGACCCTCGTCAAATGTCAGGGCCACGTACTTTTCGTTGCCCTTGGGCGCTACGCTTGCGCACTCGACTACGCAGTCGGTGGCGGGCACGACCTCGCCGCGGTCCTGCGTCTTGCCCGACTGCTCGCCGACCCATACCTCGGAGCGGCCCTGAACGCCCCAGGTTTTGACATACTCAATGGCACCC
Organism: uncultured bacterium; assembly: GCA_958349055.1. GTDB lineage: Bacteria > Actinomycetota > Coriobacteriia > Coriobacteriales > Coriobacteriaceae > Collinsella. The sequence continues at coordinate 9,109 of CATWBO010000006.1, forward strand.
GTGCCCTCGACCTTGAGCTTTGGCTCGATAGTCGTGGCCTGGACCTCGTGCTTTTCGTAGGTGTTGCGGCCATCCTTGACCGTCACCTTCTCGCCGCCCGTAAGCTCGCGACTATCCCATTTGCCCTGCTTCACGCGCTTACCGTCAACCTTCACCGACAGCTTTTCGCCGCCATGGCGCTTGAGCACGCTATCGTCGACGGCCAGCAGGTCGCCGGCGTCGTACGTTTCGGTCAGGCTTTGGTCGTCGATAAGATTCTGCAGCGTAGAACCCACGCGCACCGCGGTCTTTTGCCCGTTGAGCTCCACGTCCACGCTGCGGTTGACGTAGCCCACGACGGCAGCGATAAACAGCACGAGCGCGCAGCCCACGGCGATGAGCGCATAGGGCAGACGGGACGGCCGGCGCGGCGTGCGTCCGTTGCCAATGCGCGCGCTGCGGTCGCTAAACCCACGGCTATGGTTGAGGTACACCGCGCCGGGCTTACGGCGACGTCGACGCTGACCGCTGGGCAGCTGCCCCAGGTCGCGGCGAGCCGTCGGACGCGCACCGGAGCGCCCGTTTAAGTTGGATCCGTTTTGGCGCATGTGCCCTCCCCCATAAACACAGCGAGCCGGAGCAACATGTCTCCGGCTCGCCTCCCATCATTTGGTACGTCGCTATTTGCTAGCTTTTGACGAGCCCCCGCTCGCCTTTTGGTATTCGTCCTTAAAGGCCTTGAACATACCGCGCGTCTTACCGAGCTGCTTGCCCAGTGCGCGGCTGCCCTTGTCCACGGCGACCGATCCCTTGTCATCGAGCACCTTGGCGCCCTTCTTGACCTTATCGCCCACCACGACGCTGGCCTCGGCAGCCTTGGCGGCCGCGCCGCCCGAATACCCGAGCGCCTTGACCTCGTCCGAGACAACCATCGCGCCGTTCTCGTAGCCGCGCAGCATCGTCGGCGGCACCTGCGTGTCGCCCACTAGCATGCTCGAAGCGGCGCCGGCGGTCACATAGAACGCCTGCACAATACCCGAGCGCGGCTTAAACTCAACGTCCGAGCAGTAGCCCACGGCGTCGCCCGATTCTGTGCGCACGTCCATGCCGACCCAGATGATGCAATCGTCCAGGTTGATATCGAGGCGCTTGGCCGCGGCGGCATCGTAGGTGCCCTTGACGTCGTCGACCGCGACGGCGCCCTCATAGACGCCGATGGCATCGAGCGCCACAAAGCGGTCGGGACGCTCGATCATGCCCGCGATATCGGACTGACGGACCATAAAGCCCACCACGCGCGTGCCGCCCGGAGTAAAGACGGGAAAGTGAATCTTGCCGAGCTTTTTGGGGCTGCGCGGCGTGCCGTCCTTTTTGGTGCGCTTGTCTTCGGCAGGTTTGCGATAAACCTTGACGCCGACAAAATCCCCTGCGCGCATTATGCCTCGGTCGAGGTCTCCGTGGCCTCGGTGTCGGCCTCAGCGACGTTCTCGACCACGACGTCGGCAGCGGGCGTCACGTTGCCGCCCGAGATGGCGTCGTTGAGCTGCTCGCGCAGCTGGTCCATGCGCTCGCGGGCCAAGTCGACCTTGGCGCGCAGGTCATCGGTCTTGGCGTCGACCATCGGACCAAAGTCGTTGACCGCGGCACGGGCCTCCTCGGCGCTGTGCTCGTAGGTGTCACGCATGTTGTCCCAGGCGTCGTTGGCGATATCGGCGGCCATGGCGCGGGTCTCGGCGCCCGAGCGCGGGGCCAGAGCAACGCCGATGATAGCGCCGGCGGCAGCACCAAAGAGCGCACCGGAGACAAAGCTGAAAGTCTTTCCCATGATCATTCCTCTCCTGCGGGCACCTCAATGCCCACCGTTTGAATGCTGTCCATTATACCCGCAGCGCAACACTTGCCGTTCCGCTCATCTGCGTACGGTAAAAGCGCAGGTACATGATGGCGATAAGCGAGTGAACCTACTCCTGAGGCGCAGCCGGCATGGCGACCGTGGCGGCTGGGTCCTCGCCGGCGCCATCGACGAGCGGCAGGCTGCCCTCGTGTGCCGAGCAGGACGGAGCCGTTGCCGCGCCGCCAAAGACGGCAGCGGGGGCCTCGTGGTTCTCGGCGACCGCACCCTCGGTATCGATTGCCATCTGCGGCTCGTCGTCAAAGCTGGGGACACCCTGCGGCTCGGCGGAAACAGGCTCGGCGGTGGCATCGACAACGGGCTCGGCGGCGGCGTCGGCAGGAGCGTCGCCCTCGGGCGCATCCTCGGCCACGTCCTCGCCGTTCGCAGCGGCGACGGCCTCGTGCGGATCCTTGCCCTCGGCCTCGGCACGCATGCCCAGCACCAGGTTGCGCAGGCCCGCGACCGTGCCCTCCACATCGGGAGCCGGCTGATCGGCATGCAGGTACGCCCAGTCCATCATAAAGGTCGCCGACGACAGCGCGCCAATGGCCAACGCGTCGTCGGGGCACGAAAGCTCAACCTCAAAGACGCGCTCGTCATGCTCACTCACGCGTGTGCGCCCGCACGAGATGCTTCCGGCAAGACCTGTCTCGTTCATGAGCTCGACCGTCACGTGCTCCAGCAGGTGGCAAAGCTCGGTCTGGCCCATGCAGTCCTGGAACTCGCGACCCGAATCGCCCAAGCACAGATGCTTGGCAATCGCGGGCACCAGGTAGTACACGCGCGCCGTGGCCTCGATATCCTCCGAGGTCATGAGCGGCATGCCGGGGTTCACCAGCACGTGCGCGCAAATCTTGTCCTCGCTGACGGTGACCTTAAGGATGTTGAACAGGCCTGCCATAACTCTCCCCTACTCGTCCTTGCCCTACTCGTCGCCATCGTGCGGATCCGCAGAGCCCGCACCCGACGCCGCCGGCTTCTCTGCCGAGGACTCGGAATCCTTCTTATCGGTTTCGGCCGGAGCGATCACGCGAATGAGCGAGATGCGCTGGCCACGCATCGACTGCACCTTGAACTTGTACCCTGCGACCTCAAACACCTCTCCGATGTCGGGCACCGAGTCGCAAAGCTCCAAAATCCAGCCGGCGATGGTCTCATAATCATCGCTTTCCTCGAGCGGCCAACCAAGCTCAATCGCGTCATCGCACGAAAAACGCCCATCGACGAGCCACTCACGGCGCGAGAGGCGCGTGAGGTACTTGTTGTCGGGGTCGAACTCGTCCTCGATCTCGCCGACGATCTCCTCGACGATATCTTCGATGGTGATGATGCCGGCCGTGCCGCCGTACTCGTCCACGACGACCACGATCTGGTCGTGCGAGGTCTGCATCTCGGACAGCAGCGGCAGGATGTCCTTGGTATCGGGCACAAAGGTGGCATCGCGCAGGTAATCGGCGATGGGCTGATCGCCCTTGCCGTCGAGCGCGGGCTGAATCAGGTCCTTGATGTGCGCGATGCCCGCGACGTTGTCGGGGTCCTCGTGATAGACGGGGATGCGGCTGAAGCCGGTCTGGCGCATGGTGGACAACACGTCGGCGACCGTCTCGTCGTCCTCGCACATGGTGGTGTCCACGCGCGGCACCATGACCTCGCGGGCAACGGTGTCGCCCAGGTCGAAGATCTCGTGGATCATGCGCTTTTCCTCGTCGAGCAGGTCGTCCTGCTCCGAGACCATGTACTTGATTTCTTCCTCCGAGACGTTCTGGCGGTCATCGGCGCTCTTGATGCGCAGGATGCGGGCCAGGCCGTCGGAGCAGGCACCGGTCAGCCACACGAGCGGGCGGGCGATCTTTTGGAACACGGAGAGCGGTCCCACGACCTGCTTGGATACGCCCTCGGCGTTAGCGAGGCCAATGCGCTTGGGCACGAGCTCGCCGATCACGATGGACACAAAGGCGACGGCGACGGTGATGATGACCGGCGCCAGGCCGCGCGCGATGGCGGAAAGCGGCGCGATGCCAAAGCTCATGAGCCACGTGGCGAGCGGGTCGGACAGGCTCGTCGAGGCGACGGCAGACGAGGCGAAACCCACGAGCGTGATGGCGACCTGGATGGTGGCCAGCAGCTGGTCGGAGTCGGCCGCCAGTTTAATGGCACGCTCGGCGCGCTTGTCGCCCTCCTCGGCCTCGTGCTCCAGCACGGCGCGCTTAGCCGTGGTGAGGGCCATCTCGGACATGGAGAAGTAGCCGTTGATGAGGGTCAGAACGAGGGTGGTGATAAGGGAGATGGTTATGTCCATCGGGAGTTTCTCGAACCTCCAAGATTCGGGATGTTAGGTAACAAACGTTGAGGGCGGATAGGGCAATTGCGCCCAGCGGTTGTCCGGATGGATCCGCGGGCGCAGGCGCGATCGCTAGATTACGAAGAGGATCACCGCCATGAACTGGAAGATGCTGCCGGCGAGCACCCACAGGTGAAACACGCTGTGCAGGTAGCGCACGTTTTTGGCGATGTAGAACGGCACGCCCACGGTGTAGCACACGCCGCCGACGGCGAGCAGGGCCAACGCGACGGGGTTCAGCAGCGAAACGAGCGCAGGTAGTTTAAAGACAACGAGCCAGCCCATCAGCAGGTAGACCAGGCCGCTTACCCAGTGCGGCTGACGCTCGCGCATAAAGCACTCGAGCGCGATGCCGATAATGGCGATGGCCCATACCGCAAAGAACAGCGCAGGGCCGCCTTCGTTTGCGAGCGTGATGAGACAAAACGGCGTATAGCTGCCCGCAATGAGCAGGTAGATGCAGCTGTGGTCGATAATGCGGAACACGCGCTTGGCGCGCTCGGGCTGAATCGCGTGGTAGAGCGTGGAGGCTAGGTATTCGAGGATGATGCTGACACCGTAGACAATTGCTGCGGCCATATGCGTCGGACCACCGCCACGCAGGGCGGCGAACACAATCAGAAGCACAAGTGCTGCGATGCCCAGCAGGCAGCCGACACCATGGGTGACGGAGTTCATGATCTCCTCGCCCACCGTGTAGTGCGGAACGGCCGCGGCCTTAGGTCGCGGCTTGGAACTGTCGCTCGAATCGGACATGCCGGTTACATCCTCCAACGTAAATGGTTCTCAACACTATATCAAAGCGTATGGGTACGTGCGAAATTTGCACCTTACGTGACCCTTTGTTTACCCATTCTTTGCTTGTTGACGCATCAACGGCGAACATCCATAATGCGCTTGCATTAAATGTTGATATATTAACATCTTATAGGAGAGCTTCTTTATGTCTCAAAACGCACGTTCTTATCGAAAGTTGAAGATAGCCGGCGTCGTTGCGCTGGCGCTTGTTGTCGCGCTGCTCGGGTTTGCCGGCAACTTCCTGTTCGACTTTGCGCTGAACCCGCGTGCGCCGTACACCATGAAGATGATGCAGGACGGAAAGGACGCCGGAAAAGGCGAGCAGATGGATGCCGAGGAGACCGAGGCACGGGCGTGGTTTAAGGAAAACCGCGAGAGCAGCAGCCTCACCGCGGACGACGGGACCGAGCTTGCCGCCTGGTATTTTGCCGCGTCGGAGAGCACCCACGATTACGCCGTCTGCCTGCACGGATACACCAACGAGCCCATCGGCATGGCACGATACGTCAAGCGTTTCCACGACCGGGGCATGAACGTGCTCGCGCCCGCCGCCCGCGCCCACGAGCGCTCCGGCGGCGACTACATCGGCATGGGCTGGCCCGAGCGGCTCGATGTCGTCGCGTGGATCGGGCAGATCGTTGCGGCCGATCCCGAGGCGCGCATCCTGGTCTTTGGCGAGTCGATGGGCGCGGCAACCGCCATGAACGTGGCGGGGGAACCTCTGCCGGCAAACGTGAAGTGCATTATCGAGGACTGCGGCTATACGAGTGTTTGGGACGAGTTTTCCCTGCAGCTCAAGGATGTATTTGGCTTGCCCAGTTTTCCGCTGCTCGATGTGGCCAACCTAGTGTGCAACGTACGTGCAGGCTACGATTTTCATGAGGCGAGCAGCGTGGAACAGCTCAAGCGCGCAACGGTTCCCATGCTCTTTATCCACGGCGACCAGGACACCTTTGTACCGTACAGCATGCTCGACCAGAACTACGAGGCGTGCGCCAGCAAGGTCAAGCAAAAGCTCACCGTCCACGGCGCCGCCCACGCCAAGAGTGCGCAAGTTGACCCCGAGCTCTACTGGAACACAGTCGACGACTTCCTCGGAAAGAATTTTTAGGCAAAAAGCAACGTCCGGGGCTTTATCTGGCCCCCTATTTTCGGAAGTATGCGGCAAAATCTAGAGCTGCCAACCAGACCGCAGTTTTATCAACAATTTATCAGGGGTTTTGTTGCCAAAAAACGTCGTGTGCTCGGCGGTCTCGAAATTTGCCGCATACTTCCGGAAAACCGCCCGTGAGCGCTGCGCTCACGGGCGGTTTTAGTTTACGTTACGCAACAAAAGTGCGCGATTTGTCCAATAGCCTGGCGCTACTTGACCTCGATGAGCTCGTACTCGCTCGTGCCCAGGCCGATCTTCTCGGCGTGCGCGATGCACGCGCGCCAGTCGGTGTCGGGATGCGTGATGCAGAAGGGGTCGTGCGCCTGCTCGCCCTCCAGGTGCTCGTGGTTGTGCTCCATCTTGGCGGCGCTGTCGGTGAGCTCGGTGTTGGGCAGCGGCTCGGATGCCATGACGGCATCGGCGCAAGCCTGGTCGATGGCAACCGGGTCGAAGCTCGCGAACATGCCGATGTCGTTGACGATGGGCGTGTCGTTCTCGGGATGGCAATCGCAGTTGGGGCTGATGTCCATGGCGAGCGAAATATGGAAGCTCGGGCGGCCGTCGACGATGGCCTTGGTGTACTCGGCGATCTTGTAGTTGAGCACGTCGGCCGCGGCGTCATAGTCGGGCTTGATGCAGTCTTGGTTGCACGCCGCAATGCAGCGTCCGCAGCCTACGCAGCGATCGTGATCGATGGCGGCAACGTGAACCGTGCGGGTGCTACCGTTGGCAAGCTCGCGCTCACGCGTGTCGTCAAACGAGACGGCGTTGTGCGCGCAGATGCGCTCGCAGGCACGGCAGCCCACGCAGTTGGTGGTATCGACGCTCGGCTTGCCAGCGGCGTGCTGCTCCATCTTGCCGGCGCGGCTGCCGCCGCCCATGCCCAGGTTCTTCATGGCGCCGCCAAAGCCGGCCTGCTCATGGCCCTTAAAATGGGTGAGGCTGATCACGATATCGGCATCCATGAGTGCCTGGCCGATCTTGGCCTCGTGCACATACTCGCCGCCCTCGACCGGGACGAGCGCCTCGTCGGTGCCCTTAAGGCCGTCGGCGATGATGATCTGGCAGCCCGTGGCATACGGGGTAAAGCCGTTCTGGTAGGCGGTGTCAATGTGCTCGAGCGCATTTTTGCGGCTGCCCACATAAAGCGTGTTGCAGTCGGTGAGGAAGGGCTTGCCGCCCAGCTCCTTGATGACATCCGCGACGGCGCGGGCGTAGTTGGGGCGCAAAAAGCTCAGATTGCCCAGCTCGCCAAAGTGAATCTTGATGGCGACGAACTTGTTCTCAAAGTCAATCTGCTCGATGCCAGCGCGACGGACGAGGCGCTTGAGCTTGTCGAGCTGGCTCTCGCGAGCATGCGTGCGCAGGTTGGTGAAGTACACCTTGGCGGGTGCTGCGGGTGCAGTTGCGGTCATAGATCTATCCCCTCGGTCTATATGGCGTTACAGACATAAGAGGATGGTACCCATTGGAGTAGGGTCGAAGTCAAGCACAAAACCGAGTCGTTAGGCACTCATTGGGGACAGACTTTAGGCACTCATTGGGGACAGACTTAAATGAGTAGGGACGCTCTTTCGCCACCCGCCACCTGGCAGCCAGGGACGTTCCCTTCCTGCCGGCAGTTGGGGACAGTCCTTGTCAGCCCGACCGGCGAGTCGGCGAATCGGCAAAGACTGTCCCCGATGACTAGTCATTTAAGCCTGTCCCCAATGACCACTTTTGGTCGTTTAAGCCTGTCCCCAATGACTACCCAATGACTACTCCTGCACCTTGAGGGCTTCGGCCAAGCTCACGCGCTTGATAGAGCGCGTGTGTAGCAGCGCCACGACCAGGTAGGTCGCAAAGCCAATGCCGACGCATGCAGCCATGGACCAAGCAGGCACGTAGATCTCGATATTGCCGTTGTAGGCGAGCAGCATCGAGCGGAAGATGGCCGTGAGCGAGCCAATAATGACCGGCAGGCTCAGCACGAGCGACGCCGCCACGCACAGCGTGATCGAGCGGATGTACAGATGCGAGATCTCGCCGTCGCGATAGCCAAAGACCTTCATGTAGCTGATCGAGCGGGCGCTGTGGTCGATAACGGCCTTGGTCAGCAGGTACATAAACAGCAGGAAGATGAACACCGCAAGCCCGACCATCATGCCGATCATGTCGCTCATCATGCCAATAAACTGGTCGCCCACGGCGCGCATGTCGTCGGGCGTGGTGTCGCCGGCAAAGTAGCGCGCGTCGAGGTTGAGCTTCTCGTCGCTCACGTAACCGTTAAAGTAGGCGGCGTCGTTGCCGAACAGCTCGTTAAAGTCGTCGATGCTCATATAGATATTCATGTCCGACTTGGAGCCCCAGGCACAGTCCTTGCCCGCGTACTCAAGGGAATAATGCTCGCCCTCGTACTTGTCGCTGAGCGTGACCATCTGGCCCTCGCTCCAGCCAAACTTATCGAGCAGGCCGCCACCAAAGACGACGTGCCCATCGCCGACGTTGAGGTCTTTCCAGTAGCGTGAATCGGGCGAGATGCCGTAGACAGAAATCGTCTCCTCGCCATTACCATCGCCGCGGTCGTATTGCAGCTGGTAAACGGCATATTTCTCGGCCTGCGCGATTGTGCCCGCGCCGTTGTCGGTCGTGTTGATCGGGTGAATGTCGTCGTTGTCGGTGTCGATCTTAGAGGCCTTGTCGATCAGGTCGATAGCCTCGTCGCGGTCGCAGCCGAGGGCATCGGCAAGGTCATCGAGGCGCGCATAGAGCGCATCCTTCTTGTCCTGAACCTTGGCGAGTGCGTCCTGCGCCGCGGCAAGGCTCTCGGCAGACGGAGAGCTGGCTGCGGCATCGGCTGCTGCCTGCGCGGCATCGGCCGCGTCATCGAGCTCGTCATCGGCATCCTGGGCGGCAGAAAGCAGCGCGCCGTCAACCGACTGCAAGCGCTCGAGCGCCGACCACTGCCCGCGTTCCTCGGCAGTGCCTTCAAGCTCCAGCGGCGCCTTGAGCGTGTACTGGTGCTCGGCGACAAGACTTGTCTCCAGGTTGTCCGCGTAGTGCGTCATCGTGGGCAGAATCGCCAGGCCAAAGAGCAGCAGCAGTGACGCAAACGCGATACCCACGAAGAGCGTGGCGAAGTTGCCCAGATTGCGCAGGAAGATGCGCAAGCGGAAGCGAGAGACGAAACCCATGCGCTCCGGCAGCTGAAAACCGCGCTTGGTGCCCGACTTGCCGCCCGCCTCGTGACGAAGAAACTGCAGCGGCGTCTTGCCCATCTTGCGGAGCAGGCCCACCAACGTAATGAGAATGAGCGCGGAGGCAGGAACCACGGCGCACTTCACAAAGATCTCCCAGCTCCAGTACACCTGGAAGGGCGGCAGGCTGTACGAGCCGTAATAGAGACTGCGCATGGGCTCGGTAAAGAACACGACGCCGAGCGCGGTACCCAAAAGCGCCGCGAGCACGCCCACAATGGCGGGAAGCGCAAGGTAGTGCAACACGATCTCGCGACGGCGATAGCCGCTGGCGAGCAGCGTGCCGATGATGGCGCTCTCCTCCTCGATAGTGGCGTCGGTGAGCACCACAAAGACAAACGCCATGATCACGATGATGATGTCGAGCAGCGTCGTCCACATCATGGAGTCGCCGTCCACATCGTCGCGCGCATAGCCGATGCCCTGGTTGGAATCGGCATCGGTCAGGTCGTCCACGCGCGCATCGGCGTCGGTCAGCGCCTCGACCATATCCTGCTCGGCATCGATACGGTCCGCGGTGGAGAGGTCGCGGTCGTTAAAGGTAAAGGAGTAGGTGTAGGCGGGCGCACCGCCGGCGTCCTCGAGCGTGGCAAATCCGGCGTCGGTGACCTCGGCCACGCCATAGGTGATGGTGTTCACCGTAAAGTCCGAGTTATTGAGGAACAGCGCCTGGCTATCGGGCTGCGTCATGATGCCGCAGATGGTGTAGGTGCGACCCTCGAGCTCGACCTTATCGCCCACGGCGAGATCGTTGTTGGTGGCGAAGACACGGTCGATTGCCACCTCATCGTCCGTCTTGGGCTGCCTGCCCTCACAGTAGGACGCAATGTCAAGCTTGGTGCGGTGCGCATAGGTGCGCAGGGTGCGCTTGGTGCCGTCGTCGCCAGCCGCCTTTTTGATAATGGCGTCGATGGAGAAGTTCTTATAGAGCGTGACGCCGCCGACGTCGTTGGCCGCGTCCCCGGCGGCTTTGAGCTGGTCGTCGGTGGCCTCAAAGGAAGTGGTTACGCGGCCGTCCTCAATCGTGTACGCGTCGCGCATGTCGTCGATAAGGCAGCCGATAGAGTGTGCCGCGAGCAAAAAGCCCGACGTAAGGGCGATGCTTCCGCACATAAGCAAGAAGATGCCCAGGTACTTGCCAATATTGCGGCGCAGCTCGCGGGGGAGTCGTTTTGCGAGAGGTGACATGGCGCCGCCTACCAATCGAGCTCGGCGGCCGCGACGGGCGACTCGTTGAGCTCGTCCTCGACGATGCGACCGTCGCGCAGGCGCAGCACGCGGTTGGCCATGTGGGCGATGGCGGCGTTGTGGGTGACGATGATGATGGTGCAGCCGTAGGTGCGGTTGACGTCCTCCATGAGCTGCAGGATTTCCTTGGATGTCTTGAAGTCGAGCGCGCCCGTGGGCTCGTCGCACAGCAGCAGGCCCGGGTTTTTGACGAGCGCGCGGCCGATGGCGCAACGCTGCTGCTGGCCGCCCGAGACCTGGCGCGGGAACTTGTTGCGGTGCTCGTAGAGGCCCAGCGAGCGCAGCAGGTCATCGACATTGAGCGGGTTTTTGGACAGGTGCGCCGTGACCTCGATGTTTTCCTTAATGGTAAGGTCGGGCACCAAGTTGTAGAACTGGAAAACAAAGCCCAGCTCGCGGCGGCGATACTCGCCCAGGTCGGCGGGCTTGAGTGTCGTCAGGTCGCAGCCGTCCACCATGATGGAGCCGCCGTCGGCGTCCTCCAGGCCACCGATGAGATTGAGGAACGTCGACTTGCCCGAGCCCGAGGGCCCCAGCATGACGCAAATCTCGCCGCGGTTGATAGACGTGTCGATGCCGTCGAGCACCGTCAGGCGCGCATCGCCGTCGCCGTAGTGCTTTTTGAGTCCCTTGACCTGGACGTAGGCTTGCTTTGTCGCCATACTATCCCCCATTGTTAGCCTTCCGCTACTTTTCTAGGGTAATAGTAAACCTAGGCGAACTATTTTTAAGCGGCGGGCAGGATTTTTTCCAACCTACTCATTGGGGACAGACTTAAATGAGTGAAATCGCTCACTTAAGTCTGTCCCCAATGAGTGGTCCCAAAGGCCGGCATATTGGGACAGCCCTTGCCAGCCCGGCCGGCGAGCCGGCGGATCGGCAAAGACTGTCCCCGATGACTAGTCGTTTAAGAATGTCCCCAATGACTAGGCGGTTAGGCGCGGGATTTGTTGTGCGCGAGGGCGAGGCCTACGGCGGCGATGGCGACGGCGAAAAGCACGGTGACGCCCAGGTCGCAGGCGATGTCGCCCAGCACGGTGGACGTCAGGTCCGAGGCGAGCGCCTTGCCGATCGCGTCGTTCACCCAATACGTCGGCACAAAGTGCGCCGCCGTCTGCACGGCCGAACCCATGAGTGACAGCGGCATCCAGGCGCCGCCCAAAAACGTCATGAGCATGCCGAGTAAGTTGCCCACGCCGTTGAGCAGCTCCTCGCGCGCGCCCAAGCTCGACAGCGTAAAGCCAACGGCCAGCGGCGTGCACGCCAGGGCAAACGTCGCCGCCAGCGCCAGACACACACGACCCACGCCGACCTCGGCAACCGCGCCGGCAAAGCCCACGACGCCCATCATGCTCGACACAAACCAGATGCAGACGGTGAGCACCGCGGCAGCCGCGAACACGGCAAGCGAACGCTGGCGCTCGGAGACCGGGCCGGCCTCCATGCGGCGCACGCGCTCGGGCTCGTTCATGCCCGAGAACACCAGTCCCACCGACACGATGACCGACGAGATGATCGCGTACGCGCCAAAGTTGAAGTACGACTCGAGCGTGGCGGCGGCAGTCGAGTCGACCTTGACCTGCTCAATCTGGACCTCGGCACGCTTGGCGGCAGCATGCTCGGCCGCCTTGGCAACGCCACCGTTGGAGGCAGCTGGCTCAAGCGCCGCCGCAGCACCCGCAAGCGAGATCCAGCGCGAGGCCTCGGCAGACGAGAGCGCTGCCGCCATGGTGCCGGCGCCGTAGGTCACATCGAGCTTGGGCAGGGCCTCCCCCGCACGGGCGGCCGCGATCAGGTCGTCCTCAAACCCCTCCGGAATAAAGAACACGCAGTCGGCGCTGCCCTTGGCGCTGTTGCTCTTGGCGAGCGCATCCGCAAGGTCGTACGTGTCGTCGCCAACGCCCGTGACCAGGTCAAAGCGTGAGCCCAGATGCTTGGTGAGCGCCCGCGAAAGGTCGCTATTGTCGCGGTCGACCACGATCACGTTGGTGTCGTAGGGCTTGTACTCGGTAAGCTGCGACGAGTTCCAGCTCACCGAGGCCGCGATGAATACGCCCATGAGCGAAATGAACACCGTATAGATGAGCAGGTAGAACGGGTGCGCCAGCGCCATGCGAAGCGCGGTCTTAAAGGTGCTCATAGCGGCTCCTTCCAAAGATCAGCGTAGCGGCGGCGACAAACACCAGGGCCATCAGGACAAGCGCGCCGACGCGGACGGCGAAGGGCCCCAGGTCCTCAAAGAAATACAGGCGATTGAACATGTCGCAGATGAGCTTGACGGGGTTGAGCCAGCACTCGGCCGGGCAGGCGCGGGCGACATCGTCGGCAAGCGCCATCGCCGGCTCGCCGTAGAGACCGGCGAACAGGGCACACGTGGTGGCGAAGCCCGTGAGGATACCCGACTTGGACGCCTTGCCCCCCTTAACGGGCAGCGTGCCCACAAAGAGCCCCAGGCCCGTCGCCGCAAGCGCGGACACGGCGCCACCCACCAGACACAGCCCCTCGCGCCCGCCAAAGTCGACGCCAACGACCAGGCGCACATAGCCAATCGCGATCGCCATCGAGGCAAAGGAAACCAGCCACGAGCCGATAAAAATACCGGCCAGCGAAGCCGTCTTGGAAACGCCGCCCACGCAGCGACGGGCCCCTAAGCCCGACAGATTGGGCTGCAAATCGACGACGCTCAAGGCGGCAAACTCGGCAGACATCATCGCTACCAGGCCAAAGAGCGCGTAGTAGTAAATGGTCGTGCCGTCGGGCGTGGTGCGTGTCAGGCTCACGCGACGGGTTCCGCCCTCGAGCGACAGGGCGCGCGCAACCGCCTCCGGGTCGGCAAGCGCCGCCGGGTTGTCCTGGGCAATCTGGGCCATGAGCTCGGCATTTTGCGTATACGAGCTTGCCACCGTTTCCAGAATGCTGCGGTCGACGAGCACCGTGGACGCGCGCGAGCTGTCGTAGCTTGAAAGCAGCGTGAGCTTGGGCGTGCCCGCGGCATCGACCGTGTAGATGCCCGCGACTTCGCCGGCCTTGAGCGCACGGTTCGCGGCGGTCACATCCTCGCACTCGTGAATCTCGAGCAACTGATCGTCGCCTTCCTTGGCAAGCGAAGCCGCCACGTCCTTAAAGGTCGAAGCGTCCCAGGCCTCGTCCGCCACGACGGCAACCGGCACCGGGTCGACCTTTCCGTCAGAGCTCAGGTTCGCAAACATAAACATGAACATCGTTGAAAGCGCAATGGGAAAGATCGCGCCCCAAACCCATGTACTCGGTCGACGCAATAGCGTCTTGAGCGTGGTGATGATAGTGTTGAACATGGCCACCCCCTAGTCGCGCAGCTCGCGGCCGGTGATCTCGAGGAACACGTCGTTGAGGGTCGGCGGCTCGCTCCACACGCGGCCGAGCGCCACGTCGGCGGCGCGCAGCGTGTCGAGGATGTCGACCAGGTTGTGCGGGCTCGCTTCGCAGGTGCAGACGAGCTCGCCACCGGACAGCTCAACCGAAAGCACGTGCTCGAGGGCGCGCAGCCGCTCGACCGTGGCGGGCTCGACGGCGCCGACCTCGACGGTCACGCGCTCGCCCATCTGAATCATGCGCTTGAGCTCGTCGTTGGTGCCCTGCGCCAGTACGCGGCCGCCGTCCATGATCATGATGCGGCTGCAGATCTGCTCGACTTCCTCCATGTAATGGCTGGTATACACCACCGTGGCGCCCTCGTCGCGCAGGCGGCAGATGCCCTCCAGGATGGCGTTTCGGCTCTGCGGGTCGACCGCCACCGTGGGCTCGTCAAAAAAGATGAGCTCAGGCTTGTGCGCGATGCCGCAGGCGATGTTGAGACGGCGCGCCAGGCCACCCGAGAGCTTGCCGGGGCGGAACTTGGTAAAGTCGCCCAGGCCGACAAAGTCGATCGCTTCGTCCACCAGTGCGCGGCGGCGCTTGCGGTCGTTGACGTAGAGGCTGCAGAAATAGTCGATGTTCTCGCGCACTGTGAGCTCGTCAAACACCGCCACCTGCTGCGGCACCACGCCGATGCGGCGCTTAAGGTCGTAGCGGGCGGGCGTCATGGGCTCGCCAAAGAGCTCGATGGTGCCCTTGTCGTAGGCGAGCAGCTGCAAAATGCAGTTGATGGACGTGGTCTTGCCCGAGCCGTTGGGGCCCAGCAGGCCAAAGATCTCGCCGGAGGCGATGCTCAGGTTAAAGTGGTCGAGCGCGATAAGGTCGTCGTAGCGCTTGACGAGGTTTTCGACGTGGACGATGTCTGTCATGAGGCGGCCCTTCTGTTGGTCGTGGCCCGGTACGATTTCATCATCGCAGGAGCGGGCGGCGCGCACCAGTGAGCTTTGTCACGAGTGCGGCGGCCAACAGAACCGGCATCGCCACAGGACAAAGTAATCAGATTTGTTTGTCCCAAATCTTAAGTAAGTGGGGCTTGCATTTCTGATCACTTTGACCCGTCCGCGCCGTAGCAATCACCAGCTAAAACAGCTCCACCTCATCCCGCAAGAACTGCTCAACCGAAACGTTACGATCGCCCACAATCATCGGCTTCGCCTGAGGGTTCTGCGCCAAAAACTCAGTCATACCGCTCTTGGACACGCGGCCGCTTTTGACCTCGATCGCCGCAAGGGCGTCATCGCCGCGCTTCGCCACAAAGTCCACCTCGAGATTACCCTCACGCCACCAATACAGCTCAAAGCCTTCTGTTTGAGCACGCGCGATGAGCCGGGCGCCCACCGCAGTTTCGACCAAATGCCCTCGCAGGGCAGAATCAGCCAACAAGTCACCCGTCCCGCGCCACATCGAGAACATTAATGAGGGATCATGCACAAGCAGTCGCGGCGAGCTTGCCCTCGACCTCACCTGCTTGGCATCGTATTTTTGCAACCCGCTCATCATGCCCGCCTTGGACAGCAGATCAAGATAATGGCGCACAGTATCAGTGTTTCCCTTATCGTCGAGCTGCCCCAGCAGTTTTCGATACGATATCTCCTGCGCCGAATACTGCGCGCCCAGCTCAAAGAGGGCTCGCATGAGCGCCGGCTTGCGCACGTCTTCCATCTGCAATACGTCACGCGAAATCGTCGATTCCACGATCGAATCGCGCATATACTCTCGCCAACGATTGACATCGCTCTTGAGAATCGCGGCACCCGGATACCCGCCAAACATCAGATAATCCTCGAAGCTATAGCCAAACGCCTCGGACATCTCAGACAGGCTCCAATGCGTCGAACGCAGTAGCTCAAATCGCCCCGCAAGCGATTCGGTCAGCCCACTGCCGAGAAGCAAGCTCGACGAACCGGACAGCACCACAAGAAGCTCGGTGTCGTTCCAAGAGTCTTCGTCCCACAGGGCCTTGACCGTCTCGGACCAACCCGTAACCTTTTGTATCTCGTCGAGCACAAGGATGGCACGCGAGCCATTACTTGTCAGCTGCCGAGCCTGGCGCCACTCAAGGTCGATCCAATCCCCCGCGAGTTCGCGCGACGAGTCGGCACTCGCCACGCGACACGGAAGCCCGCAAGCCTTGACCGCCTGCTTGATGGCCGTGGTCTTGCCAGTTTGTCTGGGACCCATAACCACCTGAATAAAGGAACGCGGCCCCATGAGTCTTTGCTGTAACACGGTCGATATCTTGCGCCTATACACCTAGAGCCTCCTTTTGATAAATCTATCTAGCAAAAATAATAGCTGTATCTAGCAAAAGTGATAGATACAGCTATCAAAAATGTTCAGATGAAATGATTGTCGGCGAGATATAGTCGCGGTCCCCCTTGCTGGGACAAATGTCACGGTTGCTCCCGGTGGGGCCTCCCCCGCGCGCGGCATCGCGTACAATACCCGTATGAACAGGCTTTTCGACAAATCGATTGTGCTGGCGTGCTGCATCGCAGCCGCCTTGGGCCTTGCTGTGGATGCCCGCTTGGTTGCGGCATTTTGCCTTGGCGTCGTCATCGCCGCCTTGGCCGAAGTCGTGCAAGGCGAACGCGCCCGCCGCGCCAGCGAGGCCGCGAGCTACGCTTACATTATGGTGGCCGTCTTTGCGCCGCCGTTTGCTCCGTTTGCACCCCTCGCCTTCTGCGACATCGCGCGACGCGTGCGCCGCGAGCGCGTCTGGGGCGCACTGGGCGCCGGCGCTATCTTTGTCTGCGCGCTCGTCGCATATGCCCACGCCGGCGCGCTTCCCACCCGCGCGCTGCTGTTGACCGCCATCCTTTCGGTCGCCGCCACCTTACTGTCGTTGCGCACCGCCCAGTTGGAACGTGAGCAGGAGCGCATGCGTCGCACCCGTGACGAGCTGCAGGAACGAGCCCTCGCGCTCGAGGCACGCAACCGCGACCTTGCCGACCGCCAGGACTACGAGGTCGAACTCGCGACGCTCGCCGAACGCGCCCGCATCGCGCGCGAGATCCACGATAACGTGGGCCACCAACTCACGCGTGCCTCACTGCAAACCGAAGCCCTACGCGTGGTCCACGCCAACGAACCCGGCGTCGCCGCCGACTTCGCCGACGTCAAGCACACGGTCGACGAGGCGCTTCAGCTCGTGCGCACCAGCGTCCACGCACTCAACGACAACGCGGCCAATCTCTCCGTGCAGCTCGAGCGCATCGCGGAAGGCGCACGCTCAGATGGCGGCCCGCAGATTGAGCTTGAGGTTTTGGCCGAGCATGCACCTGCCAACGTCGCCAACTGCTTTGCGGCGATCCTGCGCGAGGCGCTCTCTAACACCATGCGCCATGCTCGCGCGCAGAACGTGACCGTGCGATGCATGGAGCACCCGTCGTTTTACCAGCTCATCGTTACCGACGACGGTGAGGGTAGGATCCGGGCGGACGGTCGCGGAGTCGCGGAAGGCATGGGACTCGGCTCCATGCGCGAGCGCGTCGAGGCGCTTGGCGGCACCTTCACCGCCGGGCCGCGTGCCGGTGCCCCCGGCTGGCGCGTGTTTGCCACCGTCCCCAAACAGCAAGGAGATGACGCCCGATGAGGCTCATTGTTGTCGACGACGACCGCTTGGTGGTCGATTCGCTCAAGATTATCTTGGGTGCCCAGCCGCACATCGAAGTCGTGGGCACCGGCGCCGACGGCAACGACGCGGTCGCGCTCTACACCGAGCACGCACCCGATATCGCGCTGCTCGACATCCAGATGCCGGGGCGTGACGGCCTTTCGGCGGCGCGCGAGATCCTCGAGCACGACCCCACGGCACGCGTGGTGTTCCTGACCACGTTTTCGGATGACGAGTACATTGTGTCGGCGCTCAAGCTGGGCGCCCGCGGCTATCTGATCAAGACCGATGTCGCTGCCATCCCGCCGGCGTTGGCGCAGGTCATGGATGGCAAACGCGTGCTTGAGGGCAAGGCAATTGAGGACGTCGATTTTGATGGGACGGACGTCGAGGCCGGCACGCCCCGCCGGCCCGCAGCCTTTGCCGGCCTGACCGACCGCGAGTTCGAGGTCGCCGAGCTCATTGCCCGCGGCCTCGATAACAAGGAAATTGCCGCCACGGCCTATATGGGCGAAGGCACCGTGCGAAACCACATCAGCTCGATCCTGGCAAAAATGGGCCTGCGCAACCGCACCCAGATCGCCATCGCCTACCTGCGAGGGTAATCAACCAGCGGCCGACCACCCCGGCATAGCTAAATGGCTGCTACCGATTTAATGCCATTTCAAAACTATGCCGGTTTACGGGGCTAAACTCAGGAACTCCGTCCATGCCCGCATTTTTCGAAAAATGACGGCCCATCTACCTGCGGTTTTGTTTTCGCGTTTTTCGGTATGGTTGGAGGTTCGGGATCCAGCCCCGTAAACCGGCATTGTTTTGTTCGAGCAACCCCACGCGAACGTCTCCGCAGCTCGCGTGGGGCCAAAAATGATCCGTTTTCCTCCGTCCCCGGGGGATCAGCCGGCGGCACCCGCCACGAAACCGGCCTATCTACTACGTTTGACTCGACACCCCCAACCATACTCTCGTTTTGAACAAAACCGCAGGCGTTCTACCTGCGGTTTTGTATTCGCGCTTTTCGACATGGTCGGGGATAGGCGGTTAAACGTAGTAGATGGGCCGGTTTTGTGGCGCGCCCTCCTCACCCGCGCACAAAAGTGCCGCCACGGAGAAGGGAGACGCCTCCGTGGCGGCTGGGGGTGGGGTGGGGACTATGTTTTTGGCTCCCCGCCAGCGGCTCGGGGCCCTTGGCCCCGGGCCGCTGTCAGTTTGCCTAGCGCTTACGGATGCCCCAGACCAGGGCACCGACGCCGGACATGGCGACGACAAACGCCATGAGGAGCGCGGCTGCCTGCTGGTCACCCGTGGTGGGCAGGAAACCCTTGACCGTCTTGACGATGTTCGTCACGGTCTTGGGCGTACCGGGGTCGGGCGTCGGCACGGGCGTTTCGGGCTTCTTGTACGTGTTGTTGAACACGATGCCCTCGACGCTCTTGTCGCCCTTGGTATAGGCAACGCTCGCCTTGAGGTTGCCCTCGCCGTCATCAACCACGTTGACGGTCGCGGTAAAGACGGACTTGTCGTAGGTCATACCGGCCTCGTCGCCCTTGACCTCGCTGATGGTGTAGACGTACGTACCAGGCTCGCTGTACTCGAACTTGTCGAAGCTGATCTTGCCGTCGGCATCGTTGGTGACGGTGGACTCGACGTCCTCACCAGCGAGCTTAAAGCTAAACTCGTCCTTCTTGAGCTCGCGTCCCTCGAGCACCTTGATCGCGCCGATGGAGACCTGCGTGGGCATGGCGTGATACTTGTTGGTAAAGCCAGCGGACTCGGTGGTTCCATCGAGCTTGTGCGTCGCGGTCAGCGTGCCGTCGCCGTTGTCGGAGACGGTGGTCACGACGGTGTAGGTCACGCCATCATAGGTGACGCCCTTGTACAGGCCGAGCGCGTTGGGGCAAGCCTCGCGCAGCGTGTACGTGTGCGTGCCGGGTGCCTCGTAGTGGATCGGGCTCAGCGTGACGGTACCGTTGGCGTCGTTGGTGCCGCTCGCGACAACCACGCCGTCCTCGAGCAGTTCAAACGTGAACTCGCCAGCTGCAAGGTCGCGTCCGGTCAGGCGCTTGACCGTCTTGACCTGGTCGGTCACCACAGAATCGGTGGGCGTCACGCTGTAGGTGTTGGTGAACGTGAAGGCCGCACCGTCGTCGCCCTCGCGCACGACGCTCAGATGTCCGGCATTGTCGTCAGTCACGGTGTAGGAAACCTTGCGCGTGGCGTTGGCGTCGTTGGTCACGCCAGGGACGCTACCGGACTCGGTCACCGTGTAGGTAAAGGTGTGCGAGCGCGGAGTAGCGGCGGCAGGCTCGTTCTCGTCCTCGGATTCATCAGCGTTAACGTCAACGTCGGCCTCGTCGGTCTTTGCCTCATCGGCATTCGCCTCATCGGCTTCGGCTTCATCGGCTTCAGTCTCGTCGGTTGCGTCGTCCGTCACGCCCAGGGCGCGGTTGAGGTCCTCGAGCGTAAAGTGGATCTTTCCAAAGTCCACGTTGCCGGCCGCGTCGTTGGTTGCGGCCGTGTGCTCGGGCATCGGGGCACCCGCCTCGTCGGCGGTCACGGTAAAGGTGAACTTACCCGTGATGTCGGCCGGGGTCAGGCCCTCGGCAGCCTGGAGCTTCTTGGTGCCGGCAAGCGCGGCGTTAACAGCATCGGCGCCATAGACGTTCTCGAACAAGGGCTCAACGCCACCGTAGTCGACCGTTGCCGTCAGGGTACCGTCACCGTTGTCGACGACGATAACCTTAAAGCCAAAGCTCCACGTTGTAGCGGAAACGCCATTCGGCAGCCCGAATAAATCTTCGTAGGCCGTGTAGTTAATGGTCCAAGCAAGTTTGCCGTCCTTATCGGTACGATGGGCAAGCCCAGCCGCCGCAAGATTAGCAAGCATCTTGGTGTCATAGTGCAGCACATCAAAGCTCACGTGCCCGCCGATGTTGGGCTTGAGGTTTTTGTATTCCACAAGCTCGCCCTGATAGGCGATACCAAACCAGAACTCGCCATCGACCATCGGGCGACCGGTCAGGGTCTTAGTTGCGACAACCTGAGCAGCGGTGCCACCAGGCGTGTTGGTCGTCGCGCTGTAGCTGTTGTGGAACGGCACCAGGGCCTTCTCGACCTTGTTCTCGCCGCTCTTGTGGACCGTCTCATGCGTGCCCTCGGGACCACCGGAGACGGTCGTCGTGGCAGTGAGCGTACCGGCGGTGTCGTCGGCGATGGCGATCGTCACGGTGCGCACGGCGTCATCGTAGGTGTAACCGGGCTGGTGGTCGTTCTTCTCGGCCACGGTGTACTTGAAGGTCTTGCCGGCGTCAGCCTGCGTAAATGTAACCTCATGACCAGCCAAGATGTCGATCAGGCCGACTGTTGTCTCTGCCGCTGCAGGAGACTTGAAGTTGTTGGCTCCGGGCAGCAGACCGAGCGCGCTAGCCGACGCGTCGTCAGCGGGTGTCACGGTAAAGGTGAACTGGCCCTCGGTCATGGGGCGGCCGTCCAGATACTTGCTGAGCCACAGACCGCCGGCCGCGACGTAATCGAGCTCAGTGCGGTACTTGTTAGTAAAGCGTCCGTTTTCCTTCTTGGTGACGTTGGCTTTCAGGTTGCCCTCGCCGTTCTCGGTCACGGTCACTTCGGCGGTCGCGACATGAGTATCATACGTCATGCCGACCGTGCTACCCGCGTTCTCGCGGATCTCGTACTTGTAGGTTCCGGCAGCCGTGTAGTGAATCTTGCCGAACTTGATGGCAGCGATGCCGTCCTTCGCATCGTGCTTGTTCACGGTCACGGTTGCGGGATCGGGCAGCGGGGCGCCGTCAGGAGAAGTGATGGTAAAGCTGAACTCGTCCCCATCCGTCCAGTCGCGGCCGTCGATGGCCTTGCTCAGGTCAAAGTCGAGGTCTGCATAGGTCGGGGTCACGCTGTAGGTGTTCTCGAAGGTCGCAGGCTTGTCGCCCTTCAGCTCGTGCGTAGCGCTGAGGGTGCCGTCGCCGTTGTCGGTAATGGTGGTCTCGATGGTGAACTTGGCGTCACTGTAGGTGATGCCCTTGCTGGTGGTTCCGCCGTTGACCTCGCGCAGCGTGTAGGTATGCTTGCCGGGCTTGTCGTAGGTGACCTTGTCCATGGTGATCGTGCCATCGGCGGCATTGGTGCCCCTGGCGACGACCTTGTCGCCCTCGACCAGCTCGAAGGAGAACTCGCCGGCGGCAAGCGTGCGCCCGGTCAGGGACTTGGTCGCGGTGATCTGGTCGGTGACGCTGAACTTGTCAGGCGTCACGTTATAGGTATTAGTGAACGTGAAGGCCGCGTTGCCGTCCGGCTTGCGGGACACGCGCAGATTGCCCTTGCCGTCATCGGTCACGGTGAAGGAAACCTCGCGCGACGGCTTGGCGTCGTTGGTCACGCCAGCGACCTCGCCGGACTCGGTCACGGTGTAGGTAAAGGTGTGCTCGCGCTTCTCGGGCTTCTCGCCCAGAGCCTTGTTAAGGCCGTCGAGCGTAAAGGTGATCTTGCCAAAGTCGACCTTGCCGTCGGCGCCGTTGTGCACGCTCGCGTTCACGGGCATGGGTGCACCCTCTTCGCCGGTCACGGTAAAGGTGAACTTGCCGGCGATGTCAGCCGGGGTCAGGCCGTCGACGGCCTGCAGGTTCTTGATACCCACAAGCGATGCCTCGGCGGCATTCGTGGTGTAAGCGTTCTTGAACTCGATGCTCTTGGGATCCTCGGCACCCTTCACCTCGTGCGTGGCAACCAGCTGGCCCTTGCTGTTATCGCTGATGGTCGTCACGATGGTGTAGACCGTTTCGTCGTAGGCAATACCACCGGCGTCACCCTTGACCTCGTGCAGCTTGTAGGTGTGCTGACCGATCTCAGTGTACTTGATAGCGCTGAACGTCACCTTGCCGTTGGCATCGTTCTTGACGGTCTCGACAGGCTTATCTTCCTTGTCCACGACTTCGAGCAGCTCAAAGCTGAACTCGCCGGCCGCAAGATCGCGCCCGGTCAGGGACTTGGTCACGTCAATCTTGTCGGTAACGCTGGACTCAACAGGCTCCGCAGCGTAAACGTTCTTGAACTCGTTCTCGCCTGCTTCGCTCCAAGTCACCTTCACGTCAGCGCTGAGCTCGCCCTTCTTGTTGGGCGTCACCGTCACGGTGATCTCCGCGACGTTCTTGCTGTAGGCAACGCCGTCAACCGTGGTCCCAGCGTTCTTCTCGCTGACCTTGTAGACATACGTTCCAGGTGCGGCGTATTCGATCGTACCGAAGTTAATGGCCGCCTTGCCCTTGTCATTCAGATCGTCCTTGGTCACGGACGCAAACACGGTCGCAGTCGCGGACTCGGGCATCGGGGCGTTGCCCTCGGACGTCAGCCCAAACTCAAACTTGTCCTCCTTCGTCCAGTTGCGGCCCTCGAGCACCTTGGTCAAGCCAAAGTCGGCCTTGGTATCCACCGTTGCCGGCGTCATGTCGTACTTATAGCTGATCTTGCCGTTGTTGCCCAGGTAGGAGTTGACATGCGTCGCGCTCGTCTTGGCGGACATGTTGTTCCACTTGGGATTGAGCACGTCGGAGGCGGTACCGGTGTTGTTGCCGCCCACGCTCTTCTTGGTGGTATGAAGCTCGTCGATAAAGGCCAGGCGCGCGGTTCCGATACTAAACGACAGGCTGCCGCTCTTCTTGTCAGCAACAATAGCGCCGTCGAACTTCGCAGCATCGCCGCCCTTGAATGCGATGACATCGGTCGCAGACTTGACCTCGCCGTTCTCACCCTGCTCCTCAAACTCATCCTTATAGTAATAGGTGGTGTTATCATCCAGCGAGCCCGTTGCTGGCTTCGTGCAGCCCTCATCCGTGTAAATAGGAGTCTGCTTCTGGAAGTAGTAGTAGCGGTTGGTGTCGGCCGGCTCAAAGGTCGCAACCGTATCTCCCAGCTCCCCGCCGTTCCACTTGTTCGCGTAGAAATTCACGGTCTCGGTGCCGTCGACGACGGTCGTATTATGCTCGATGTAGTCCTTGAGCCCCGTGACCTTCTCGGGCGTAAACAGATTGTCGAGTGCAGTGCTCTTCACGCTCGAGGCGTACTTCACGCGGATAGGCTGAGCGCTGTCGACCGAAAGCTTGCCGTCTACGGTCTTAAAGTGGCTCTGCGGAATCAACGATGCGGGGATGCTGACCGTTACAACATCGCCCTTTCGGGGATTTTTATCGCCGGCACGCTGCACGGTGATGAGCAGGTTTTTTGCCTCGCCGGTGAACTCGTACGTGTCGGTATTGGTTTCTTTGTTGGTCGTCTTGCTCGTCTTGGTAAACGACGTGCCGTTGATGACGGCTTCGGTAAAACCGTCGACCTGCATAAAATCGCCCAGCTCATCGGTAAACGTAATATAGCCGTGCTTGTTCGCGTCGTAACCCGTAGGGATTTTGGTCGGATGAGGTGCTTCAGACGTAATGGCCTTTGAAATGTCGTCGAAGACCTTCTTGAGCTCGTCGGCATTGGTCGCCGACTTATAGTAGTCGGAATTATCCGCACGTGTGCCGTGAGTGTTCCATGCCGTAGCATTGGGGTAGTTGCTCGACACGGCCTGCATGAACTTATTCTCTTGGCTTGTAGTTGATTTTTCGACACTGGCTTTGGGATCCGCGCCATCAAAGATGCCGATGGTATAGACGGTAGCTTTGCCGTCCTTCATCTCCTTGGCAGCCGTCACAGCAGCGTTGGCGACTGTAGAATCGAACTTACTTTGGCTCGTTGGAGTACCGTCGGTAAAGAACACAACGATCTTCTTGGCGTCCGCGCGGCCAGAAGCGAGCGTCTTCGCGGCCAGCTGCAAACCATAGTCGGCGCGCGTGGCACCGGCAGGCTGAATTTTATTAATTGTATTGTTCTTGAGGTCATTCGCATTGCTGCCGGAACAATAGGTCAGCTCTTTCATTACCTGTGTGTAATTGTATGAGTACCCTCCGTCACGATAAATAGCATTGCCGACCTCGTCGGTCTTATTGCCCGCGAACTTAACGATGGCAACCCTATGCTGCTTATCGACGCCCTCGATGCTCTCGTTTTGCTTGGCGATGGTATCGATAAAGCTATTCGCAGCGTTCTTCAGCGCATCAATACGCTTGGTCTTGTCGCCTCCGCCCATATGATCATCCATCGAGCCAGAGGCATCCAGCACCATCACAATGTCGAGTGGTGTGGTGACCGTCACGGTCGAATTAGATGTCGAGGACATCGCCGAAAGCGTAGTCAAAAAGTCTGACGCTTCGTCTTTTCCGGTTGCCTTGACCGTCTTGTCGGTCCAGATTCGGCCGACGTTTTGGGTCGTAACTTTATTACCGCTGTGGCCGGCAGCCCATTTTTCCCAGCGTCCGCTGGTGTCGGGGTCGACGACCGTTCCGCTCACTGTCGGTCCGTCCATTCCTGTGCTGGACCTGGCGTTGGCCTCGGGCAGCATGGCAAATGCTGCGGCTGGCAATACCAGCACTACGGCAAGTATCACCGCCAAGAGACCCCTCGTGTACTTACCCATCGTGTCTCCCTTCTCGCAGGATCAGACCTTGCATCAGCCTAAAGTTACGGAATGAGACACAATTAGGGCAGGTGACACATGTTCCAGATTCTGTTTTGGGCGTGAGACAAATGTCTCACCAAAGTTGAGACACGGCGTTTTCGCAGGAAAACGGGTGCGACTCGGAGCCATCAGGCAAAAATGACCCGTTTTCCTCCGTCCCCGGGGGGATCAGGGGCTGCTACCAATACGGCACCATTTCAAAACTATGCCGGTTTACTACGATAAAAACGAAATCCCCGACCACACCCGCTTTTTTCACAAAGTCGCAAGCCGTCTACCTGCGGTTTTGTTTTTGCCGAATGCGGTGTGGTTGGAGGTTGGCGATTTATCGTAGTAAACCGGCATAGTTTTGTTCGCGGCGGCCTGACCGCGCGCTTAAGCGCGGGGCCGGCGGGGCATTTTTGCCCCGCCGGCACCTATTTCTGCGCTATTCCGGCTTGGTTTCTACCGTGGGCGTCTTGTCCGCCGCGACTGGGGTGCGGGCGGTATCCATAGTCAGGCAGTTCTTGGGACAGCTTTCGATGCACTCACCGCACACCACGCAAGCGTACGGGTCGATCGACCAGGTGCCGCCCTTGCGATCGACCGCGATCGCGCCCGCCGGACAGCGACGTGCGCACATGCCGCAGCAGATGCACACGCCCATGTCATTGACGATATGCCCGCGCAGGCGCTCGGGCGCCGCCAGCTCCTCCTGCGGATAGCACACCGTGACCGGCTGCTTGACCATAGAACCCAAGGCCGTCTTGGCAAATGTCAGCAAACTCATGCCGCGCCTACCTTTCCGTGCAGCTAATGCAGGGGTCGATGGTCAGGATAATCATGGGCACGTTGGCAATGAGCACGCCCTGCAGCGCATGCGTCAGACCCGCCAGGTTCTGCGACGTCGGCGTGCGCACGCGGAAGCGGTCCAGGTTCTTGGTGCCGTTGCCGCGCACATAGTAATACGCCTCGCCACGCGGTTGCTCAATCACAACCTCGCCGCGCGCGCCGTCGGCCGGCGTGAGCTTGGTGCGCCCGCCGATGCCGTCGTGCGGAATCTTGCCCACGAGTTCCTTGATAATGTCCATGGCCTGCGTGACCTCGGCGCAACGCACCTGGCAGCGGGCATAGCAGTCGCCATCGGTGGCAACGATCGGCTCAAACGCGGCAAGATCCGCATACGCACCGTCGCCGAACATGCGCACGTCGTAATCCACGCCCGAGGCGCGGCCAAACGGACCGACCATCGACAGCTCCAGCGCGTCCTTCTTGCTGATCACGCCCACGCCGTGCAGGCGCTCGCCGCAGCTGTCGTCGTCCAAAAACGTGTGCACCAGGGCCTCGTAGTCGGGACGCATGGCATCGAGCGTCTGGACAATACCCGCCAGCTCGGAGTCCTCGATGTCGTGCTTAAGGCCGCCGATCTCGTTG
Organism: uncultured bacterium; assembly: GCA_958349055.1. Lineage (GTDB taxonomy): Bacteria > Actinomycetota > Coriobacteriia > Coriobacteriales > Coriobacteriaceae > Collinsella. The sequence continues at coordinate 35,747 of CATWBO010000006.1, forward strand.
ATCGACAGAATCACGCGACCGCCGCAGGTGCTCTCGAAGATCTTAAGAATCTGCTCGCGCAGGGTCCACGAACGATAGAACAGCGCCTCAAAGCCAAAGGCGTCGGCGAGCAGGCCCAGCCACAGCAGGTGCGAGTGGATACGCGACAGCTCATGCAAAATGGTGCGGATATACTGCACGCGGCCGGGCACCTCGATGTCAAGCATGCGTTCGCAGGCGCTGGCATAGCCGCAGCTGTGGCCCACGGCGCAAATGCCGCAGATGCGCTCGGCGATGTAGCCAAACTGATGCATGTCGCGCTTTTCGGTGAGCTTCTCGAGCCCGCGGTGCACAAAGCCGATCTGCGGAATTGCCTCGATGACGCGATCGTCCTCGATCACCAGGTCTAGATGAAGCGGCTCGGGCAGCACCGGGTGCTGCGGGCCAAACGGAATAACGGAGCGATGTGCCATGGACCTTACGCCTCCTTTTTCTGCTTATCGCGGGCGGCCTTGGCGGCAAGCGCCGCGCGGACCTTGGCCGCTTTCTCGGGATCCATGGCGGCGAGCTTTGCCTCCATCTCGGCAGCCTTGAGCGCCGCCTTCGCAGCAGCCTCGTCATGTTGAGCATCCGAGCCGGCAGCCGCGGCGGGCTGGGCAGCGGCGGCGCCCGCAGCATCGCCAGTGCTCTCCCCCGCAGCAGCAGCGGCCGCAGTGGCCTTCTCGGCCGCGGCCTTGCGCGCCTTGGCCTCGGCGGCGGCGCGGACCTTCATGGCCTTCTCGCGCGCGGCCTTCACCTCGGGCGTAATCACGCTCATGGGCTCGGCCGTCGAGACCTGGTAGAAAAAGCCGTTAAAGTCGACCTGCATATCGGTGATGGCAAGGCCGAACAGGTCGTGCGCCTCGTTCTCAAACGGGAACACCGCCGGATAGTACGAGCTGATGGACGGAATCTCCTGGTACTGGTCGATGCCCTCAACCACCAGATTCTCGATCGCATAGCTGCCGTCCCGCGCAATATGTTTCTGAGCAGCACGAACGTTGATAAACGTATAGACCAGACGATACGTGCCGTCGTCGACGTTGCGCTCGGCGTGCATTTGCACAAAGCGCGCGCCGACGCCCTTGAGCTCCTGGACATGCGACAGCAACTCATCGATCCCGACGGTGATATAGATTGCCTCTTGCATTACTCGGCCTCCTTTGCAGCGGCGGGCGTCTCAGCAGGCGCGTCGCCGGCCTCGGCCGCGGCCACAAACCCGTCCTCGCCCAGCTCAACGCCACCGTCCCAGGTGGCGGCGCCGCCCACGGTGAGTGGATCGCCGCCGGCGCGCATCACGGCCTCCTTCTGGTCCAGGATGCCGCACGCCTCCACGATGGCATCGATCACCGTCTCGGGGCGAATGGCGCACCCGGGCGCGTACACGTCCACGGGAATCGCGCGGTCCACGCCGCCAATCACGTTGTAGGCATCACGGAACACGCCGCCCGAGCACGCGCAGATGCCGCACGCCACCACGCACTTGGGCTCGAGCATCTGGTTGTAGATCTGGCGCACGACGGGCAGGTTTTGCGCGTTGACCGAACCCGTCACCAAAAAGATATCCGCATGCTTGGGGTTACCGGTGTTGACCACGCCAAAGCGCTCCGCATCGAACAGCGGCGTGAGCGAGGCCAGCACCTCGATATCGCATCCGTTGCAGCTCGAGCCGTCGTAATGAATAACCCACGGCGAGCGCGACATTTTATGATCCATGGATGCCGCCTCCTAAATAAACACGTCAACGAGGATGGGCATAAGGTTGAGCAGGCCAAACACCAGCGCCACGCCCCAGCCGAGCTTAAAGCAGCTGCGCCAGGTGCTACGGGCGAAGGTGTTATCGATCAGTACCTCGACAAAATACGTCGCGACCATCACGACCAGGGCAACCACCCAGCTCACCGGGTTGTCCCAAACAAAAAACATGCCCACCCACATCAAAAACAGCACGGTCTCGCACCAGTGCATAAGGGTCATCTTGGCCAGCGTGCTGCCGCTCATCTCGGTGGCGACGCCCTGGACAATCTCCTGATGCGCGTGATGCGAGTACGAAAGATCGAACGGCGACTTGCGCAGCTTGATGGTAAGCACCGCGAGCAGCGCGAGGAAAATGGGCGCACTGTACACGATGATGGGCGCCGACTGCCCGGTCACGGCGATGGAATCAAAGCTATCGGTGGCGAGATACAGGCCCACGCTCATCAGCAGAACGGCGGGCTCGTAACTCATGACCTGCAGCAGCTCGCGGTCGGCGCCGACCTGGGCAAACGGGCTTTGCGTCGAGGCGGACGCCAACACCACAAAGATCGCAGCGAGCGTAACCATGAAAGCGCACAGCAGCGTGTTGGAGCCCGACACAAAGATGCCGCCGCCCACCACGGTAAAGATGAGCGCGCACGCCATGTAGGTATCATCCATGGTGTTTACGCTGGCAGGGGCCTTGCGCAGCAGCTTGGCAACGTCGTAGAAAGGCTGGAGCAGGCGCGGACCCACGCGGCCCTGCATGCGGGCCGAAAGCTTGCGGTCAAGGCCGTCGATCAGTCCACCCACAAGCGGCGCAATCAAGGCAAACGCCACGGTACCAATAAATATGCCCACGACACCCGAACCTTCAAAATACTTGCCGCGCAGCACCGAGGGCGCGCCCATGGCAAGCCGCTCGGGCCCAATCCACGCGCAACACAGCAGCGCAAACAAGATAATGCTGCAGCACACGACGCTACCCGCGGGGCCAATACGCTTCTCGCCAAGGGCGTCCTCCGAGTACCAATTGCGCTTTTCGGCCTTCACCTCGCGTCCCATCGAGCCGCGGAAATGGCGATATTTGTCGGTTCCCACACCCGAAAGATATACGTTTACGTGCGGCTTGTTGCTCACGCGGAATGAAGTCAGCAGCACCACGGCGATAAAAGCCACGATAACCACCATCAGATACATGGCATCCTTGCCAATAACGTACGGCACGCGGCCAAACACCATGGCCAAGTAAGGCGACACCAGACCGCTCGAGATAATCGGGAACGCCACGCAGCACAGAATCAGCAGCGCGGCGATGGTGTTGAGCGCCATCCATTCGGTCTTATGGACATTGACCTCAACGTTTTGAGCCGTGGGGTCGACGCCCGAAAGCTTGGCGAGCCACTTACCCCAGAAGAAGAACGTCGCGGCCGAGCCAAAGGCAAGCACCATGATCATGAGCACGTTGCCGGTCTGCGCAAACGCCACCAGGGCGCCCCACTTGGACACGAGCATGCCAAACGGCGCCACAAACATGCCCATGATGCCCAGCATCATCAGGCGCGTCAGGTGCGGCATGCGGCTGAACATACCGTCCATGTCCTCGATATTGCGGCTGCCGATATGATGCTCGGCGGTGCCCACGCACAGGAACAGCAGCGACTTGGCCACCGTATGGAACAGGATTAGGAAGATGGCCGCCCACACGGCCTCGGGCGCACCGACACCCAAGCAGGCACTGATGAGGCCCAGGTTGGAAATGGTGGAGTACGCGAGCACGCGTTTGGCGTTGCTCTGCGAGATGGCCATGAGGGCAGCGAGCAAAAACGTGATGGCACCCACACTCGTGACCATAAAGCCGGTCACGGGATAGATGGCATAGAGCGGGCTCAGCTTGACCATCAGGAACACGCCGGCCTTGACCATGGTGGACGAGTGCAGCAGGGCGCTCGTGGGAGTGGGGGCAACCATGGCGCCGAGCAGCCAGGTGTGGAACGGCATCTGCGCGGCCTTGGTAAGTGCGGCGAGCGACAGCAGGACGACCGGCATCACCAGCAGCGCGGACTGCGCGGTGCCGGCGCCGGAAAGCTCGATCATGCCCGAGATGGTCAGCGGCATGCCGTTAACGTGCAGGTACATGAGTCCGGCCAAAAACGCGATGCCGCCCAGCATGTTGAGGATGATCTGGGTGAAAGCGTTTTTAATGGCCTCGGGCGTGCGCGTGTAGCCAATCATGAGGAACGAGCACACGGTGGTGATTTCCCAGCCACAGAACAGCCACTCAAGGTTGTCGCTCGTCACGATGACGAACATGGCCGAGAGGAACAGGAACATAAGCGCCAGGAACTGCGGGCGTCGGTCGGGCGCCGCCTGCCCGCGCAGCGCTGCCTCGTGCTCGTCGTGGGCCTGGAAGTCCTTCATGTAGCCCAGGGCGTACACGCAGATTAGGCTGCCGACGATGCCGACGGCGAGGACCATGATCACGCTCATGTAGTCCAGGTAGAGCGGCGTTGCCGTGACGGCTTCGGTCGCGGGCAGCGTCATAGCTGCAAAGGCGAGCGAACCCACCAGCTGCACCACGCCGAGCACCGTGGTGAGCGTGCTCTTATATTTACGCGCGTTGTACAGGATGATGGCGCACAGGATGACATCGATGACGGAGCTGATGATCGAGAGCACATGCGAGGTGCCCGGTGCCACCTCAAAGCTCTGCGGACCCGTGCCAAAAAACATGACGGCGACTACAACTGTCACCGCCATAATAATGCCGGAGCCTACAAGCCCTACCGCATCGCGGGCGCGGTCACCGCGCGCGAGCAGCATGCCCAGCGCCGGTACCAGCGGAAACAGGGTAAGGAAATACAGTAGCGTCATACCATCACTCCCCCATGCAAAAACGCTGCAATTGTTTAACGTTATAGCTCAGTTGAGGAGTAGCGGCGGCGGGTTTTCGGTCAACTGGGGAGTTTTAGGCGTACGGGGTAAGGAGTCTGTCCGCTTTGGAGCAGAGAGGCGACGCTCCCCCTATCGCGACGGCGGGCGCACGGGCCACTGCGCGCGGTTTATTAACCACTTTGGAGGATGTTCCAGTAGGCTCACGACGGTCCAAAAAGTTGGCGCGGCAAGAAAAATGCGCCCCTGTGGGCGCACCATCCCGTTCGCTATTCCGCCTTTTTAACGCGCGGCTTGCGACCGCGCGGCTTATCAACCAGCGCGGACTCACCGCTCTCGCGATACTGGCGGCACCAAGCCTTGACCGAAGACTCGCTGGGAATCTTGTGCTTGATCATGGCCTCGCGAACCGTTAAGCCGTTTTCCAAGCGGTCCTTGACCACGGCGAGCTTAACTTCGTACGAATAGGTGTGATGATGCGAACCGGCGTTGAGAACGGCGTCGGCACCGCCTACGGCATACGCGCGGGCCCACTGACGAGCCGTGGCCTGGGGAATGCCAAGCTCCGCGGCGAGGGCGCGATGACCGACCCCCTCTTGGAGGATCTCGACGGCGCGCTGCCTAACCTCGGGCGCATGCGTGCGAGTCCTAGTTGCTTCCGACATACCTGCCACTTCTTAGCCTTAACCGTTAATCTGCTTTCTTACGTGCAAGTTAGATAGTAGCATTTTACTGTTTGCTCAAAGCAGTTAATTAAAATAGACGCGGCGTTATCTGGGCATTTGGCACCAATTTACGACATTTCTTTATCGATTATTTACGCTGGTAGCTGACTCGCAGCCAATCGTCATTCGCCTGTCAACAAAATTGACACCTCTTTATGCCCTTTGCTATAGCGGATATGATTATTAACCCCTCCCCCAATAATTTTGAGTAATCGGCAAGGCAGTAGACGTCCTTACTCCTCATGATTACCGCGCATTGCCATCCACCGGAGCAAAACAAAAAGGGCGGGGCCTGCTGCGCTTGCAGGCCCCGCACCGGTTGACACCCGACGGGACACAGCCGGGCGAGGCGGATCCGTGCTACCGCCCCGCCTGGCCGCGATGTTCAACTACAGCTCGTTGGCCGCGTGATACGCCGTGCGAATGGCGCTCGCAATGTCGGCGGTGCGCTCGCCCGAGCAGTCGCCCACGCAGGTCACGGGCACCGTCACGCCATCCAGGTCAAACGCGTTGGCCTTGGATCCCACGGCCATCACCACGTAATCGCAGGCGATCTTCACCGGCTCCTCGGCACCGTCCTCGGTGGCGTGCACGGCCTCCACGCCCTCGTCGGTAATGGCGGTCAGGCGGGTCTTCACGTGCTGTTCCACGTTGTGGGCGGCAAAGTCGCTCATGATCAGCGGCAGAATGGTCTCGGACTCGCCAGCGGCAATCTTGTCGAGCATCTCGACAATCGCCACCTCGCAGCCGTGCTGCAGCAGGTACTCGGCAGTCTCGGTACCCACCAGGCCACCGCCAATGACAGCGACGCGGCCGCCGAGCTCCACCTTGCCGGCCAGCACGTCCCAGCTCGAGACGACCTTCTCCGAGTCGGCGCCCGGAACGGGGATGACCACGTCATGCGCGCCCACGGCCACAATCGCGGCGTCGGCGGCGTTGAGGTCCGCAGGGCTAGCGGCATGGTTGAGCTCGACCTTCACGCCCAGGCCGGGCAGAATCTTCTCGTAATACTCGACCGAGCGCATGATCTCGTCCTTGCGCGGAGGCGCGGCCGCCAGCACAATCTGGCCGCCCAGATGATCGCTCGCCTCATAGACGGTCACGTCGTAGCCGCGTTTGGCCGCCACGCGCGCGGCCTCCAGGCCGGCGATGCCGCCGCCCACCACGGCGATCTTCTTGTCGCCCTCGCCCGGCTTAATGGCGATGGTCGCCTCGTCGCCGTTCTCGGCGTTGAGCACGCACGAGATGTACTTGCGGTTTTGAATCGCGTCGACGCAGCCCTTGTTGCAGTTGAGGCACTCGCGGATGGGCTCGCCGGTCGCGGCCTTCAACGCAATGTCGGGGTCGCACATGAGCGAGCGGCCATAGGCGATAATGTCGGCCGCGCCGTCCTCAAGAATCTTCTCGCCGGCCTCGACCGAAACAACACGGCCGACGGTGGCCACCGGCACGGAGACCAGGGCCTTGACGCGCTCGGCCACCGGCAGCGTCCAGTTGTAGGGCATGGCACCCATGGGCGGAATGGTGTCGCCCATGTTGCCGGTGTGGTTGGCCTGCGCGACCTGGATCATGTCGATGCCCGCGCCCTCGAGCAGCTTGGCGAACTCGCAGGCCTCGTCGGGCTGCAGGCCACCCTTGCCGCGCGGCGTGCCGTCGGGGTTCTCCATGATCACGGGCAGTTTGTACTCCACCATCAGCTGCGGCGCGGCCTCCTTAATGGCGGCGACGACCTCGAGCGCATAGCGAACGCGGTTCTCGAACGAACCGCCGTACTCGTCGGTACGCTTGTTGAGGATGGCCGAACATAGCGAACCCACCAAGCGGTCGCCGTGGACCTCGATGGCGTCAATGCCGGCCTGCTGCGCGCGAGCGGCCGAGGCGGCGATGGCCTCCTTGATCTGGGTGAGCTGCTCTACGCTCGCCTCGTTCACAAAGTGCTGCATATCGTGGTGCAACTTGGCATAGGCCTGCTTGCGGATCTCGTTGGACTCGGCCATCTTGGCGGCAAAGGTCTCCTCGTCGCCGGCGGCCTTGGCCTCCTGCGCAGCCTTGGCGGCGACCATGGAACCCATGACCATGCGGCCGACGCCGGGCACGTCGTACTCGGGGTGGAACAGCTGCAGCGCGACCTTGGCGCCGTGCTTGTGAACGGCGTCGGCCAGCGCCTTAAACGTGGGGATCTGGGCGTCGGTCGCCAACTTGGGCGTGGGGCTTGCGGTCATAACGGGAGCAACGTCGCCGATGACGATGTAGCTCACGCCGCCACGGGCCAGGCGCTCGTAAAAAGCCAGGCTGCGCTCGCCGATGGAACCGTCGCGCTCCTCGTAGCCGGTGGTCAGCGGCGGGAACATAATGCGGTTTTTGAGCTCAAGGGGGCCAACCGTAATGGGCTGGAGCAGCTTGGATGCAGGTGCGGTCATGGACATTCCTCTCTTGTAGGCGCGGCGGCGATGATACCGCGTAGTTGTCTAAAGGATATGGCATGGGGGCACAGCGGCACAACGGAAATCGGCGGATAGCAGGTGGCGGCAGGTGGATGGGGCGGGGCGGCCCGTCGGTTTGTCTCGATCTGTAACAGTTACTCAGTAAAAACCGTCCCTCGTGTTACAGATTTAGACAAACGAAGACCGTCCTGCCGAAACATCTCAATCTGTAACACCTGGCCGCCCAAATCGAGCCCAGATGTTACAGATCGAGATTTTGTTTGAGAGACCAAGAATTGGACCGAAGACACAGTCCCGGAATAACAAATAAGCTCGCCGGCTAGGCCGACGAGCTGCAAGTTCTTGGTCGCGGGGGCAGGATTTGAACCTACGACCTCCGGGTATTGTTGTGCTACAATTCTCAGCGGTTTACTTTTGATTATTTTCGCAGGTAGTTAGTATAATCTATTCCCGTTGATACTATTTGAATCACTATGTTTCCCAATGAAAGTAGGGACAATAGTAGGGACACTTTTGCGATTGGGGAGAACATGCCGAGAATCGTGCTCCAACCGGGTCAAGACACAATCGACGGCGCACAGATAAAACCCGACCCGAGGGGTGGCTACCGCATGAAGTGGAGCATACGGCTTCCAGACGGGCTCACCTTACGGCGTGACACGCGCGGAAAGATGACAAAAGGCGAGCTGAGGGCAAAAGCCCATCGTCAAGCAGAAGAGTTGAAAGCGACCTTTGGACAGCAGAACTGCTGGCGCAGCTCCGACCTATTCGAGAATTACATCAAATCAGAAGCGATGAAGACCATAAGGGAAAGCCCTAGAATCCGCGACACAACCCGAGAGCGATACGCTCTGTGCCTCTCGATAGCCTCAGAAACACTCGGAAAATACCCCATAGCAGACGCACTTCGCGCTGGCACTTTCGGCAATGCGTTGTCCTCGATTGCCCGCCAGCACGGAACAGCTACAGCGCGACAAGTTCGTAAGGTTGTCAACAAATGGGTCATACAGCCGCTCATTATGTCTGGAGTGCTGTCCTCCAACCCCATTGCGGGCCTATCGTTCGACCTCCCAGAGCACAAGGCGGGCAACAAGCCGGATGGTGGCAGGGGCCTCACGGAAAGCGAGTGGAGACAGGCGCTGGACTGGCTCCTCTCAGATGACTGGCGGTCAATTCTTGACGAGGACACCCCGATACGCGGGAAATATTCGCGCCAACAACTTGCCAATGTCCGCCGCTCGATTGTCGAGATGACCGCATTGCAAGCGGCAACGGGCCTCAGAATCGGCGAAGCGCGGGCGCTCACGTGGAATGAGGTGGGACGCGACTGCACCACCGTAGAGGTAACCAACGAGGCAAGCAAGACGCACAGAGGGCGTATCGTGCCCGTACTTGAGACCCGGGTTGTTTCGATGCTCCTGTGCAGACGCGAAGCCTGCAAAGGCCAAGGTCTTGTGTTCCCATCCCCTGCCGCAGATGACCCGTGGCACGAGTGGGACAAATCGAATTGCTCGAAGGCGGTTCGTGCGCTCTATAAAGAAATGGCAGAAGCCTGCGACATTGAACTACTCCAAACGGTTCGTTCTCACGTCTGGCGAACGACTCTGCACACAGTTGCTCGAAATAGGGGCATTCCCATCGAGCTGCGCGCTGTCCTATTTGGACATGACCCGGAAACCGCAAAACGCTACTACACTGACACGAATGACATCAGCAGCGTTCTCAGTGCATTTGCGAGCTAGGAGGTCATTCTCCATCCGAAAATAACTCCGAGTCGAAGAACGTTTTAAGGCTGACCTTCAAGCCGCTGGCTATGCGGTCTATGTTCTCAACCGATATGTTCCTTTTGCCCGTTTCAACTTCGGCAAAATACGTTCTAGACATCCCGATCGAAAAGGCAAACGCCTCTTGGCTTACGCCCAGTTCGCCCCTCAGCTCTTTAATCCGTAAGCCCACACGCATTTTCGCATCAAGGCGAGTCACCGGCACCTCCTTTTACGGTTAGTGCCAATGATTTGTGTTTGTCCTAAATGAGTCACACCTATATAAGTGACAATTTGAAATATAGTAGGTTTGGTTAGTTTTCTAAATTAAGGCGGGGACAGAGATGCGTACAAACATGGACAAGAACAATAGTCGAGTCATGCTCTTCGGGCGCGAGTTCTCCCGCAAACAGGTCTGCGCGGCTGGTGCAGGAATCCTCTGTGCGGCGCTTCTCATCGGCGGCGGTGGATATGCCATCACACACGCGGATTGGACGGGCAAAGCGAACGTCCCTGCGGTGTCCCAGTCAAAGGACGATGAGGAGCAGGACATGGTGCTTTCCCTTGAGGTGAAGGCTGACGGCTGGGATGCGGACACATCCACGCCCGTCATCGCGCATATCGAGGATGCGGACGGGGAAGTAGACTTCTACACCGCCATCGCTGCGAACAAGCAGGTGACCGTGAAGGTCGGTGAGTCCGGTACCTATACCGTCACATTCATCTCACCGGTGAACGCCGACGGCTCCATCTATAAGGTGCCATCGAAGAAGGTTACCGCCGGAAAAGCCGATAAGACAGTTGCCACAGGCGTGACTTTCGATAAGGTGGATGCGGACAAGGTGACGAAAGATGACCTGACAGCCATTGCCAAGGACGTTGCGGAAGCCGTGAAGAAGGGCGATTCCACCCTGACCGGGGACAAGGGTGCCGAGGTCGTGAAGAAGTTCGAGGACAACATCAAGAAGAACCCGAACGCCGATACCGATGCCGTCGAGAAAGAGACCGAGAAGGCTCAGGAGACCGCCAAGGAGGACAAGTCTGACGCGAAGACCCCGGAGACCTCCGATAGCAAGAAAGATGATGGGAAGGCCACAGGCAGCTCCGATAATTCTGGAAACAAGAGCAATTCATCCTCCAAGAAAGACGAGGGAAAATCCGATAGCAAGCCAAGTGGCGGCAACAGCAGCAACTCTGGCTCGAACACCAATTCAGGCAGCTCATCGAAAAAGGATGACACCCCGACGCACCAGCACAACTGGGTTGCCCAGACCAAGACCGTCCATCACGACGCGCAGTACAAGACCGTCCACCACGACGCGCAATACAAGACTGTCCACCATGACGCAGTTGTAAAGTATGTCAGCATTTGTAATAACTGTGGCGCGGATATCACTGGGAACGAAGCGGCTCATTTTAAGAACTCGCTACTCAACGGTGGCAACTGCGGTTCTTGCCACGAAGAGTCTCGTACCGTGCAAGCGGCTTATGACGAACAGGTAAAGGTTTCCGATGCCTGCGACGAACAGGTTCAGGTAAGTGCGGCTTGGGATGAAACCGTGACCACTGGATATAAGTGCTCTTCCTGCGGTGCCACGAAGTAACTTGAAAGAGCAAGGCAATCGTCTATTTCAGGCAAGGAAAGCCCCGACCAAATGGCCGGGGCTTTTTCTAATGCGCCTTGTTCAGGTCTTTCGGTGGTTCCGACCCGTTCCGTTTCGATAGCTCTGCGGTCGCACTCTTCATATCACCGATTTCGGAACCGAAGAAATCCAGCTCCTCAAGCCCAAGCGAATGGGCGGGAATCGGAACGATGATGCCGCCAGCTCCCCCTTGCCCACTTCACTCATTCTCGATGCTATCGAAACCCTCGATTTGCAGATGGATGCCGTTTCGGTCGGCTTCCATACGGAGCGCCGTCAGCGCTTCCATGATTTCGGAGAACGCCGAGACCTCTTTCTCCAAAACCGCCTTGGCTTCATCTTGGTTGAATGCCCTCGCGCCGTTGGAGTTCAGGATTCTCATGAACTGATTCAGGTTCGTCCCCTGCTTCGCGAGTTCATACGCGGCCTTTTTCAAAGGCTCGGTATCGATGACCCTGATTGTCGCATCGTCAGAATTGGCAAGGAGCGTGCGAGCATATTCCGAAACCGTCATGCCGTTTTTGGCGGCTTTTCGCTTGAGGGTTTCCTTCTCGCGCTCGGTCATCCGCACCTCGACGCGCGCCGCTTTTCTCCGCATGTCGATTTCGGCACCTCTCGTTTCCCAAAAACTATCCGTTTGCAGATAGCGCCGCCGCGTTTGCAAACGGCGCAAAATCGGTCGGCAGGATTGCCGACCGTCGAAAACCGGCAATCCGAAATTGCCGGTTTTCCAAAGCGCAAGCGCCCTCCCGTCAAGGCCGCTAAGGCCGCTCGGGAGCAAGATGGAAGTGAGGGGAAAGTCCACAACAGTGGAGTTTGTCCGTACACTTCCCAAATCTTGCAACTCGGAGAGCGGCCTTGGCCGGTGAGCGCTTGCGCGAGAGTCCTCTTTCTGCGGTGCCGCCGCCGCAGAAAGAGGACGGACAGCCCGGTTAGGCGAACGCGCAGTAGACGTAGCCGCCCTTTCGGTCGTACTCCCAATCGCCGGGAAGCTCGTTGCCGTCGGAATCGACCTCAACCCACCAGCCGTCCTCCGGGTCTCCCATGACGCGCCAGCGGCGCTTGCCGAGCTGCGACACGAGTTCATCGCCGTCAGGCTCGACGAGCGCGGAATCGCCCACATCACCGACGCGCTCAACCGACAGCACCCACGCTTTGCCCTCAGCATCCGAAATTCGGTTGAAGAAGGCGGCCAGCTCGAAATCTGCGACCTCGGTACGCTCGCATTCGCCGGACTTTCGCAGCACGTTTATATTCCACTTCATTGCTATCAACCCCTTTGATCAGATGATGCCATACGACATAGTCCCGGAATCAATTCAGCCGCCAGCTCCTCCGCTTCATCCCGGCTCAACCCCTTACTCCCGGGGACAAGACGCGTGTCCTGCGGAGTCACGGCAACAACCCACATCCCGGCTTCTTTATCATTTCCGCCTATCTGCATCATCTTTGGATGCCTGTACGAGCCATCGTTCATATCCACGCCAGAGGCAGCCCTTTTCTCTGGATAGTTCCCTTCGTTTGCATTCCAAAATCGAAGCTTGGCCCTCCAGTCGGCTATTGGCCTACCTCCCTTGTCAAGCCAGCCACGGGCTTCGTAGTAATCAAAGAACTTATCCGGAGATACCACCAACCCGCATGCCTCACAATACGCCGAAACCTCACGACGGGTCGGATAGAGCCGAAGACGATCCGCTCGCGTTTCGGCACTCCCTTCAATACACGGCCCCGCTTCAGACGCAGCCCCAAAGCCATCGAACCTAGAACTAGATATTTTTATATCTTTATCTATCTCTATAGGTGTGCAGCGATTGATTGATGACGACGCGGAGACTGAACGGTGATTGACATCATCACCGCAGGTAAGGATATTTTTTTCTCCAGAATTTCTGGGAACAATCTCTTGAAGACCGTCCGAAGGGTTTGCCAAGGCCTTCGACACTTCATCAGACTTCGTCCCCTGATTTCTCAGCAACTGCTCAATAGCCTTGTTCCGCCTGAAGTCGAGGCTGGACCTCAGCGCATTAAACGCAATCATGGCCTCTCTAGGAAGCTCAGGCTCAATTCCATCCAAAATGTAATCAACGATTGCGGCCGCAAGCTTGCACTGCTGCGCTTTGGGAAGGTCCTTTTTTGCGCCATCACGCCATTCACGTTCGAATTTGACATATTTAGGCCGTGGCAAGTTTTCCGAATCGGTCATTGGCTACTCACCCCCACTGCAACGATGACGCGAGCGCAGCCAAGACTCCAAGTCCTCATACAGATATAGAACCGGCGAACGCGGTGAATCGCTAAGGTGAATATAGGCAGGTCCCTTACCGGCGCAACGCCAGTTGGCAAGGGTCTTTGGCCCGACTCCCAGCATTCGAGCGGCATCCTCACTCGAAAACGCCATTGGTCGAATCATTGAATTCGGGGCGCAGTGGTCTTTGTGCTTCATTGGACCCTCCATGAGCTTAATAACGGAGAGCCGGCATGAAAAAACGACACAGAGACAGGCACCCTACCCGTTCTCTGCCGTCGCTCCGTGCCTCTACCTGGACCGGCACATCCCGTGAACGACTTTTCCGACCGTCGCTGCCTTTCGCTCACATAATAGGATGCTGGAAGCTGTTTGCCCCATCTGTAGTGTGGGTTCGCTCGCCTCGAAGCAACGGTTACCAAGCCGCCGTCTTCTCTCGGGGTGGTATGCCTAGCGGTGACTTTTCGCCAATAGCTCATCTTATGCGCATATCACGACGTTCGCGCAGCCCTGCGAGCACTCATTTACTTTCACGGCTCCGTATGCAATTGGCCTTATTCTACCCAAGGTTTCCCGCAGCACCCAAACCGACGAACAACCTGCACATTTTTGAAAAGCGGGACAATAGTAGGGACACTCGGTCAAAAGTAGCTCTCAATATAAAAAAATACCTGCGTTTCCGCAGGTATTTAAGATGCTTGGTCGCGGGGGCAGGATTTGAACCTACGACCTCCGGGTTATGAGCCCGGCGAGCTACCAGACTGCTCCACCCCGCAATGTCTGGGCGCCTCATGTGCGCAAGAAAGAATATTACGTGGGAGTTCGGTAAACGGCAAGGAAAATCTCGTAGAGCATAATTCCTTCATATTTAAACCCCTCAGCCCCTATCACCGTAAACGAATCGCAGCCGAGCGCCGTCGACGGCACGTATACAATGGTGCGCGTCCTTTTATGCCGACACCGGGAGTAGACATGCTGCTCGCTATCGATATGGGAAACACGCAGACGGCCATGGGTCTGTTTGACGGAGACGAGCTGGTGCAGTCGTGGCGCATGCCCACCGACCGCTCCTATACCGCCGACGAGATCCATGTGCGCCTGATGGGTTTCTTTAAGATGTACGGCCTCTCGCTCGACGCGGTCGACGCGATCGCCTTTGCGGGCGTGGTGCCGCAGCTCTCGCGCGAATGGCACGCCGTGGCCGACCGCATCGCGGCGGACGCCATCGTCATTGGGCCGCAGACGGCCGCCGTGACCAAGCTGCGCGCGGCGCGCCCCCAGGCCGTAGGTGCCGATCGCATCGCCAACGCCGTTGCGGCCGAGACCTTCTACGGCGCGCCGGCAATCGTGGTGGACTTTGGCACCGCGACCAATATCGACGTCATCGATGAGGACGGTTATTACATTGGTGGGGCGATCGCGCCGGGCATCCGCATCTCCATGGACGCGCTTGCCGCCCGAGCCGCCAAGCTCGCCAGCGTGCCGCTCGAGGCGCCCGAGCACGCCATCGGTCGCGACACCGAAGAGTGCATCAAGGTCGGCGCCGTGATGGGCGCCGCCGCCATGGCCGAGGGCCTGGTCACGCGCATGAAGCGCGAGCTGGGCCGCGAGGATGCCACCGTTATCGCCACGGGCGGTCTCGCCGGCATTGTCGCCGATTCGACCGATGCCTTCGACGTGGTCGACGGGCAACTCACCATCAAGGGCATCTGCGAAATCTACCGCCGCATGCAGGAGCTGGGGTAGAACGGGCGCCAAGTCGTGCGCGCCAGCTCGCAGCGACCAGCCGCCAATCCTATTCCTCAAAATCGAAAATTTTTCAGTTTTGAGGAATAGGATTTTTTGCTAAGCCTCGCCGCACAACCACCTCGCCAGGTCCACGATCTGCACCCCATCGCGATCCGTGGCCTCGTGATGCGTGCGGGCAAGAATCATCTTGGGATACGCATCGCCAATGCTCAGCAGTGGCGAAATCTCGCGTTCAAACGTCTTATCCGAGCTGATGTCGTCGCTCACCTGAATGTAGAGCTTCTCGCTTCGCTTGATTGCTATAAAGTCTATTTCCTTTTTATAGAGCACACCGACGTATACCTCGTATCCGCGGCGCAGCAGCTCGATGGCCACCATGTTCTCGTATACGCGTCCCCAATCCATATCACGTGTACCAAGCAGTGCGTATTTGAACGCGTGGTCTGCCAGGTAATACTTCTCGCCGCTCTTAAGGTATTTTTTGCCGCGAATGTCGTACCGACGAACTTTATAGAAGGCAAACGCATCGCACAGGTACCCCATGTACGTGCCGACCGTCTTGTTCGTAATCTTTAGCCCATCCGCATTCAAAACATCTGTAATGTTGCGTGCCGACGTTATGTTGGAGACGTTGTCCATCATGTAATCGGCAATGCGCAGCAGTGCCGATTCGTTTCTCACGTTATGCCGCTGCACGATATCCCTCACGATGAGCGTTTTGAAGACATTGGAGAGATATTGGTAGCGCTGCTCCTGCAGTGGATAAGGGTAAGAGCCGGACATACCGCCGGTTCTCGCGTACTCATCGAAGTCGCGATCGACCTCGCCCTCGTCACTATAGAAGCGATACTCCTCAAACGAGAATGGGAAAACCTCGATCTCGAACGTGCGCCCCGTAAAGAGCGTCGACAGATCGCTCGACAGCAAAAAGGCGTTCGATCCGGTGATGAAGATGTCGTACTGCTCGGATGCATGGAGGCTGTTGATCGCGCGTTCAAAGCCGTCGCACATCTGAACCTCGTCGATAAGCAGGAAGTTTTGCTTATCGGACACTCGATGCTCTTTCACATAGGCGAGCAGGGCATGATATTCGAGCAGGCCCTCGAACTCGTCGAGGTTGTAATTGATATGGATGACATTCGAATTGGACAGATTTGCCTCCACGTAATCGCGGAGGGCCTCGAGCAATTTTGACTTACCGCTACGGCGAATGCCCGTTATGACCTTGATGTCCGGTACGCCAATAAGGCTCGTCAACGTGTCCATATATGACGTTCTATTGATGAGTTTCATTGGTGCCTCCCTGCGGTCTTCTATCGCTATTCCTCAAAAACGAAAATTATTCAGTTTTGAGGAATAGGCTCTATAGCGAATATACCTCACGAAAGACCGAACTGCCTTAATCCTATTCCTCAAAAACGAAAATTTTTCAGTTTTGAGGAATAGGGCGCTGGCAACCCATTCCCCAGATAGGCGAAACCCTCCCCGGCACAGCCGAGGAGGGTCTTGTTGTCATCGCTATCTTTGAGCGCGAACGCCTCGCGCTACAGACCGCGAATGCGCACGGCCTCGGGCGGAAACTCTTGCTCGCCGGCATCGGTCTTGATGGTCGCGCGGCCCCAGATGTCCAGGCCCGCAAACACGCCGACCGCGAGCGGCAGGCCGTTGGGCGACACCGCCGCGACCTGACGACCCAGCAGCGGCACCATATCGAAGTACTCACCCAGCACGGGAGCCAGCGGACCGGCAGCGCCCTGTGGCGTGTTGGCGACAACCGCCCAGGCGTCAACGCGAACGAGCACCGCCGCGACCAGCGCCTCGACCAGCACCTCGTCGCCCATATCCACGCCGAGCTCGTTCAGTGCTGTGCGCTCAACATCCACCGTCACGGCACCGAACATGCCCGCGGCACCGGCACCGCCGTTGACGGCGACGCGCGCGAGCGACGTCTCAAACGCAGGCGCGCCGCACGCGATGTCACTCGGCCACTGGATGCCCACCTTGCCGGCAAGCCCCAGGCCCGGCGTCGATGCCGTGCCCACAAGCGCGTCCATCATGCCCATCGCGGCCACAAACGGCAGGCCGTGGAAGGCATGCATGTTCACATCGGGGCGCACGACCAGCGAAAACGTCAACGACGCCTCGCCCGCGCTCCACGCGCACCAGCCCGCGGACATGCCCTCGCGGCCCGCGTCACGCGCCGCGTCGAGCTCGGCACCGGCAGCAACAGCATTCATCTCGATCATCTACATGCGCCCCAATTCGCCCACGATATGGCCCACGCGGTCCTCGGGCTCCTTGACCTCGACGCCGTTGTAGCGGAAGAACCGCGCCGGATCGTGCATCAGATCCTCGAGCGGCACCAGCACAAAGTCGCGCTCGCCGATCAGCGGATGCGGCAGGCGCAGCTTTTTGCCGCCGTGGGTCTCGCCGTCCATCCACAGCAGGTCCAAGTCGATGGTGCGCGGGCCGTTGGCCTTGGCCTTTTTGGAACGGTCGCGGCCCAGCTCGGCCTCGATCTTCATGAGCTCGTCGAGCAGCACCAATGGCGCCAGCTCGGTCTTGATCTCGATGACGGCGTTGGCAAACGCGTCCTGGCGCGTCTCGTAGGCCGGCTCGCTCTCGTAGATCTTGGAGGAGTTGGACACGCAGGTGAGTGGAATCTCGGCGATCATGTCGCGTGCGGCGCGGATGTTGTCGCAGCGATGCCCCAGGTTAGAGCCCACGGCCACAAACGCACGGCGCGGCTGCGGCTTGGCAACCGCCCAGTAGCCGTTCAGGAACTGCGCAAAACCCGCGGCGTCGTGCACGCGCACGATGTTGGCACCGGCCTGGATGGCGCCCAGGCACACGCCAAACGTAGCGGCATCGCGCTCGGCGGCCTCGGTCACGCCCGAGACGGCACCCACAAAGCGCTTGCGCGATACGGCGCACATGAGCGGATAGCCCAGTGACGCCATCTTGGCAGTCTCGCGCTGGATGACGATGTCCTCGTTGGCCGTCTTGCCAAAGCCCGGACCGGGATCGATGCAGATGCGGTCACGCGACACGCCGGCGTGGATGAGCGCGCGGGCCTGGTCGGACAGAAAGCCCATGACGCGGCGCATGATGGGCGCCGAATCGGGCAGGGTGAAGCGGCGGAGCTGCGAGGTGGGCACGTAGGCTTCCTCGCGGCGGGCGCTGCGGCGCATCATGGCGGCCAGGTGGTCATTGGGCTCCGATGCGGCCTCGGTGGCTGCGGGCGCGGCCTCGGGCGCGGGTGCGACGGTCTCGGCGGCAGTAGCCTGCTCGACGGCGGGCGCCTCCTGCTCGCTTGCGGGCTCAGACGTGGGCTCCGGTTCACCAAACGGCAACGAGGGCTGCACCACGCCGCCCGGAAGCTTGGCCTCCGGCTTAGGCTCGCCCAGCAACTTGCCGCGACGGCGACGGGCCGGCTTCTCGGCCTCGCGTGCGGCCTCGGCAGCCGCCTCGCGCGCCTTCTCGGCAACAAACGCCGCTGCCGAGGTATCGAGCTGCACCGTTGCGTGCGTGCGCGCGGGCGCGGCGACCTCGCCGGCATGCATCACGATGACGCCGCAGGTGCTCGTCTTAACAAACTCGACCATCTTGGGGTCGGTGAAGCCCGTCACGTCGTTGACAATCGAGGCGCCGCAGCGCACGGCCGCCTTGGCAACCGCCACATGACGCGTATCGATCGAGACGATGGCGCCCTCCTTGGCCAGCGCGCGCACAACGGGCAGCACGCGGCGCGCCTCCTCGTCGGGGTTGACCGGGGTAAAACCGGGGCGCGTGGACTCGCCGCCCACGTCGATGACGTCGGCGCCGGCGTCGAGCATCGCCAGGCCATACTCGATGGCGGCATCCGGGTCGAAGTGCTCCCCGCCGTCGCTAAACGAATCGGGCGTCACGTTGAGGACGCCCATGATGCGCGGACGGTCAAAGCTGAGCTCGTACTTTCCGCACCGCCATGTCTTGCTGTCGTTCGCCATGAACATCCTCCTAAAATGCCCACGCCGCCGAGCTTGGGGGGCTGGCGGCGGGGTCGCTTTGCACTCAGTCTTTCTATTGTATCCGCGCGCGCGGGCTAGAACGCAAACGCGGCCGCGATGTCGCAAGAAATCAGCAGGTCGGCATTTGCATCCTGATCGGTGGGAGCAAGGTTGCATATGGCCAGCGTATCGCCGGTAAAGTATCGCGTAAGGCCTGCCGCCGGATACACCACGAGCGAGGTTCCGCCCACGACAAGGGCATCGGCCGCGGCGATGGCGGCAACGGCACCGGTCAACACGTGCTCGTCGAGCGGCTCTTCGTAGAGCACCACGTCGGGCTTGATGCGGCCGCCGCATGCGGGACACACGGGCACGCCCGCGGCGTCCTCATGCTCGCGCAAGCAAATCCACTCGGCGCTATAGACCGCGCCGCACGCCTGACAAATGTTGCGGTGGACCGAGCCGTGCAGCTCAAACACGCGCTCCGAGCCAGCCATCTGGTGCAGGCCATCGATGTTTTGCGTCACCACGGCGTCGAGCCTGCCGGCGCGCTCCAGTTCGGCCAGCTTAGTGTGGCAGCGGTTGGGCTTGGCGTTAAGGGCGATCATCTTGGTTCGGTAGAAGTCGAAAAACTCCGCCGGGTGCGCCTCGTAAAAGCCATGCGAGAGCATGGTCTCGGGCGGATAGGCAAACTGCTGGTGATACAGGCCGTCTACGCTGCGGAAATCGGGAATGCCGCTTGCCGTGGAAACGCCCGCGCCGCCAAAGAACACCACATGGTTATGGGTTTCGAACAGCTCCGCCAGCGCGGCGGAGGCCTGCTTGGGGTCCGATATTGCCTGCGTCATATATGTCCTCCGTCCGTGTCTTCGGGACGGCGGCGTTCGCACTATCACTCGCGGACTCCGCCCCGCTCTTGTTGCGTTAATCTTAAGCCTGCCAACCCCGTCGAAAGGACACCATGCCTCAGACTTACACTTTCGCCTCGTGGAACGTCAACGGCCTGCGCGCCGTGCTCAAAAAAGACCCGAGCTTTATCCAGATCGCGCAGGAACTCAACGTCGATATCCTAGCGCTGCAGGAAACCAAGCTGCAGGAGGGCCAGGTCGATATCAACCTGCCCGGCTATCACCAAACCTGGAGCTACGCCGAGCGCAAGGGCTACTCGGGCACCGCGGTCTTTAGCCGCCAGGAACCGCTGCGCGTGCTGCGCGCCGACGCGCTGCTGCCCTACGCCGGTGAAGGCGAGGCAGCCGAGCTCGTTGCCCAAGCCGCGACCGAGGGCCGCGTCTGCGCGCTCGAGTTCGACAAGTTTTGGTTTGTGGACGTCTATACGCCCAACGCCCAAAATGAGCTCGCGCGCATCGATGTACGCATGGCATGGGACGATGCCTACCGCGGCTTTTTGACAGGCCTCGAGCGCGAGACCGGCAAACCCGTCGTGACCTGCGGCGACTTTAACGTGGCGCACGAGGAGATCGACCTTAAGAACCCCAAGTCCAACCGCGGCAACGCAGGCTTTTCGGACGAAGAGCGCGGTAAGTTCACCGAGCTACTCAACGCCGGCTTTACCGATACCTGGCGCACGGCAAACCCGGACGTCGAGGGCGTCTACAGCTGGTGGAGCTACCGTTTTAATGCCCGTAAGAACAACGCCGGCTGGCGCATCGACTACTTCTTGGTAAGCGACGCAATCGCTGCCAACGTGCGCGACACCGGCATCCGCGGCGACATCTTCGGCAGCGACCACTGCCCCGTCACCCTCACGCTGGAGCTCTAAACCCAAATGGTCCCTCGGTGACGGAGGAAAACGGATCATTTTGGCCTCGTGGGGCATCCGCGTGGCCCGTCTGCCACGAAACACGCCTATCTACTACGTTTAAGCCGTCACCCTCAACCACAGCAAACAACGCAAAAAGAAAACCGCAGGTAGAAAGCCTGCGGTTTTTCATAAAACGCGGTTATGGTCGGGGGTATCGACTTAAACGTAGTAGATAGGCCACTTTCGTGGCGAGCACTCCCAACCGATCCCTTGAGGACGAGGGAAACGGGCCATTTTTAGCCTTCTGGGGCCGTGACGCCCATCATATGAGTCGCTCGTTTCAAAACTATGCCGGTTTACGGGGCTGAATCGCGGATTCCCAACCATACGCAATTCATGCAAAATAAAACCGCAGGTAGACAGCGTGCCCTTTTTCGAAAAATGCCGGTATGGTCGGCCTGCGCCAATCTAGCCCCGTAAACCGGCAAGGTTTTGAAATGACACCAAAGCAGTATTGATTCTCGCCCCGGTGCAAGCGGCCCTACAGCCCGTACTTTACGACAACGCGATTGATGCGACGGCACCAGGGTTTGTACAGGGCAGCCAAAAACACGCAGGTCGCAAGGCCGTGGGTAATATCGAACGGCACCGCCGTCGCAAGACGCGCCATGGCACCCGCCCAGGTAAGCGGCTGCACAAAACCGATGATGTCATAAGCGTTGATCACGATGCCATACAGCAGACCCGAGGCGAAGCCATACGCCAGCAGCGCCGGCATGCGCACAGTGCCGTCGACGCGGTCGAACGCACCCGCGTGCGCCAGCGCACCACCGATATAGCCCACCAGACCCCAGGCATACATCTGCCACGGCGTCCACATACCCTGGCCAAAAAAGAAGTTGCTGGTCAGAGCGGCCAGCGCACCGACCATAAAGCCATTACGACGGCCAAGTGTCGCCCCTGCAATAATGGCGATGGCACTCACCGGCTTAAAGTCGGGAATGGGCCCAAACAGGATGCGCCCCGCCGCCGCCAACGCCGCCAACACCAGCGTGGGCATAATCTGACGCAGGCCCGGACGCGATGCCTCGTAACCCGCAAAAAACAGCGCGAGCACCAGCGCCACCACAACCAGCATGGCAAGCGCCGCCTGCTCAACGCCCGCCACCAGCGCAGCAGCCATCACCATCGGCACCGCCAGCAGAAGCGGGATCTCCAGTTTTGCGAGCAGGCGCGCGACGCGATAATCCGTCATCCCATCACGCCCTATAAAACACGTTGTCGGCAAAGAAGTCGGCCGGCGGCTCCATGCAGGCAATCTCGCCGTCGAACATCATGGCGACGTCGTCGGCCACCTGCTCGGCAAAGTCCAGATCGTGCGTGGCCATGATGACGGTGCCGCCGGCCTTCGCGTGGTCGCGCAGGGCGTGGGCGATGATGCGGCGGCTGGCCAGGTCCAAGCCCTTGGTGGGCTCGTCGAGCAGCAGCAGTTCGGGGCCAATCAGCAGCAGCTTTGCCAACGCAAGCAACTGGCGCTGGCCGCCCGAAAGGTCGTACGGATGACGCACCTCCAAGCCCGCCAACCCCAAGCGCGCCGCCTGCTCCTGCGCCGCGACCTCGTCATATCCGCAGGTCGAAGCCCATTCCATCAGCTCATCGTGCACCGTCTCGGCAACCAGCAATGCCTTGGGGTTTTGCGGCAGCAATGCCGCCGAAGCCGCCCCACGCATCATGCGACCGCGCTGCAGTTTGGCCGTCTTGGCCAGCACCGAGAGCATCGTCGACTTACCGCAGCCGTTACCGCCCACAATCGCATGTACCGCGCCAGCCGAAAACGCCACATCGAGCCCGCGCAGCACCCATCCGGTCGCACGGTCGTAGCGAAACCAGCCCTCGCGGATAGCCGCCACACCCGGCGCCGCCCCCGGCGCAGACTGGCAAGCGTCCAACGTCAAAAGCCCCTCACGACCACACAAACTTGTGAGGTCAGCCACTTCGCAAACGCGGCCACCCTCAATCCGGTACGCGCACGTCGCATATTCGAGCATCGGACGCGGCTGGTGCGTTGCCACGACCACCGTACAACCCAACTCGCGGTTCACGCGAAACAGCGCGTGCAGAAAATTCTTCTCGGCAACGGGATCGAGCTGAGACGTGGGCTCATCGAGCAGCAGCACGCGCGGGCGGAGCGCCAGAACGGCCGCCAGCGACAGTAGCTGTTTGCGACCTCCCGAAAGCGTGTCGGTATCGCGGTGGAGCCAATCCTCCAACCCAAAGAAATAGCTAGTCTCGGCAACACGGCGGCGCATCTCGTCGCGCGACACACCCAGATTTTCCAGGCCAAACGCCATCTCGTGCCACACGGTCTCGCACACGATCTGGTTCTCGGGGTCCTGAAACACGTAGCTCACGCGCTCCGCAGACGCGCGCACGTCCATGTCGGCAACGTCCTCGCCCAGCACACGCAGCTCGCCAGCGCGCTCGCCCGCCGGGGCGATCTCGGGCTTGAGCAGCGAGAGCAGCGTCGACTTACCCGATCCGGTACCACCAACCAGCAGCGCAAACGCACCTTGGGGAACAGACCAGTCGAGCCCCTCGAGCACCGGTGCCCCGGCACCGGGATAGGCAAAACTCAGGCCTCGCACCTCAATCGCCGGCACATCCGAATCGCACGCCGCACCCGACACCGAGTCCCCATCCAACCGAGCCATCAGCCAAACCTCTTCTCGTCAATCGCGCGCAGCACGCAAGGCAGCGCCATCCAGGCAGCGTACACAACATAGCCCGGCCACGGCGCGGGCACCGAGAGCTGCGGGTAAAACGAATACTGCGTCGTCGCAATCCACGCCACCGCCACGGCAACCGCGCCAAACAACGCCAGCCCCACCAGCGCAACAACATCGCCGCGTCCAAGCCGGTACCGCGCATACGTCGTACGACGCGTCGCGGCGCCCCACCCGCGCGAGCGCATGGCGTCCGCACGCTCAAGCGAATCTTCCATGCCCCAGCCCATCAGCACGCTCGACGCCCGCAGGCGCGATCGCACGGGATCGATGGGTGCACGCCCCGGCATATCGATCGCGTCCTGCACCGCCAGCACCGTGCGGCCGCGGCGCAAAAACTGTGGAATAAGCCGCATGCACATCGAGATCATGAGAGCAATCACCGGCGCGGCGTTACCCAAAAGCGCCAGCACCTTGTCGTACTCGAGCATCGAAGCAGCAGCCTCAAACCACAGCACGCTCGCCACAAATAGCCCGCCCATGCACAGGCCATACACCATGCTTTCCAAATACACCGCACGCATACCGATGCGGAGCAGCTCCGTCGAACCCGAGGCGCTGAACAGCGGGTTTACCAGCGCGATAATCAAGATCACCGGCAGCTGCCAGCGAAGCGCACCCAGCGTACGCGCCGCCCCGCGGGTCGCAAAGCCATACGCCAGCCCGCCCGCGAGCGACAGCACAATGAGCACCGGCTGCATCGAGAACATGGTAAGCCCCAGCGTCAGCACTATATAGAGTGCCGGCACCGCCGGATGCGACATCGAGAATGCCGCGACCGGCTCGGCGGCAGCCCCCTCTTGCATGTTGTCCATGGGCACCCTCCGCCCCTCTACTCAAACATCGACGCCAAGCCGCCAGCACCGCCCGCAAGCAGCACAAACGCCGAGCCGGCAGCCCAAACCTCGGCCGTGGCGCGCCAATCGTTACGCGCTCATCATATGCCTGCGGTATCATATTGCGCCGTGTATCGTTTCCAAACGCACGTCTCTATAACGTAACAGGAGATCACATGGACGCAACCGCAATTATCCTCGCCGCCGGCGAGGGCACCCGCATGAAGTCGAACCACTGCAAGGTTTCGCACAAGATCCTGGGCAAGCCCATGGTTCAGTGGATCGTCGACGCCACCATCAAGGCCGGCTGCAGCCGCGTCGTGGTCGTCATCGGCAGCCACGCCGACGAAATGCGCGCCCTCATCGACGGCGCCTATGCCAACAGCGCCACCAAGGTCGAGTGTGTCGAGCAGACCGAACGCCTGGGCACCGGCCACGCCGTAAAGGTCGCGCTCGAGGCCTGCGGCATCGCTGAGGGCCCGGTCGTCGTGCTCAACGGCGACCTGCCGCTCATCACCGCCGACACCGTGGCCAAGTTCGCGCAGACCGTCGCCACCGGCGAGCTCGCCTGCACCGTCATGACCATGACCCCGCCCGACCCCTTTGGCTACGGCCGTATCAAGCTGGGCGCCGACGGCCAGATCGAGCGCATCATCGAGCAGAAGGACTGCACGCCCGAGCAGGCCGCCACGCTGCTGGAGTGCAACGCCGGCTGCTACGCCTTCGACGGCGCACAGCTTGCCGCCCACATTAACGAGATCGGCAACGACAACGCGCAGTCCGAGTATTACCTGCCCGACATGCTCGAGATCCTCAAAGGCCACGGCCAGGCGGTCTCCATCTTCCACTGCGACGACTACCGCGACGGTCTGGGTGTCAACAGCCGCATCCAGCTTGCGCAGCTCACCGCTATCGCGCGTGACCGCATCAACGAGCACTGGATGGCCGAGGGCGTCACCTTCATCGACCCCACGCAGGCTTGGATTGGCCCCGACGCCACCATCGGCCGCGACACTATTGTGTGGCCGCAAACGCACCTGATCGGCCATGTCACCGTAGGCGAGGAGTGTCAGCTCGGCCCCAACAGCCGCCTCACCGACACCACCGTCGGCAGCGGCTGCGTCATCGATGAGACCATCGCCATCGAGGCCGTCATCGAGAATGGCGTCGACTGTGGCCCGCGCGCCTACCTGCGCCCGGGCACCCACATGCTCGACGGCTCCAAGGCCGGCACGCACGTGGAGATCAAGAAGTCCACGATCGGCGAGGGCTCCAAGGTGCCGCACCTGTCCTACATCGGCGACACCACCATGGGCTCCGGCGTCAACGTGGGCGCGGGCTCCATCACCTGCAACTATGATGGCGTGCACAAGCACAAGACCGTCATCGGCAAGGACGCCTTCATTGGCTCCGACACCATGATGGTCGCGCCCGCTCAGATCGGCGACGGCGCGCTCGTTGCCGCCGGCTCTGTCATCACCGAGCCGGTACCCGCCGACGCGCTCGGCCTGGGCCGCGCCCGTCAGGTAAATATTGAGGGCTGGGCCGCCGATTATCGCCGCCGTCTGCACGAGGACGACGAGGTATAACGTTTTACCAAGCACAAAAGGAGTTGTTCCATGGGGACGGCTCCTTTTTCTATTGTGACCTGCGCGACCGGATGAGTGGTCGGTTCGTGTCCGTTGACGGTAAAGACGTTATCAAGACTCGATAAACCCCGTCGCGCGGTTACAATGCAACAAGGCATCTATATGGCATTCGATGTATAAAGGAGAAGGGTAATGCCGATTAATGATCCCGAGAAGTCGGAGAATATGCGCAAGTCCATCCGCGTGTATTCCGGTTCCTCCAACCGTCCCCTCGCTCAGAAGATCGCTGAGTACCTTGGGGTCGAGCTTTCGGGCCTTACGCTTAAGCAGTTCGCCAACGGTGAGATTTACGCCCGCTACGACGAGACCGTCCGCGGCGCCGACGTCTTCCTGATTCAGTCCGTGGCCGGCGGCAACGTCAACGACATGCTCATGGAGCTGCTCATCGCCACCGACGCTGCCAAGCGCGCATCCGCTCGCTCCATCACCGCCGTCATCACCCACTACGGTTACGCCCGCCAGGATCGCAAGGCCGGCCCGCGCGAGCCCATCACCGCCCGCCTCGTCGCCAACCTGCTCGAGCGCGCCGGCGTCAACCGCATCATCACCCTCGACCTGCACCAGGGTCAGATCCAGGGCTTCTTCGATATCCCGGTTAACCACCTGTCCGCACTGCCGCTGTTTGGCCAGTACTACAACGACATGCACTTCGACACCGACAACCTGGTTGTCGTCTCCCCCGACGTGGGCCGTGCCAAGGCCGCCAAGAAGCTGTCCGACATGCTTGGCTGCGACCTGGCCATCGCCCACAAGGGCCGTCCGCGCCACAACGCCGCCGAGGTCATGGGCATCATCGGTGACATCAAGGGCAAGACCTGCATCATCAACGACGACATGATCGACACCGCTGGCACCCTGTGCGCCAACGTCAAGGAGCTCAAGGCTATGGGCGCTGGCGACATCTACGTCTGCGCCACCCACGGCATCTTCTCCGGTCCGGCCATCGAGCGTCTGAACGACGCCCCGATCGTCGAGTGCGTCGTCACCGACGCCATTCCCGTCGAGGTCGGCGGCAAGATCAAGACCATCTCGGTCGCCGAGGAGTTCGCTCAGGCCATCTCCGCCGTTTACCACGAGGAGCCCGTCTCCACGCTCGTCGGCGGCGACTTCGCGCTGTAGTCTACTGCGCATCGCATCATCTTCGATGTTTTTAAAGGGTCGGAAGCACGCTTCCGACCCTTTTTCTATTCCTCGTCAACCTGCCCTGGACAGTTAGTTCAGATACGTATGTATTTAAAGCCCCAAAGAACCGTTCGGAGCTTTCTGAGCTCCCCGGCGGACGCTATGCCGCCCAAACCTCATCGTTTTCGAGCATTACCGCTGCACATTTACCCTCAAATCATCCTCGGAAGCCCTTAGAAACGCCTCGAACGCGCGATGCCTTATACGTATCTGAACTAACTGTCCAGTAGCTATCGTCAACCCTCGCGGTAGAGCTCGACTTCCCGCAATCCCCTCAACCAATTCCTCCGACTTCATAACACCCAGCCGTTCATGGCACGCAACACCCCACTGAGCGAAAAGAACGACGCGGCGACCGCGTTTCGCCAACGGCTTAGTACCTTGTAGTTATGACGACCGTGATTTCACATCTCTCCGCCCTCCGCGCAATTCGTCGCGCACGACGGGCGTACTCTGCCCTACCCTGGGGCTCCGTTGATAGCGAACAGCAAGCACAGGCCTTGGCTAGCTGCATTCCCAATAATGACGCGATAGACTTTGGCGCACTTTCGATACTCGACGCCTGGAATGAAGATGATTCCGAACTGCTCGATCTTCTCGTTTCAGACGAAGACAACAGACGCCCCGACAAGCGACTTCTTCAGCATATTCTCTCTGCCCCGCTTCCTGAAGGTGCAATTATGCACATCGAGGCCGACATCTACGCAACGTCTCCTGCCATGACGGCGCTGCTGTGTTCCAAAAATGAATCGGTTGCCAAAACCTTAATGCTTCTCATGGAGCTGCTCGGAACGTATTCTCTTCCGCCCGAGGCAACCTACCCCATCGCCTATGACGACATCTGGCCCAAGGCCGACACCTTCGAAGCGACGAACGATCTCGATTGCCGGAGCGACCAGTCGGTGGCCGGGCATCAAAATGAAACCCGCTACGAACAGGCGCACTACAAATGCGAGCCAGCCACGACCATCGAGGAGCTCGAGGCGATCGCACGGTTCGCAAAAAGCAGCTCATATACTTCGTTTCGCACAGCCGTCAAACTTGCCCGACCCGGATCTGCATCCCCAGCCGAATCCCTAATGTTTGCTGTTCTCGGAGCGCCCATGCGCTTTGGCGGATTCGGGTGTTGCAGCCTGCCCATGGGCGGCCTGCTACTCAACTATCGAGTCGACTTCGACACCCTTGCGGTCAACATGTCCTCGGGCATCCCCTACGCCATCTGCGACTTATATTGCCCGGCAGCCGGTGTCGACAACGAATACAACGGAATTGGGCATGAGCTTCAAAACGCTCGCATCCACGATGGCAATCGAAATAATGGCCTCAAGGCAATGGGCATCCACGTCCTGGTTATCAATCGCGACCAGATGAAAGACCTTGTTGCACTCGAAGCCTTCGCCCAAACGATGCATCGACTCGCGGGAGTCCGATTCCGTTACCGTATCAAGGGCTATCGCAAGCGTCAGGCCGCTTGGCTCAACGCTCTGCGGGCCGGAATCGGCCTTGCGCCGGTCTAAACGGCGAATCGCCCCTGCGCCATCGAGCAAGGCTGGACAGTTAGTTCAGATACGTATAAATAGACGCATTGAATTAGGATATTTACAGTCATCTCTATACCATTCGCCCTATTTGAAGGCCAGGTGGACTTCAAAACAGCGTCATATGGACTAACTGGAGCACCAATACAGCGCCGCGGCATCGAATTAGGCAATCCGGTGGCCCAAACTTTATACGTATCTGAACTAACTGTCCACCTCGGCTTTCGACGGCCGCCCAAACGCACCCAAATAACCTCAATTGCCTTCCATTTGACAGCAGCAACAGGGTCGCTCACCATAGCAGGCGACAAATCGACGAAAGGACAAACATGGCAGCTGCGCAGCCGCTTAAGATTCGCATGGTTGCCGGGCTTGGCAACCCGGGCGAGGAATATGCCGAGACCCGCCACAACGCCGGCTTTAAGGCAATCGACGAGCTGGCCCGTCAGGCCGGCGTCACGTACTGGAAAAACCAGGCCGGTGCCGAGGTCGCGCTCATCAACATCAACGACCCCGAAGAAGAAGGCGGCAAGCGCCAGATTGTGCTGGTCAAGCCGCAGTCGTACATGAACACCTCGGGCGGCCCCATCTCCAAGCTCTGCCGCGAGTACAAGATCAAGGCCGAAGAGCTGCTCGTAATCCACGACGAGCTCGATATTCCCGCCGGCGACGTGCGCGTCAAGGTGGGCGGCGGTCACGCCGGCCACAACGGCCTGCGCTCCATCATCGACAAGATGGGCAGCCGCGACTTTAGCCGCATCCGCACCGGCATCGGCAACCCTCCCGGCAAGATGGCCGTGGCAGACTATGTACTTAAGCAGCTGCGCGCCCGCGAGGCCGAGGATTTCCAGGACACCTGCGCCCGTGCCGCCGACGCCGCCGGCCTGGCCATCGTGCACGGCGTGATCTATGCCCGCGACCACGTCAACGGCGCCGCCTCCGCCAACGGCAAGCACTAAAACCTACCATTTAGGGACAGGTTTATTTTGGCAGGTTTATCTGCGTAAACGCCGCAGTCGGCACATCGCAACAATCACGCTGCCACCATACATGCATAACGCCCCAAAGGGGGTCGGCCTCACCAAAGCGCGAGGCCGACCCCCTTTGTCGTTTTGCCTGATAAAACCGACCAAAATAAACCTGTCCCTTTTTGGTAGGTCGGAATGGACAAACCCTTTTCCCAACCGCCGAAGACACACGTAAGCGACATGTCCATGAGGGTATAATTTGCACCGTATGTCTGCACAACGCCTGTGCGCGTACGGTTTTATTCGGGCTACCGTCCATTTCCGTGGAGGCACGGTTCGGCAGCCCTAACAAGAGAGGGGTTCTATGTATAAGATCCTGGAGAAGACGCAGTTCTCGGAGAAGGTGTTCAAGTTCCGCATCGAGGCGCCTGCAATCGCCAAACATGCGCACGCTGGACAGTTCCTCATGGTCCGCGCCAACGAGACGGGCGAGCGCGTCCCGTTTACCCTGGCCGGTTGGAACGGTGACGAGGGCTGGGTCGAGTTCATCTTCATGGTGATCGGCAAGACCACCGAGATGCTTTCCACCTACGAGGCCGGCGAGTCGCTGCGCGACGTCGTGGGCCCGCTGGGCGTTCCCACCGAGATGGCTGAGGGCCCCTGCGCCGTCATTGGCGGCGGCGTCGGCCTGGCAATTGCCTTCCCGGTCGCCAAGCACCTGGTCGAGACCGGTCACGAAGTTCACGCCATCATGGGCGCCCGCACCAAGGACCTTCTGCTCATGGAGGACCAGTTCCGCGAGCTCCTCGACGAGGACCACATCCACATCACCACCGACGACGGCTCCTACGGCGAGCAGGGCGTTGTCACCGCTCCGCTGGAGCGCCTGCTGCAGGACAAGGCCGTGAGCCAGGTCTTCTGCGTCGGCCCCGTTCCGATGATGAAGTTCTCGACCCTCACCGCCCAGAAGTACGACACCCCCATCACCGCGTCGCTCAACCCCATCATGGTTGACGGCACCGGCATGTGCGGCTGCTGCCGCGTCGAGGTGGGCGGCGTGACCAAGTTCGCTTGCGTCGACGGCCCCGACTTCGATGCCACCCTGGTCGACTGGGATGACCTTCGTGCCCGCCAGGCCGCTTACCGTTCCGAAGAGGGCGAGTCCCTCAAGGCCTATGAGGAAAAGAGCTGCGCATGCCACTAGTTAACGGTCGTTTCGTTGCCGATATGAAGTCGCCCCGCACCCCCGATAACGAGGAGCCGGCTGCCGAGCGCGCCTGCGACTTCCGCCCCGTCGACAAGGGCTTCACCGAGGAGATGGCGCTGGCCGAGGCCGAGCGCTGCCTCAACTGCAAGAAGCCGTTCTGTGTTGAGGGCTGCCCCGTCAACATCAACATCCCCCGCTTTATCGAGCAGATCCGCGAGAAGGACTTCGGCGGCGCTCTCGATACCATCCGCGAGGACTCCATGCTCCCCGCCATCTGCGGCCGTGTCTGCCCGCAGGAGAACCAGTGCGAGGGCAAGTGCATCCGTGGCAAGAAGTCCGAGCCCGTGGCCATCGGCCAGCTCGAGCGCTTCCTGGGTGACCGCCCCGAACTCGCCTCCACGCCCAAGATGGCCCCCAAGAACGGCAAGAAGGTCGCCGTCGTCGGCTCCGGCCCGTCCGGCATCACCTGCGCCGGCGAGCTCGCCCGTAACGGCTTTGACGTCACTGTCTTCGAGGCCTTCTTCACCGGTGGCGGTGTGCTGGTCTACGGCATCCCCGAGTTCCGTCTGCCCAAGGCAGTCGTCAAGCGCGAGATTGACGGCCTGGAGGACATGGGCGTCAAGTTTGAGTACAACTCCGTCGTGGGCAACATGGCTACGGCCGAGGAGCTGTTCGAGCAGGGCTTCGACGCCATCTACGTGGCGACCGGCGCTGGCCTGCCCAAGTTCCTCAACGTCCCCGGCGAGAACCTGCCCAACGTCTTCTTCGCCAACGAGTACCTCACCCGCGTGAACCTGATGAAGGCCAACAAGTTCCCCGAGTACGACACCCCCACCAAGCACGGCAAGAACGTCGTCGTCTTTGGTGG
Source organism: uncultured bacterium (assembly GCA_958349055.1). Classification (GTDB taxonomy): domain Bacteria; phylum Actinomycetota; class Coriobacteriia; order Coriobacteriales; family Coriobacteriaceae; genus Collinsella. The sequence continues at coordinate 67,745 of CATWBO010000006.1, forward strand.
CGGCAACGTGGCTATGGACGCCGTCCGTACCGCCAAGCGCCTGGGCGCCGAGCACGCCATTATCGCCTACCGCCGTACCGAGGACGAGATGCCCTGCCGTCGCGCCGAGCTGCACCATGCTAAGGCCGAGGGCGTCGAGGTTCTGCCACTCGTTTCCCCGCTCGAGTTTGTCGCTGGCGAGGACGGCTCCGTGTGCGCCGTCAAGGTCCAGAAGATGGAGCTCGGCGAGCCTGACGAGTCCGGCCGTCGTCGCCCGGTGCCCATCGAGGGCGCCATCGAGGAGATCCCCTGCGATGTCGCGATCTCGGCTATCGGCACCAACGCCAACCCCTTCGCTGCCAAGATCGGCGGCAAGATGGAGCTCAACAAGTGGGGCTACATCGTTGCCGACGAGGAGACCGGCCAGACCACCGATCCCCGTATCTGGGCCGGCGGCGACATCGTCACCGGTGCCGCTACGGTCATTCTGGCGATGGGCGCCGGCAAGAAGGCTGCCGCTTCCATCACCAAGAGCCTGCTGGGCGAGTAATCACCCACAGCGCTAGCCATCAAACGGCAAAGTCCCCGTCGAGCACACGCCCGGCGGGGACTTTTTTCTACGCCGGCCGCCCGACCGCCACAAAGGGGACAGGCGCCTTTGTGGCGGTTTGGAGCCTGGCCGGCGAACCGATTCCGACGTTTGTCTCAATCTGTAACAGGTAGGCCCCGTTGAGCCCCGTAGTTGTTACAGATCGAGATATTGCTCCAGCCACTCCCGCTTTGTCTCAATCTGTAACAGTTAGAGGCCAAATTCCTCGCTACGTGTTACAGATCGAGACGTTAGGTTGGCAGCCGAACAGTTCATCTCAATCTGTAACACCTGGAGCCCAAATATCTGGCTTGGTGTTACAGATTGAGATTTTGTAAAAGCCGAGGATAGGCGCTACCACCAAAACCTAACGCTTGCGGCGCTTGGTCGCGGCGATGCCGGCGGCGGCTACGGTTGCGCCGGCGATGCCTAGGGCGGCGACCGTCATCGCAGTGGTATCCCCCGTGGTAGCCAGGACAGCATCGCCCTTCTTGGCCTGCGTGGTTTTCTCAACCGTCTTGATCGTGGCGGTTGTCGTGGCCGGCTTGGCCGCGGGCTTCACCTCGGGCTTGGCCGCGGGCTTCACCCCAGGCTGCGGTGTCGGATTGGGATCCGGCGTAGGCTGCGGATCGGGAGTCGGCGTGGCTTCAGGCGTAAAGGTCAGATCGGTGTTGAGCCACAGGGTGTAGATCCAGCCGCTGTCCTCATCGGATACGCTATCCGCAACCTGGTAGCTGCACTCCTGGCCGTTGATCACCAGCTTGGTGTCGGGCGTAAAGTAGAAGCCGCGCGCGGACTTGAGGTAGATACCGTAGCGATAGGTCACGCCGGGCTTAAAGACGTCGATGTGATTCGTGATGTTCTGATCCCAGAACTTCTGAGAGTTCACTTCGCTGCCATCGCTGCCCGTCCAGAACTCACACTGAGGAAGGGAGTTGGAACCCATCGGAACATTCGCCGTAAAGACCGGCCTATCGCCCGCCTTGAAGGTGGTCGTGGCGCCGTTGATCTCGATAACGTTGATGGCCCGCCATTCGTCGATCGGCTGCTCGCACAGCATATTGTCAGCGTTTGGCGCGAAGACACCGTTGACGGTCTTGATGTGGTGCGTCCAATGGCCGTTGACGTACATCATGCAGTCATTGCCCACGGTATTGTCGCCCTTGAGCCTCAGCTCAACGGAGTACATGTAGAACTTGCCCTCCTCGAAGTGGTCAATCTTCTTCATGCCCGGCGCGTACTTTGCGGGGTCGGAATACCAGAAGGCAACGGGCTTGAGCTCCGCAGGGTCGCTGCCATCCATCTCTTCCCAGCACTCATAGGCGATCTCATACTTATCGGCATCGGCGGCAGGAATCGTCGCGGTCGCACGCGGCGCCTCGCCGGGCGCGTAGTCGATTTTCACATCGTTGACGTTTAGATTCTCAAGAGCTTCGTTTTCCGACGAAGCAGGCATCGTAATTGTTTTAATAGCAGGGACATACAGGAATTCTCCGCTTAGACTCGACTTTACGGTTTCCCCGTTTACGGTAACAACGGTTTCATCGCTGAAGGAATATCCGTCTTTTGGCTTCAGCATAAGAGAATACACGTACTCTTTCCCGCTTTTAAACTTTGTAATAGTCGGCAGGGAACCATGTGAGCCGTTATCGGAATACCAGGCAGCAACGGGTTCGTTGTTTTCAAATTCCTGCCAGCATTCATAAGCGATTTCGTATTTATCTGCATCGTAGTTAGGGACACCTGCCGTCGCCTGCGGACCAGTATCCAGCTGCCAATTGAAGTTCGTATTCTGAACATTGGCAAAGGAGATGGATTCCGATTCTGATTCCGCTGCCGGGATAACAAGGCACGCCCTCTCGTAGACATGGGTGCGGGTGTAGTAGTCATCCCGGATCTCGTTAATAGTGGGTTTCCCGGTCGCCTCGGTGTCTCCTTTAAAGGCGTCGTCCGGATCACCGATGATGATATTCCCGGGCTCTGTACCCGTATACGTAAGCTTGGATCCATCATAGGTGGTCGTCATCTTGGACTTATTCTCCTTGTACTCCGTAAAGTACTTCTGCTCCTCCTTCTGTCTCTGAATCTTGCTGATATCCAGGGTAAGCGTTGTTTTATTGCTCGCACTGTCATACGCCGCATGGACGATCAAGTCCCCCAGGCCGATAAAAGTCAAAGCGCTACCATCGAGAGCAGACTGGTCTCCATCTACAAGGGCAGTCCCCTTCACATACTCAATCGTTTCTTCTTTCTTGATGTCGGTGTAATTATTCCGCACCGTCGTATTGACCCTAACGCCGCTGCCACCAGCAACGTCGGTCACGCCGCAGGGCATGATGGCGTCATTCGCTGGCGTGGCGGCGTTGTCGCTGGGAGTATTTTGTTCAGCGGGTGCCGCATCGTTGGATTCATCGGTGGCGCCAGTCGGGGCCGTCTGCTGAGGCTCAACGGTGGCTTGCGCCGCCGGAGCAGCATCGGTTGCAGGCGCGGTCGAAGCAGCTGGTGTGGTCGTTGCGGCCGCATCCTCCGCAACCGTCGGCGTCGCCGGAGCTGCGGCAACCTCGCCCGCCGCAGCGACAGGATCGGCGCACTCGATCGCAAGCGCCACGCTCGGCAGTAGCAGCTGACCAACCATAAGCGCGCACGCACCGGCGCAAGCGATTTTGGCGCCCACGCAGCGCCAAGTACCGTGAACCAGCGAACAGGTGCGCTCGCGCTGGGTCTGCTTATCAAAGTGGCTTCCGTTCATAACGGCCTCCTTGGTCGAAAGGCTGCACCACCACAAAGGTGCCTGTCCCCTTTGCGGTGGTCCTGTACAACCAAGATGCGCCAAACAGCTCTGTACGCCTAGGTTCGTAGATGCGAACCTAGGCATCTACCTGCGGAAATACAAAGAGCCGCCGCGAGGACACTCATGCCCACGCGGCGGCTGAAAATGACTATGAAAGCTTGCGCTAGCGGTTGCGGCGCTTGGACGCGACGAAGCCGGCGCCGATGACGGACGCACCGGCAATGCCGAGGGCTGCCGCCGTCGTCGCGGCGCTATCGCCCGTGGCGGCCAGGGCGCCGGAAGCGTTTTTGGCCCCAGCTGCAGTCTTGGTCGTAACGGTCTTGGTGGTCTTTGCGTCCTTGTCTACGGGTTTGAGGTCAGGCTTCTGCTCGGGATTGGGCATGGGATCGGGCTCCGGAGCCGGCTCGGGGTCCGGCGTTGGGTCCGGCTCCTGCCCGTCTCCAAAATCAATCGCCACATCATGGGCGACCTCGGCAGAACCGACGATATCCGAAATCGCAGACGAACCGGCAACACCGATGACCTGCCCGCTCTGGGAACTAGGCCATTGCCCCGTATCGACAACCTTCTTCACATCGCGCACGGCACCGTCCGTCGGAGTCGTAATCATCGCGTTCCCTCGTAAATCGATCATCGCGGCATGGTACAGGGTCGCATTCGCGCCGTTGCGGTTGATCGCATAGATTCCCGCAGTCGCGCCCGAAGCCTCAATCTTCGATTTGAAAATCTGGATACGAGGCGTTTCAAACCTGGTATTTGCCTCTGCCATGATTCCAAAACTTTGATTGCGATCGGCGTCGATGCCGCTTGCGGCAGACAGGCTTCGAGACGTGAGGTTCGACTTCTCGACAAGCATCCACACCGCACCGGCTTGCGAGCGTGCGCTGATACCCGCCGAGAGCGAAGCCGCACTACCAGCCGAAAGCGTGACATCGGCTCCGTTAACGATTTTCATGAGGGTATTCTTCTTGATACCAAACGTATTGATGCACATGGAAGCCCACGAGGCATCGCCAGTCTTAATCGACAGACTGGCGCCATCGACGGTGACATCGCCGCCGTGCTCATAAGCGGAATCCGGCTCTTCCTGCTCGCCTTCCTGGGCAGCGTGTCTGTTTGGAATGTTATCAGCATGGATACCGCAGATGATCTCCATTGGACGCCAAGATCCTTCAGCCGATTTCGCCTCGATTTTGACATCAGCGCCCTTATCGATTGTCACGCTGCCGGCCGTCGCGCGAATGCCCGCCACGTTTTCCGCTGCACCCGAAGCCGTCGCGTTGACGCTGACGCCGCTGATGGTCACATCGCCGCCGGTCCTGCCGTCTCCCGACGCTGTAATTACATCGTTCTGGCCCGTCGCATTCAGGGTGCCGTCGCCGGTAATGGCAAGGTTACCGTTCTTAACAGCAATGGCGCTCTGCCCGGCGTCGGCCGTGACGGTGTTGGTGCCCGTCACGCCGATGGTAAGGTTGCCCTTGGCGCCGATGGAGCCGCCGTCGTAGCCGTTGAGCTTCATGTCGTTAGCGCCATCCCAAGACCAGGTTCCTGCCTCGTCGCCGGCAGCGGTGCCCGCGTCGTACTGCGTGCCGCCCACGTTGACCCAGTCGGCGGCGAGCGCCACGCTCGGCAGCAGCAGCTGGCCGGCCATGAGCACACAGGCCCCCGCGCAGGCGAGTTTTGCGCCCACGCGGCGCCATGTTCCGTGGGAGAGCGAGCACGCGCGGCCGTGGTCGATTGAGTTGTCATGGATTTGCGTTCGCATGTGAGCCTCCTTGTCGTAAGGGGTGCTTCTGTAACACCATGTTACGGGAAGATAGCCGGATCCCGGGGCGCAAATTCTCGAGTGACGCATCTGCCAGCGCAAAAGGCAACGAGCATGCGATTGCGGTTGATTTCCGATCTCAGCCGAACACATTGAGCAGATGAGCCGTTCCCGCAGCT
>CATWBO010000007.1 GCA_958349055.1 uncultured bacterium
CCGTACATGTACGGATGAATGTGGGAAGTGTTCGGATGAAGTTGATAATCAAGGGCGCCGACACGCGCCGATTACCTTTAATGGATATGAGGTGAATGGGGCGATTATTTTGCTATACTCTCTCCGCACGGGCGATTGGCGCAACGGTTAGCGCAGGTGCTTTACACGCACAAGGCTGGGGGTTCGAATCCCTCATCGCCCACCACTGATTTGTTAGGCCTCCATCACTGGAGGCCTTTCTTTTTCGGGCTCAGCGCATGGGATTCGAACCCGCAAGGGTGCGGAGCTGAGGAAACGCGAAGCGTTTTCCAGCGCAGCACGCGAGGGCCGTAGGCCCGAAGCGAGAGCGGGCGGCGTCAGCCGCACGCGACATCCCTCATCGCCCACCACTGATTTGTTAGGCCTCCATCACTGGAGGCCTTTCTTTTTCGGGCTCAGCGCATGGGATTCGAACCCGCAAGGGTGCGGAGCTGAGGAAACGCGAAGCGTTTTCCAGCGCAGCACGCGAGGAGCGGAGCGACGAAGCGGGGCGCGGGCGGCGCCAGCCGCACGCGGACATCCCTCATCGCCCACCACTGATTTGATAGGCTCCCAGCTATGGGGGCCTTTCTTTTTTGGCCCATCGCAGAGGGATTCGAACCCGCCAGCACGTCTGTCACAAAGGTCGTGGCCAAAAAATGGCAAAAATGAGTACTGCTACCTTGCTTACAACATATAAAAAGATAGTATTTGCTTAAGTTACGCAGCATATGTCCATTATAAAGACTAACAGCTGGATCAAAATCGTGCATTCATCGCCATTTCGACTTGCTATCTGGCCTTATTAGTCCAAAATTGCTGCCACCAAATCGGTAGCAGTACTCATATTTGATGTTTTTTGACCAGCAGGTCTCCCTGCCTTAGCAAATCTAAGGCAAAACGGGCTCCAGACCGCCGAATCGTGCCGCATATGGCACGTCCGCAGTCCGGAACCCGGTCAAAATTGAGTTATTGCGCCGCGTTAGCCCAAGACACCCGACAGGATCTCGATCAGACTGTCCACGTCGGATTCCTCGCAGACGAGCGGCGGCAGGAAACGCAGCGTATGGGCACCCGTAGCGTTAATCACGGCACCGGCGGCCAGCGCGCGGGCAACAACATCATGCGCGTCGCCCGCGGCATCATCCAGGTCGCAGCCGAGCATCAAGCCGCGACCGCGCACATCGGTAACATGCGGTAACTTGGCGAGTTTTGCCTCCATATAGGCGCCTACCTTGGCAGCGTGGTCGGCATAATCGCCGCGCACGAGCGCGGAGAGCGTCGCGGCGCACGCCGCGACGGCCAAGCAGCTGCCGCCAAAAGTTGAGCCATGGTCGCCGGGCTTAAAGACATCGGCGATCTCCTTCTTGGCCACCACGGCGCCCATGGGCACGCCATCGGCAATGCCCTTGGCAAGGCTCATGATGTCGGGCTCCACGCCATAGGTCTGGAATGCAAACGGCTTGCCGGAGCGGAAGATACCGCACTGGACCTCGTCGGCGATAAGCACGGCGCCCACCTCGTGCGCCAAGTCGCGCGCCGCCGCCATAAACTCCTCGGTCATAGGGTGCACGCCGCTTTCGCCCTGAATCGGCTCGAGCATCACAGCGCAGATCTCGCTTCCCAGCTGCTTAAAGATCGCACGCAGCTCGTCGACGTCGTTGGGCGTGCAGGCCACAAAGCCGCCCGGCAGAGGACGGAAGCTGTCCTGCAGCCAATCCTGCATGGTGGCGGCAATGGTCTCGAGCGTACGGCCGTGGAAACCGCCGCGCATGCACACGATGGTATTGCCGCCGTTACCGGCCCGCTTGGCGTACAGACGCGCGAGCTTCATCGAGCCCTCGTTAGCCTCGGCGCCGGAGTTGGCAAAGAACGTCTCCCACACCTGCTCGCCCGCAGCCGGAGCGCCAAGCGCCGCCGCCGTGGTCTCGTCGCCAGCGGTAATCGCGTCGGCAAGCACGCGCACACCATCCGCATCATCGTTAGCGAGCTTGGACAGCAGCGCCGCGACCTGGCCGCGCTGCTCGATGTAGAAATAGTTGGAGACATGCAAGAGCTTCTTGGTCTGAGCCTCGAGCGCCGACAGCACTGCTGGGTTGCCGTGGCCCAAACTGCACACGCCAATACCTGCAAGAAAATCGAGGTATTCGCGACCATCGTCGCCGGTGAGCTTCATGCCGTAGCCTTCGACAAACTCAACCGGAGAGCGGCCAAAGGTGTGCATGACGTAGTGGGATTCGAGCGATTGTTGTGCTGCAAGTGACATGGGATGCCTTTCGTTGAACGCCGGACGGCGCAGGCCTATGGGTGCAGGAATGGGGCGGCTGCGGGTCGGCTAGACCGTCTGAAGCTTCTCGACCTCGTCGAGGTTCTCGGTCAAACGCGCAGCAAACGTCGAAAGCGGATGCGGATGTGTATCGAACTCGTAAGCCGTCTCGGTGGAATGGATCACGGTACCGACGCCGGCATCGGTCAGCAGCTCCAGCAGCAGCGAATGCGGCGTGGTACCGTTGATGATGTGAGCGCGAAATACGCCTCCGGCAAGCGCATCGACGGCAGCACGCAGCTTGGGAATCATGCCCTTATCGACCTCGCCGCCGTAGAGCATCTCATTGACCTCGTCGAGCGTCAGATTGGAGATAAGTGAATCCTTGTCGCTAAAGTCCTTGTACAGGCCGTCGACGTCGGTCAAAAAGATCGCCTTATGCGCATGCAGCGCCGCCGCAACGGCACCGGCGGCGGTATCGGCGTTGATGTTGAAGAAGCCGCCGTCCTCCCCCGCCGCGACGGTAGCGATGACGGGGATGTACTCGCTATCGAGCAGGCGCTCGATATAGTCGGTGTTGACGTGCGTGACCTTGCCTACGCGGCCGAGTTCGGGGTCGAGCGGCTCGGCGATGAGCGTACCGGCATCGCTGCCCGAAACGCCCACGGCCAGGTTGCCGTGATGGTTGAGCGCCGCGACCAGCTCCTGGTTAACCTTGCCGCCCAGCACCTCGCGCACGATATCCATGGTCGCCGGCGTGGTCACGCGCTGGCCGTTCTTAAACTCGACGGGGATGTCGTAGTGGCTAAGCGCCTCGTTGATGGCCTTGCCGCCACCGTGCACGATAACAGGGCGCATGCCGATGATCTTGAGCAGCACGATGTCGCTCATCACGTCGCGGCGCAGCTGCTCGTCGACCATGGCGGCTCCGCCATATTTGATAACAACCGTCTTGCCGGTCAGGTTCTTAATCCACGGCAGCGCTTCGAACAGCAGCTGCGCGGTTGCTTCGTTGGATTCGCTCGAACGACAATCGCGTGCGAATTTCATAATCTGCCTCGTCTTTCGTATCGCTATCGCGCCGTGCTCCGCTGTCTGCAATCGCGGCAAGATGCACAGCGTGCCTGGAATCTAGGAACGGTAGTCGCCGTTGATGGAGATGTACTCATGCGTGAGGTCGCAGGTCCACACGGTCGTTGCCGCGTCGCCTGCGCCCAGGTCGGCCGAGATCACGATCTCGGGCGCCTCAAAGCGACGCAGCGCCTCATCCTCGTCAAAGGGAACGGTCAGGCCGTCACGGCAGACGGGCATGCCCATCATGTCGATGGAAACGTCTTCCTGATTAAACTTCACGCCGCACTTGCCCAGCGCCATGGCAACGCGGCCCCAGTTGCAGTCGTGACCGGCGATGCAGGTCTTGACGAGCGGCGAGTTGGCGACGGCACGGGCGGCAATATCCGCCTCTTCGTCGTTGAGGGCGCCGGTGACATTGACCGTTACGAGCTTGGATGCGCCTTCGCCATCGGCGGCGATGTTGCGCGCCAGGCTCTCGCACACCTCGTGCACGGCAAATGCCAACTCGTCAAAAGCATCGGAGCCCTCGACGATAGGCTCGGCATCTGCGGCAGCGGCGCCGGAGGCAAGCATGATGCAGGTGTCGTTGGTCGAGGTATCGGAATCGACCGTTACCTTGTTAAAGGTCTGCTTGACGATCGAAAGCAACAGGGCGTGGAGCGCCGCCGGCTCGACGGGGGCATCGGTCGTGATGATCGCGATCATGGTGGCCATGTTGGGCATGATCATGCCCGAGCCCTTGCACATGCCGCCCACCGTATAGACATTGCCCGCATGGCCCTCGGCATCGCTGACGTAGGACACGGCATATTCCTTGGAATGCGTGTCGGTCGTCATGATGGCGCAAGCGGCATCGGCGCCACCGTGGGCGGAGAGCGCCTCGTAGGCGGCAGGAACGGCAGTCTCGAACGTGTCAATCGTCAGAATCTGGCCAATGACGCCCGTGGAGGCAACCAAAATCTGCTGGGGCTCGCAACCGATAACCTGCGAGGCAATGTTGCACGTCTCGCGCGCGCAGGCAAGACCGGTCTCGCCCGTGGCGGCGTTGGCATTGCCAGAGTTGACCGAAACGCCGGCGATGATGCCGTAGCCCTTGTCGGCGCCGCCCAGATTGGCACGGCTCACTTGGACAGGCGCCGCGCAAAAGCGGTTGGTGGTAAACACGCCGGCGCCGGGGCAGGGTTTATCGGGCACGACGAGAGCATAATCCGGGCGCTCAGGGTTCTTGCGGAATCCGGCATGGATGCCTGCTGCCTTAAAGCCGGCCGCCGCCGTAACGCCGCCCTCTACGGCACGAATCTTGATATCGAACTGCTCTGCATTCATTGTCTTTACGACTCCTTATATCAAACAAAAAACGGGCATCGGTTGGTGCGCCATGCCAGTCATGATCATGAGACCAGCTTAAAAGTGGCGCCCCACTCGATGCCCGACTACCAAATCGTTAACAATCGAATGTGCTACACCGGGCACGCCACTGTGGGCAAGCCTCGTCGCTCGTCAAAATCAAAGACGATGTTGGCGCACTGGACCGCCTGGCCCGCAGCGCCCTTGCACAGATTGTCGATGGCGCCCGTCGCCACCAGCACGCCCGCGCGCTTGTTGAGTGCAAGGCCGATCTGGGCGGCGTTGGTGCCGACGACCGAAGCCGTCTTGGGCTGCTGGCCGGCATCGAGCACGCACACGAAAGTGCGACCGGCATAGAACTGCTTGTAGTAGTCGACGACGTCCTCAAGAGCCAGAGTATCGAGAGCCTGTTGAGCGAGCGGCATTGTCACCGTGGAAAGCAGACCACGCTTGAGCGGTGCCAGGTGCGGGGTAAAGACGACACGATCGGTTAGACCCAAGATCTGCTCGATTTCGGGCGTGTGACGATGCTTGCCCACGCCATAGGCCTCCAGGTTTTCGTCCGCGCTGCAAAAATGCGTGCGGGCGTTACAGGACTTGCCAGCACCCGTCACACCGCTGATGGCATCGACGATCACGGGGCCGCTCTGGGCAACCCAGCCGGCGCGCACGGCAGGCGCGGCGGCAAGGCTCGTTGCGGTGGGATAGCAACCGGCGCAGGCGACCAGCACGGGCTTGCCGTCGGCGTGGTCGGATGCAGCGGTTTCCAAATCCTGGCAGAACAGCTCGGGCAGACCAAAGGCGCGGGTCTTGAGCAGCTCGGGGCTCGTGTGCTCGGCGGCATACCATGTCTCAAAGACGGACGCGTCGTTCAGACGGTAGTCGGCCGAAAGATCAAAACAGGAGACGCCCGATGCAAGCAGCGCGGGCACCTGTGCCATGGCAGCCGTGTGCGGCACGGCAAGAAAAACCGCATCGCAGCTCTTGAGCTCGGGGGCGTCATGCGTGGTGAAAACCAGATCGCTCACGCCAGCAAAGCTCGGATACACCGCGGACAGCGGCTGGCCGGCATCGGCGTTGGACGTAATGGCAATAAGTTCAAACTCGGGATGACCGAGGACGAGGCGAATGAGCTCGGCGCCGGCATATCCAGCCGCACCGACGATTCCAACCTTTAAAGACATATCAGACTCCTTGTCTGCAGTTATGCACCAATGCGCATTTCGCAGCGGTCGTTATGAAGTGGGTTGAAACTTTAGCACCAAAAGATGCATGAATACGTAAATAGCTTGCATATTCATGCATTGAAACATTCCCGACACATTCGCTTGAAGGAATTGACAAATAAATGCGGGCCCCATATTACCCAGTGCGCCTTACGGTGACGTTGCAATGTGGGGCCCGCTACATGCGAGAATTTGAATTGTCGAAGCTTGTTGAGAGACTCGTTTAGAGCTCGACCGGCACCCATTCGTCATGGTTGCAGATAAAGGCCTCGGGTTCCTCCACGCTAAAGAAGACGAGCGTGGGGTCGTTAGGCCCCTCATAGTGCTCGCTCAAGCGCTCAAGATGGTTCCATCCCGCCTCGCGCATATCGGGAGCGGCCTGGTCATCCAAGCCAGCGCGCCCGCGCAAGATGAGCCAGCCATGGCCCGGCCACCAACTCGTGGCCTCAAAGCGCTGGTTTTGCAGCAGCTCCTGCCACACATCTTTAGTGCGCGCTGTCACAAACCACAGCTTGCCGTCCTGAATCTGTGCAAACGAGAACGGACGCACATGTGGCTGCCCGTCCACGCTCGTCGCCAGATACCACGCCGGCACCGACGTCAGATACTCCAAAACCGTATTCAATCCGTCCACGTTTCCTCCTGTACTAGCCAGTTTGAGAGCCTGGTTGGTGTGAGCTAGAGCTCCAGGCGCTCCTCGCTGCCGTCGATATCACAGAAGCGCGCGGCAATGTTGCGGACCGAAAAGAAAGCAAGGCGGCCGTCGTTGGCACTCTCGTGTTCCTCGCCGATGCCCACCATGTGCTTAAAACCCGCTTGACGCACCTTGTCGCTCGCAACTGCGTCATCCTCAAGTGCGGCTTCGCCGGTCAATACGATCCAACATTCCCCCGGCTTCCAGCCCGAGAGCTCAAACTTGGGATTCGCACTCAGCTCCACCCACACATCCTTGTCGCGCGACGTGCAAAACCACAGCTTACCTTCATCGACCATGGCAAACGAAAACGGCCTCACGCGAGGCTGATGCCCGTCGGCCACATCGGTCGTGGCCAGATACCACGCCGGAATGCGCCTGAGATACGAGCAGGCGCGCTCAAGCTGAGCTGTGCGGTCGTTGTCGGTCATAGGGACCCCTTTCTTGCGCTCGAATCGCGCCTAAATAAGTTGAAGGTTGATGACGATGACACACGCGAGCAGCAGCGCCGTCACCACCGCAGCCAGCGCATCCCCGCGGCGAAATGCAAGCGCATGCAGGCGCGTGCGGCCCTGCTCGCCGTGATAGCAGCGTGCATCCATGGCAGCAGACAGCGTCTCGGCATGGCGGAACACACCCGTGAACAGCGGGATCGCCACACTGCCGAGCATACGCACGCCGCCGAGCGGACCGCCCGTCACGCGTGCACCGCGGCTCGCCTGCGCATCGGCCGTCTGCTTCATCTCGGTGGCAAACTGCGGCATAAAGCGCAGCGCGATACCCATAATCATGCCGAGCTCGTGTGCAGGAAGTCCCACACGCGCAAACGGTGCGAGCAGACGCTCAAAGCCCGCGGTGAGGTCGAGCGTGGGCGTGGTGAGCGTAATGGCGCTCATGCCGGCCATCATCAAGCTCAGGCGGCACGCCATAAAGGCGGCGGAATGCAGCGAGCCCTCGCTTATCTGCAAAAAGCCAAGCTGCCACAGAATGCGCCCGCTCTGGTCGGAAAACAGGTTGAGCACTGCGACCACCACGACAATCGCCAGCAATGGTGCCATCGATGATAGGACCCGGCGCAACGGCACCCGGGACACGGTATAGATCAGGACAACGAAGATTGCGACCGGGGCCAGTCCGCGGAAGCCACTGACTGTGAGCGTCGTGATCAGAAACACAAAGCCCAAGAGCAACTTAGTTCGCGGGTCCAGGCGGTGGATCGCACTATCGCCGGGATAGTAGCTGCCAAACGAAAACGCCTCCATTAGCAGCCCTCCTCTCGCGCGACCGTCTTGGATTTAGCAATGTCCGCGACGTTAGAAGGACCGTCCGAGCGACCGATTAGCAGGTCCACCAACTCGTCTGCCAGCGACTCAACCGTATAGAGCCCGCCGCAACGCAGCGGCACGCCCGCCTCCGCGAGCGCCAACGCCATGCGCTGAGCAGCAGGTACGCCCAAGCCGATCGACTTGAGCTCATCGGCATGCGCAAACACCTGAGCGGGCGTGCCCTCGGCAAACACCGTACCTTCGTTCATCACGACGATGCGGTCGCAGCAGTTGGCCAGGTCGTCCATACTATGCGAAACCATGACAACGGTCAGGCCATCGCGGTGAAGTCGATCGATAAGCTCAAGGAAATCCCTGCGCGCAGCCGGATCGAGCCCCGCCATGGGTTCATCGAGCACCAGGACTTCGGGCTCCATGGCGAGCACACCGGCGAATGCCACACGCCGTTGCTGACCGCCCGAAAGCTCAAAGGGACTCTTGTCGCCGACCGTGGAAAGGTCGAGGCCCACGCGCGAGAGCGACGACTCGACGCGACGGTCGGCTTCATCTTGCGGCAAGCCAAGGTTGTGCGGGCCAAACGCCACGTCCTGCGTCACGGTTTCGGCAAACAGCTGACGCTCGGGATATTGAAACACCACGCCGACCTTAGCCTTAACCGCGGCGGCGTCTTTCTTGTTTGACAGATTGAGCCCCAACGCGCGAACGGATCCCTCCTGGGGACGGATCAGGCCGTTGAGATGCTGGACCAGCGTCGACTTACCCGAACCGGTATGACCTGCTAAGCCCAGGAACTCGCCGCGACGCACCGTCAGCGATACATCGCGCAGCGCCCACGGGCTGCTGGGGTCGTTTCCCCAGAGAGCCTGTTTATTCGATTTGCCCGCAGTGGCCGAGCGCTTGCGCCATCGACGGCGCTCGCGAGCACTCAGCGAGTAACTATGCGAGAGGTGCGAAATCTCGATGACGGGCTCCGACACGGCTGTCCCATCGGTTGCAGAGGAGGCGTTGTCAAGCACACGAGAATCGGATGCAGAAGGCCGCCCCGCGGCGTCTTCCCCACTCCGGTCGGCATATGTCTGCGCAATCTCGGCAACCATATCCGCCTCGCGCACCTGCGCGCGAACGGGCACGCCCTTCGCACGAAGTGCCATGCCCAGGCAGCACGACGCCGGCATGTCCAGGTTGAGCTGCGCGAGCTCGTCCGCCCGCGTCAAAATCTCGTCGGGCGTGCCGAGCATGGCAACGCGGCCCGCCTGGAAGAGCGCAACGCGATCGGCCTCAGCTGCCTCTTCCATAAAGTGCGTGATCATCACGATGGTCATACCGCGATCGTGGAGCGCGTGGCAGGCCTTCATAAGGCCCTTGCGCCCACGCGGATCGAGCATCGAGGATGCCTCGTCCAAAATGAGCACGCGCGGCTCCATGGCGAGCACACCGGCGAGCGCCACGCGCTGCTTTTGACCACCCGAAAGTGCATGGGTCTCATGGCGCTCAAAGCCCACCAGCCCCACGCCCTTCAGCGCCTCGCGTACACGCTGCGCAATTTGCGCCGATGGCACGCCAAGGTTTTCGGGACCAAACGCAACGTCATCTTCGACAAGCGTTGCCACCAGCTGGTCATCGGGATTTTGGAATACCATGCCCGCGGTCGAACGAATGTCGTAGACCAGCTCGGGGTCGGACGCATCCATGCCGTTGATGCGTACCGTGCCCGCATCGGGCTGCAACAGTGCATTCAGATGCTTGGCAAACGTTGACTTGCCCGACCCATTGCCACCGAGGATGCAGAAAAACTCCCCGTCTTCGATGTTCAGATCGACGCCGTCGAGTGCCGGTACGGCACCGTCATAGCTAAAGGAAACGCCCCGACACTCAATCATGCGCGGCCTTTGACCTGGTCCTTCTTGGGCGTGATGAGATTAGAGACCGCCTTGTACACCGCCAGCGTCAACACCGAGTTAAGGACGGTCTTGATAAGGTTGAACGGCAGCACGGCAGGAATCATGAGCGGGGCGATCACATCGACCGAGCCATACCAGAACCAAACACCAATGGTAAGGTTTGCGACCATAGAAAGCACCGTAGCGGCAATAACGCCGAGCACCAGACCAATCACGGCACCCTTATAGGTATGCATCTTCTGGTAGACGATAGCCGCGGGCAGAATATAACCCAGCGTAGCCACCAGGTTCATAAGCGCGCCGACCCAGTCACCCGTGGTGAGCGCATGGATAACGATCGCCATGGCGGCAACAGCAGTGCCGGCGCCAGGGCCATACGCAAAACCGCACACCATCGCCGGCACCAGCGACGGGTCATACGTCAAAAACGGCGCCGAAGGAAGGATGGGTAGCTGCACATACATAAACAACGCGCCCAAGGCACACATCAGCGCCATGGTAACGAGCTGTTTGGTGCTCCACCTATTCGTGTTCTCAAAATGGATATGCTGCGACTGTTCAGACATAAGATCACCTGCCTCTTTCATCCGGACTCTAACCGTTGGTACTGGGATCTCACCAGTTCAGCCGGCATGCGAACCAACGCACACGCGGGTCGCGGACTCATCGGCTCGGTCGCAGGCATCTCGCCTGCGCCACGGTGTCCCTTTGGCACCGCCCGATTTACCGCCAGTGGGGAATTCCACCCCGCCCTGAAACAGCAATTGCAAGTGTAGCACGAGGGAGCATTCGTGCAAGTATGCCAAGGGTAATTTGTGGCGTGGAAACGGAAGCGGAATGAAGATGAAGTATCCCATTTTCCGCAATCATCAATCCACCGACGTACCAAATGCTCCGCACCGCGCAGTAGTATGAAGGAGGTCACTGCGCAACCCGCGTATGTCAGGAGAACAAATTGGCAGCAAAACTTGATCTCGGGAAAGCTCTATCCCAAGCCGCCCAAGCCGCCGGTGAGATAGCAAAAGACACATCCGCGGCCATCGAGTCCGCCGCCAAAGGCGCCACGAATGCAGCTGAAGGCGCGGGAAACGTTATCGTCGACACGGCCACCTCGGCATCCGAGGCCATCGGCAGCGCCATGTGCTCGGTTGCGGAAGGTATGTCGAGTGCCGGCGAGCAAATTGCGTCGTCCGACGCAGGCAAAACGATTACAGGGGCCGCGAACACGGTAGGCGGAATTGCCATCGGTGCCGCCGTAAATCTGGCCCAAGGAGCATCGTCCCTTGCGTCCGACGCGGCGTCGACCGTGGAGGGCGGGATCAATGCCATCAAGGAGAACTCATTCTCCGCGCGACTCCGCAGGGCGCGCATCAAGGGTTTCCGTGACGGAATCAAGCAGGGCGCCTACCTTGCGGGAGAGAAGCGACACAATTTCATCTACGCATATGTGGCAACCCTCTGCTTCCTGATGCGCTGCGACGGTGACTTCTCCCAAGAGGAGCAGAAGTGGCTCGAGGAGGGTCTCGATTACCTCAAGCTGGACGGAGGCCTCCCAAATAACGTCAAGGCGAGGGTGCAGGTCATCGCGGATGACGAGGGTTTGTCCTTCGACCAAGTCAAGGACTGTTTGGACAACGTTAGCATCGTGTCGCTGGACTCCATAGCCGAGCAGTTGCAAGTCGCCGCGGCGGCAGACGGTCAGGTAACAGAAGAAGAGGAGCATGCCTGCAGGCTCTTTGCCGACTATATGGCGGCGAGGGTGGCATGCATGGCCGTTGACGAGAGCCGGGCCGAGCAGGCAGTCGAAAAGTCCGTCCGCGAGTATGGCGAGAACCTTCAGCACATCGACCGGGAGTTCAAGGAGCGGACGCGACTGCAGGATGCCGACGCGGCCTTCGTCGTAGCCGCAACCATGCTCCAAGTCGCCCGCATTCTTATCATCAACTCACTGACGGAGGTCGAGTGTGCCGGAGCGGGCAACGTAAAAGAACATGCTCTGCACGACTTCCAAAGTCGTGTCTTCTCTGGTTTCGATGACAGGATGCCACGGGAATCGAACCATCTGTTCGCCTCAAAACATCATATTCTTAGTTCACGTGGAGTGCCCTACGACGCGACACGCTACGAAGCAGAAAACATCGGACTCTTCAAGGGCGCAAACCACCGGTTCGCGACCCTCGGCCACGACCCAGTGCTCGGTCTCGTGTTCGGAACATCTAACATCATGACCAACAGCATCACCTGCGTTAAAGACACCAACGTTTTTGGTATTGGTGCACGAATTCCCGCAACCTACTCGGTCTCCTATGACGCCTTTGGGAAAAACCCGCAGATTGGGGCGCCCGCTGGGACTGTAGAGATGCTGGTTGCGGCGGGAAGACGCGTCGTGAGCGAGCCGGATGCCGCCGCGGCTGCTCTAATCAAGCAGCTGATCCACATCGGCACAGACCTGTACACGCCGTGCGGGATACAGATCCCATTCGCCAATCTCATCCTCGACAAAACACATACCGAGGCGCTTACCAAATACGTCAACACCGGCGATGTACTGAAGGTCGGCGCGCAGGCAGGCATGGCCGCGCTTATCAACTGGTTGATAGCGGCACTTCACGGGTGCACGCTGATATTCAAGGACGACGGATCAGATTACTGCACCGAGATGTACCAAGCACGTACCAAGAAAATCATCCTCCTGTCCGACACTATCGCAACTTCAAGCAGCGTCATACGGGCGTTAATCAAAGAGAATCCCGAGTGCCTCGACCTCGGAGGCGCAGCGATACTCATCTACCGACTGTTCTCGGACGTGCGTTTCATTGCCAAGCTCAAAGAAGAGTACGTGCAATCGGAGCTCAATAAAATCTACGACGAGCGAGCAAGAGGGCTGCTCTGATTCCTCGGCGCCCTTCCTCTTACATCACCATTCAAACAAAGCGGAAAGCGCCTCATTAAATAAAGACATCAGTACAAAAAGGTCCCCTTGTCCGCGGCTCCAAAGGAGCAGGACAAGGGGACCCAATCTAACCGAGGACGTTCCGGAGAGAAGCCCCGTCACGCCCCCGGATTCCCGGTGGGAGTTCTAGACCTTATCGGCCTTAGTACATACCGCCGCCCTGCTGACCAGCGGTAGCAGCAGCGATAGCGTCCTCAAGCTGAGTGTTCTTGGGCACATCGGAGACGGTGGCCTCGGTGATGAGGATCAGGCTGGCGACAGAAGCAGCGTTCTGCAGGGTGACGCGGCTGACCTTGACGGGGTCGAGGACGCCCATCTCGATCATATCGCCCCACTCGCCGTTGGCAGAGTTGAGACCCTGGCCGGCGGGCAGCTCGGCAACCTTGTCGACCACGACGGCACCCTCAAAGCCAGCGTTCTTGGCGATGGTAGCAACCGGAGCAGTCAGAGCCTTCTTGACGATGTCGACACCGATCTTCTCCTCGGGGTCGTCAAGCTCAACGGCGTCGAGCGCAGGAGCAGCGTCCATGAAGGCGACGCCGCCACCGGCGACAATGCCCTCCTCGACAGCAGCGCGGGTTGCCTGCAGGGCGTCCTCGACGCGGTGCTTGATCTCCTTGAGCTCGGACTCGGTAGCAGCGCCGACCTTGATGACGGCAACGCCACCGGAGAGCTTGGCCAGGCGCTCCTGGAGCTTCTCACGGTCGAAGTCAGAGGTGGTGTTCTCCATCTCACCCTTGATCTGAGCGATACGAGCGTCGATGGCCTCCTTGGAGCCAGCGCCACCGACGACGACGGTGTTGTCCTTGGAGATGGTGACGGACTTAGCGGTACCGAGCATATCGGCAGTGATGTCAGCGACCTTCACGCCCAGCTCGTCCAGGGCAGCCTGGCCACCGGTGAGGACGGCGATGTCCTCGAGGATGCGCTTGCGGCGATCGCCGTAGCCCGGAGCCTTGACGGCGCAGACGTTGAGGGCGCCACGGATCTTGTTGAGGACCAGGGTAGGCAGAGCCTCGCCGTCGATGTCCTCAGCGATGATGAGCAGGCCACGGCCAGCGCGCTGGACAGCCTCGAGAACGGGCATGATGTCCTGAACGCTGGAGATCTTCTGGTCGGTGATGAGGATGTACGGATCCTTCATCACGGCCTCCATGCGGTCGTTGTCCGTGACGAAGTAAGCGGAGACATAGCCCTTGTCGAACTGCATGCCCTCGACGGTGTCGATGGTGATGTCGAACGTCTGGGAATCCTCGACGGTGATGACGCCGTCCTTGCCCACGACCTCCATGGCCTCGGCGATCTTCTCGCCGACCTCGGGGTCACCGGCGGAGATGGTACCGACGGAAGCGATCTGCTCCTTGGTCTCGACCGGCTTGGCCTGCTTCTTCATCTCGGCGACGGCGGCGTTAACGGCCTTGTCGATGCCGCGACGGATGGCCAGCGGGTTGGCGCCAGCGGCGACGTTGCGCAGGCCGTCATTGACGATGGCCTGAGCGAGCAGGGTTGCGGTGGTGGTACCGTCACCCACGGTGTCGTTGGTCTTGGTGGCGACCTCCTTCACCAGCTGGGCGCCCATGTTCTCGATGTTGTCCTCGAGCTCGATCTCCTTGGCGACGGAAACGCCGTCGTTGGTGATGGTCGGGGCACCGAACGTGCGCTGCAGCGCAACGTAGCGGCCCTTGGGACCCATGGTAACGGTAACGGCGTCGGCCAGAGTGTTGACGCCCTTGGCGAGCTTAGCGCGGGCATCGGTGTTGAACGTAATGTTCTTTGCCATGGTGAGTAATCCTCCAAAAGAAATGTGACTCGCGTCGCCGCTTCCGAGTCCTATGCGACGATCGCGTTCAAAGACGAATCAGAGATTCTGACGAGACTAGGCCTCGACGACGGCGTAGATGTCGTCGGCGCGCATCAGCAGATACTTCTCGCCGTCGACCTTGACCTCGTTGCCACCGAACTTACCGTAGATGACAACGTCACCGACCTTGACGTCCATGGGGATGCGCTCACCCTTGTCGTTGACCTTGCCAGCGCCAACGGCAACGATGGTGCCGCGCTGCGGCTTCTCCTGAGCGTTGCTGGCGATATACAGACCAGAAGCGGTCTTCTGCTCGGCCTCGTCGGGCTTGACCAGAACACGATCTGCAAGCGGCTTCAAAGACGACATGCTTGTCTCCTCCTTTTTGGGCCGCGCGGTTATGCCACGCGAATTAACCCTTTTTGTTTGCGTACGCGTTGAATGGTACCCACGAATGGCGGGTTATACAACACGGAGTCAAAAAATCTTATTTTTTGGCACTTAGATTTTCTGAATGCCGGGGGATAACTTAGCGGTGGCTCCCGGGGCGGACCGGAGGGCATGAAGTTTGCTGCTCTACAGTCCTGCGCAAGACGGAAAGCACATTAAGTGCTTTCCTTTGCGTGCGGAACTCGCGACAAACTTCATGCCCTCCGGTCCGCCCCGGGAGCTGGGTTAACTGATTCGAGCCCGGCATTCAGAAAAGTCAGCGCAGCAAAATGGCGATGCGAATAGGAATGCGGGAATGGTTTTCGCCGCGTGCACGGGTCCCCTGGGGAGCACCGTGCATTTTTGGGAGTATTCAGCAGGCCAGGGTGGCTGCATACGCGCCGGACATACCTTATTGGTCCCAAGAACGCCTTCAGCGGGCGGTTTTGGTCGGTGGGCAGACCCCGTTGGGACAAATGGGCGTACTTCGCGCCGTACCGGAGCCCAAAATGACGTCAATCTCCGTAACGTTACTCAGCCGCAGCGGCACCGGCAGAGCTCGCGGTGCTGAATACTCCGTTTTTTGCACGGCCCAGGCGGGGGTACATCAGGATCAGAAAGAACATCCCAGCCTATTTATGCAATTCGTAATGGAAAGTATGCAAAACACCTAGAGATAGCATTGCTGCTGTCCAAATTGAGCGCGCGGGGAAGCGGCGCCTCCGCCCCGCGCCCAGATCAAGCAGGGCGGGGACGCTCCTAACGAACCCCCATTGGCAAACAAACGCGGCTCGAGCGCCATCCCAAAATAAGCTACCGAGCCGCGTTTAACGGTAAGACATGAATACTTAGCGCTCGTAGATTAGGTTACCTGCCAGGTAGGTGGCCTGAACTTTGGTGTCCTGGAGCTCTTGGGGGTCGATGGTGAGTGGATTTTGGTCTAGGACTACCAGGTCGGCGTATTTGCCGGGTTCCAGGCTGCCGAGGTTTTGCTCGTCGCCCGCTGCATAGGCGCTGCCCAGGGTGTAGTTGCGCAGAGCCGTTGCCGCATCGATACGCTCGCTCGGCAGCCAGCCGCCCTCGGGCCAGTGGCTTTTGGGGTCCTGGCGCGTGATAGCCGTGTAGAGCACGTTCATGCTGGTAACGGTCGTGATAGGGCTGTCAGTACCGAAGGCTTGGCGAATGCCGCGCTGTTTATAGGTCGCAAACGGCCACATGATGCGGCTGCGCTCCAAGCCCAGGTCGCGCTCCGGACCACCCGGGTCGAGCGTGATATGGCAGGGCTGACTCGAGGCGACCACGTTGAGCTTGCGCAGGCGGTCGATGTCCTCGGGCAGGAGGTTCTCCAGATGCTCGAGTGTGTTATGGCCGTGCTGGGGCAGGCCGTAGAGCCCTGCCGCTTCCTCAAAGATATCGAGTGCGGCATGGATGGCACCGTCGCCGATGACGTGAATGCGCACGGTGTGTCCGCGCTCCGCAGCCGCCAGAACCAGCTTACGCATACGCTCGGCAGGAACCGTCAGACGGCCCTGGTCGCCCGGGAAGCGCGGGTTGGTATAGGGCTCGGTGAGATAGGCCGTGTGTTCGCTCGAGACGCCGTCGAAGAACTGCTTAAAACCAGGCGCCGAGAGCAGCGCATTGTTCGCGTAGCGGGTCTGCAGTTCTTCTAAGCGCGATTGGTCATCCAGCAACGTGGGGAACAGATGAGCTCGAATGCCCAGCTTGCCGGCTGCCTGTAGCTTGTCGTAGACATCGTCGCGGATAAAATCGCAGCCCGGCATAGGCATGAGCGACATATCGCAGATCGAGGTGATACCCTGCTCGGCCATACGCCTCATTTGATCGGCGTAAGCGCTTGCAATGCGGTCCTCGCCCAGCCATTCAAGACAGCGCGGAAGCAGCTGCATAGCGGCCGCCTCGTGAGCGATACCCGTGAGCTCGCCGTTTGCATCCTTGTCGTAACTGCCGCCCGCTGGCGGCTCGCTGTCGCGCGTGACGCCGAGCGCCTCGAGTGCACGGCTGTTGAGCCAAAGCGTATGCCCGTCGCCCGAATACATAACGCAGGGACGATCGGGGAATGCCGCATCGAGCGACGCCTTGGTAGGATGCTCGGGCGGGTCCCAACGGTAGTCGCGCCAGCCCTGCGTCACAACCCAAGCGTCATCGGGCAGGTCCTTGGAAAACTCAAGCGCGTGCTGCACCAGCGCAGCCTCGGACGTGCCCATATCCATGAGCATGTACGGCGAGGAGCCGACCGAGGTATGGAAGAAGTGCAGATGAGCGTCATGGAAACCTGGGCAGACAAACTGCTCGCCGTAGTCGATAACCGACGTGGCGGCAGGCGCGGCGGCAATCACGTCATCGGGCGCACCGACTGCGACGATACGGTCGCCTGCGATGGCAATCGCCAGCTCGCGGGCGGTATCGATGCCGTCTTGCGCGGTAAAGACGTTCTTGGAGCGGATAATCCGATCAATATGTTGCATGGGCATCCCCATCTCTGGCAGGAAATTCAACACCCCCGAGTGTACTCCCCCGCCCTTGTAACAAAACCCCAAGCGGCAAACGGCAACTTTACCAGCCCTAGCGGCAGGTGGCATACTGGAGAGAGCCTGTACGATTTTGCGATCAACCCAGCAAGGAGCAAATCGACCATGACGAAGACCAAGGCACAGCAGATTATGGCGGCGACCGAGGCTCGCGCGGCTGACGACGTCACCGCAGCCATCAAAGATATCGCTACCGAGTTTGAACCCTATATCATCAAGCAGCGCCGGCACTTCCATAAGCACCCGGAGCTGAGCCTTGCCGAGGAGCGCACGACCTCCGACATCGCCAACCAGCTCGACGCCATGAATATCCCCTACGAGCGTCCGCTCAAGACCGGCTTGGTGGCAACGCTTCGCGGTACCGCGTCGGATGCCTACCACGAGGACGGCACGCCGCGCCGCCGCATCCTGCTGCGCGCGGATATCGACGCCCTGCCCGTCACCGAGCAGACCGGCGAGGAGTTTGCCAGCGTCAACGAGGGCTGCATGCACGCCTGCGGCCACGACTGCCACATCGCCATGATGCTCGGCACGCTGCAAATCCTGCGCCATATGACCGACGACATCCACGGCGAAGTCCGCATCGTCTTCCAACCCAGCGAGGAAAACGGCCAGGGCGCCAAACTCATGATCGGCACGGGCGTGCTCGACGGCGTCGATGGCGCCTACGCCGCGCACATCTGGAGTGAGGTCGACGCCGGCACCGTGAGCTGCGAGCCCGGACCGCGCATGGCCAATACCGACTGGTTCCGCATCGACGTCCGCGGCACCTCGTGCCACGGCGCCATGCCCCAGCGCGGTCACGACGCCGTTATGGTTGCCGCCGAGATCGTCAATGCCCTGCAGACCATCGTTTCGCGCGAGATCAGCCCCTACGAGCCGGCTGTCATCACCGTCGGCGAGCTGCACGGCGGCACCGCGCGCAACGTTATCGCCGGCACGGCCTACCTCGCCGGCACGGTGCGCACCTACGGAGATTCGACCCACGAGGAAATGCCGGAGCTCATGCGCCGCATCGTGGAGCATACCGCGGCCGCCTTGGGCGCCGAAGCAGAGCTCACCGACTACACCATCGCCAATTACAAGGTCGAAAACGATGCCGCCTCGAGCGAGCGCTGCCGCCAGGCAGTAATCAAATGCCTGGGCCCCACCGGTCAAGGCCATTACCGCGGCACGCTTTCGGGCGAGGATTTTTCGGAGTACCTGCGCCGCGTACCGGGCGTGCTCGCCTTTGTAGGTACGCGCAACCCCAAGATTGGCGCCACGTACGCCCAACATTCTTGCTTCTACAAGATTGACGAGTCGGTACTGGCCAAGGGCTCCATGGTGGCCGCCCAGTATGCCATCGACTTTTTGGCCGAGCCCACGCAAGAAGAGCTCGACGGCCCCACGATTGCCGCGGTCGCCGAGACCAACCCCGACCTGGCAGCCAAACTGCGCTCTGCCAAGGCCACGGCCGCCGAGGCCCGCGACGCCATGCACGATGCCCGCACCGCCCGACACGCCGCAATCAAGGGCATCCACGACGCTCGCGCCGCCGCCCGCCGCGAGGAGAAGCACAACGAGTAGTCGATCCACGACCATCTCGCAGTCATAGCCGCATCGCGATGTCAAAGCGGGGGCGGACGTATCGAAACGTCCGCCCCCGCTCATTCTTCAAGCGCTATTTCTACCATTTCTACCCGTCCCAAAATGGCAGACGGCGTGGCTACTCGTCCTGCGGGTCCTCGTCGGAGCTTGGCGCAGGCTCGGGCTCAGGTGCAGGCTCGGGCTCCGGTTCCGGCATGGGCGCGGGCTCGGGCTCAGGCTCAGGCACGGGCGCGGGCTCGGGCTCGGGCGCAGGCGCCGGCGCCGCAGCGGAATCGGATACGGGCGCTGCGTCGGCGCTAAAACCAGCCGGAGCAGACTTCTTCTCAAACGGCAATACAAAAGTCAGAACGTCGTCCTTATCCTCATCGGCCCATTCGCTTGCATAGCGTGCAACCCAATAGCCAACGGCACGGTGCTTGAGCATCTTGCCAAAGACCGTGAGAAATACCGTGACAAACGCCGTCAGCACCAAGAACAATACGAGCGTAATGCCACCGCCGGTAACAAGCGCCTCAATAGCCGTAGGACGGTAGTAGTAGCTATACATACCGACAGAGGCAATGGTGCCAAAGACGAACGTCAGAATCCAGGTGACAACGTTGGCGACCAGGCCCGTCAAAAACTCGGGAAGAAACGAAGCGCAGAACAGCTTGGTCTTGTTGTGCTTAAACGCCGCCCAGACCTTGTCGAGCGAAAACGCACTCTCCACACGACCAGTCACCGCAAAGTGCATCACGGCGATGTCGGCGAACATTTTAAAGAAGACCCCCAGGACCGCCGTGGCAATCATAGCCAGGACAAGCAAGCCAAGCGAGCCAAACAGCGCAGCCTCGAGCGCATAAGAGCCGTAATACGAATACGAGCCCGCGGCGCCAATTACCACGCTCTCCACCAGCGAAAGCACTACACCGATAACGGGAATGGCAGCGATAACCTCGAGCACGACCGAAATAACGCTCGAAAAGACTCCGAGACCAAACGACGTGGAGCGCATGAGTGGACGGTCCATGCCGTCATCAACCTTGAGCGAAAGATCACGGCCCCACTCGATACCAAAGCCGGAACCGCACACGCTCGCAATGCAAGCTGCCAAAAAGCCGATGGCAGCCGCAATGCCGCCGATAACGGGAATAAACAACACGAGCACCGACACAACGCAAATCAGCGCCGGCAAAAACGCGATTTGGCATACACGCTGAAGCACACCCGGAGTCTTGGTCATATCTTGGAACGCCTGAGCCACACAGCCCTTTGGCGCATTCGCCACGGGCGGTTGCGGAACAAACTGCTGGGGCTGAGGCTGTCCCTGGAGAGCGGGTCCAGCGGCACCGGCATTAGGAGCACCACACGCGCCGCAGAACTTGTCGTTATCGCCCATGGGGGCGCCACACTGCGAGCAGAACATAGAATCATCCCTTCGTATCTTGAGCGAATCACTTGGATCGCAAACGATGTCTTTAACATCATTATTGCCCAATGTGGGGTCAAATACTCAAAGATGACCGATTTGCAAGGTACACGGCGCCAGCAGGCGGTTCGTTGAATACGTCTGCGTTAGTTCGTTCCGCGGAAACCCTTGCCGACGATCTCGGAGCTGTCGACAATCGTGATAAAGGCACCCGGATCGATCTCGCGCGCGTAGCGACGCAGTTGCACGGCCTCGCGACGACTCAGCACGCTCATGATCACCGTCACGCACTTGCCCGAGAAGGCGCCGTAGCCGCGACTGATGGTCGCCGTACGGTTGAGATGCTTGACGATAAACTCCTCGACCTTAAGGGGCTCGGAACAAATGACCGTGCAGACCTTACGAAGGTGAATGCTCTCAATGGCTTTGTCGACCACAAGCGTCTTGGCAAACAGGCCGAGCACGCAGTACAGACCGACGCGCGGGCCATACAAAAAGGCCGCGATGGTCACGATGCCGATATCGACCAGCAGCAGGGCGCGGCCAATCTCGAGCGTCGTGCGACGTTTGAGGATCATGGCGAGAATGTCCGTGCCGCCCGTCGAGGCACCAATATCAAAGACGATAGCGCTGCCGAGCGCCGGCAGAATCACGGCAAAGCACAGGTCGAGCCACATATCGCCCGTCATCGAGACATCGGTCGGGATAAAGAGCTCAAACAGCGAGACGTAGGCCGAAAGCGCAAACGAAGCGAAGACGCTCCACAGAATCGCCTTGCGCTCCAAAAAGATAAAGCCCAAGACGACGAGAACCGCGTTGATAATCCACATAAAGACGCCGACGGGAAGGGTCGGGAACAGCGTGGACAGAATGACCGACACGCCCGAGGTGCCGCCAAAAGCAAAGTGATTAGGGGTTTTAAACGCGACGATGGCAAAGGCCGTGAGGATCAGGCCCAAATTGAGCTCGGCAAAAAAGCGCGGAAAGCCCGGCTCCTGACTGCGCTTGCGACCAGCGCGCTCGCCCCGCTCGATAACATCGCGATCGACCACGCGCTCCATCGGCACCACGGGAGGACGATGCACCTCCTCGGCAGCACGCGACGCCGCCTCTGCCGCAGCGGCCTCAATTGCCCATGCCTTGCTTTCTGTTTCGTGCTCGTCGGCCATTACGGCAACCCCTCGTTAACAATTTGGAAACAATGCGCTCATTAGGGTAACGCGGAACGTGGGGATTGCAACCCTTAGTTAGACGAGCGGTATGGCTACATCGGGAGCGTACAGAAACGGCCGGCCACGCTTTTGCTTGCGCGGTCGGCCGTTTGGCGTTTTCGCAGATAAAATCTGCCAAAACAAACCTGTCCCTTTTTGGAAGGTTATTCGTGCTGGCTGGTGCGGTGCTCGTACTCCTCGGGGGTAATGACGTCCTCGATGCGTAGGTTGACGCCCGCCACCTCAAGGCCGGTCATCGCGGCAAGGCGCTCGGTGACACGTGCCTTGACATCGTCGAAGATCGCGGGCGCATAGGCGCCGTACTCGATGATGACGGAGATGTTGACGACCACGCGATTGTCATCGGTGACCTCGACCGTCACGCCCTTGGTCAGATTCTCGGCACCAAACTGCTCCTGCACAAAGTGCATAAGGTTGCCCTTCATGCCCAGAACGTGCGGGACCTCGCGAGTGGCCATGGCAACGATCTTCTCGATCACGCCGTTGGAATAGGTCAGCGAGTCCTCGGACTCATCCGCTTCCTCGTCGTCCTCGTCCGCATCGTCGGCGGGTTCGGCCTCGACGAGCGCCTCGTCCTCGAGCGTTACGTCCTCGGCCTCGGCGGCGACGGTCTCGTCTGCCTCGAGCTCGGTATCGGCTACATCGACCTTCGTATTAAAAGCCATGGTTCCTCCTTATGCCTGCCGCGGATGCGACAGTCGAATACATATTAGCGGCCGCTAAACAGACGGCCGAAGAAGTTGACGATCCCGTTCTCGCCGTCGCGAATTTGGCCGATCACAGCGCCGATCAGCACGAAGAATGCAATGACGAGCGTGTCCCACAGGCCCAACGTGAGCACCAACACGGCGAGGATAAAGCCGGCGACGGCGCCGAGCGTGGTGTTGGGATGACGCACAGCATAGCTCCAGATGGCAGCGCCCGTACCCTTGATGAGACCCATAGCCTCGTCAAAATCCGCGGTTGCCGCGTCTTGCAACTCGGTTGCCTCCGCTTTGGAATCAACAGGTTCGCTCGCCGGCGTGGCGGTCTGGTCAATCGTCAGGCGCGGCGTACGAGCGGTCTTATCTTGATTGGTATCACTCACCGGAAACCTCCACGGTCTGGACGGTAGTCTTGGACGGCAAAAAACGGACGCGCGTGGTCGTACCCGGCGTGCCGAGCATGGTGTCGCAAGCTTCCTCGATGCGCTGCTGCATCGCGGTAGCCAGAGATGCCACGTCCTTATCGTCAAGCGCGATAGCCTCGACCTTAAAACGGACGCGCGAATCGTCGGGGCCTTGGACGCGGGCCTCGACATGCTCGACCATCACGCGGTCGTCGCGCTCGGCAGCAACCCTGGCGCACGAAGAAAGCGCCGCAAGGGTAACCTCGATATTGCGCTCCCCCGCCGGATGCACGCAGGACGGCTCGCGACGGGCGAACATCAGGCGGAAAAAGCTTACCAGCACGCCGATCGCCACGACGCCGGCGCACGCCGTGACGACGACGCGCGGCATGGGGTCGCGCATCAGCAGCATAAAGCGATACGTATACGGCCCCCAAAACTGGCAGACAAGCGTACCCAGCGCCACGATGGTGGCGGCAAGATACACGATCGCTAGGGCTCGTTTGAGTACGCGCACGCGGCGCTCCCTTCAAATCTCGGCTCTCGAAATGCAAAACGGTTCGCATCATTATAAAAGAGCCGGGTCCGGTGCTCTACGCACGCGGATCCGGCTCATCTATTCCACGAGGCTTGCATGCTCGCTTCATTATGCCCAGATATGCACGGCTTAACCCGTGCGAGCGCTACTCCTCCTCGAGGGCAGCGATGACCTCGTCGGTCATGTCCATAGTGCTGTAGACGTCCTGGACGTCGTCGAGCTCCTCGAGACGGTCGATGAGGCGCTGAACCTTCTTGGCGTCGGCGCCGGAGACCTCGGTCGGAGTAGTCGGGACCATGGTGGTCTCGGAGCCCTTGACCTGGACGCCCTGCTCCTCGAGCGCCTTGGAGACAGCCATAACCTCGTTGGCAGTAGTCCAGACGATCCACTCCTCGCCGGCGTCCTCGTAGTCCTCGCCACCGGCCTCGGCGATGGCCATCATGAACTCATCCTCGTCACCGGCAGCACCGTTGGCGATCATGGTCTCCTTCTTGGCGTTCTCGTCCAGGATCTCCTTGGCGACGACGATCTGGCCCTTGCGCTCAAACTGGAAGGCGACGGAGCCGGAGGTGCCCAAGTTGCCACCAGCGTGGGAGAAGGCGGAACGGACATCAGCGGCGGTACGGTTGCGGTTGTCGGTCAGGCAGTCGACGTAGACGGCGACACCGGCGGGACCGTAGCCCTCGTACACGATGTTCTCGTAGACGGCGGCGTCAGCACCCGAACCAAAAGCCTTGTCGATAGCGGACTTGATCTTGTCCTTAGGCATGGACTGAGCCTTGGCCTTGGCAACGGCAGCGGCGAGGCTGGCGTTGTTCTCGGGCAGCGGGTCACCGCCGAGACGGGCAGCAACGGTGATGTTGCGGCTGAGCTTGGAGAAGAGGGCGGAACGCTTGGCGTCCTGCGCGCCCTTACGATGCTTGGTTGTGGCCCACTTAGAGTGTCCGGACATACGTGTCTCCTATCGGTTTCGACCTAAAGCCCAGCGCAGATGCTCGGGCAATATAAACAAACGTCGTTATGATATACCTACTAGCCTGCGAGATAAACCCCAAAATGAAGGCGTCGTGATGATGCCCCCTTTGGTGCAAAGAAACCTGACCCCAATGCACCAAGTTAGGACCAGAGGAAGTCGCTGCGGGTGACGGTGGCGCCGATGGCGAAGGGCATGCAGGCGATGACCGGATACAGGTAGCGCATGTAGGTCGAGCCGTTGCACGGACCAATCAGGCACACGGCGAGCACGCCCAACAGCGGCACCCAGATCGCCAGCGCACGCCATGAATGACGACGCAGCAGGTAGACCACCACGGCGATCATGATCCACACATAGGTGGCCGAGCTCATGGTGAGCGAAATAAACGGGATGCGCTGCACCGCCACACGGTACAGATTGATCAGGTGGTCGCACCAGCGCACAACCTTGCTATCGACCGGATGGAAGTCGAAGTACTTGAAGTTGTCGGGACGCGCCATGATCTCGGCACTACGCGCCGTGCTGTAGACCCAGGCATCGCGCGCGCTCGGATAAAAATAACCATAGTAGTTATTGATAAGCGCCGAAATATAGCACTCGGGATCCTTCTTAAACATCTGGGCCCATACCTCAAAATAGGCATCGATGTCCTCCTGCGAGGCGTACTCGTTAAAGCAATTTTTGACGGCGTCCGACTTATCCGGGTTGTAACGGCGGCCCAGATTCTCGTACTTGAGCACGCGATCGATCACGGCACGCTCTTCGTCGGTCACCAAGCCGTCGCAAGGAGCCTCCACGATGGTGCCGTCCTCCTTAACCGTGGGGTTGACGCCCGAGTTGAGGCCGTCGTGCTTTTGGACGAAACGAGCCGTCTGCTGGAACGG
Source organism: uncultured bacterium (assembly GCA_958349055.1). Taxonomy (GTDB): domain Bacteria; phylum Actinomycetota; class Coriobacteriia; order Coriobacteriales; family Coriobacteriaceae; genus Collinsella. The sequence continues at coordinate 25,281 of CATWBO010000007.1, forward strand.
AATCGAGAGGATTTCGCGCTTGGAACCAGGCGTAATGTCGTGCGCCGGCATAAACACCTTGGTGAAGTACATATTAGAGGCAAGGCAGAGCGCGAGCACCGCGAGGACGCCAACCCAGCGGAATCGCGGCATGACGTATGAGACCGCGGCGCCCATCTGCTTGGCTGCACGACGAGCCACATGTACATCCCATGCGCAAAACGCCGACGCGATTACGCATGCCGCCAGGGGAAACACCAGGCCGCCGTTGCGCAGAAACGTGGAACCCATGGCAGCCAGCGCAAGCAACAGCCAGTCATGGCGCGCAAAGAGCACGGGGGCTTTCTCGCCCAATCGCTCGACATTGGCATCACGACGGGGCAGGCCACATGCCACGAGCTTGACGGTCTGTACCAGCAGCACCAAGAACGCGTCGGCAAAGAGCACGTCTTTGGTGAGCAACGCCGCGTAGTTAGAGAACATCGGCATAAACGCAAAGAACAGCAGGATCGCACCGCGGACCGGCAGGCTCACGCCCAGTTTGCGCAGCGACGAGATGGAATAGGCCATGCAGGCGGCCGTAATGACGAACTGAGCGCAGGTGTAGATGGCAAGCCCCGCATTGGCGCTGTTAAAGACCGAAAGCCCCAGCTGGACGCACGAACCGATGATAGCCGTGTGCACCACGGGGTGATGCCCGTTGAGCAACACATTGGGATTGAGCAGACGCAGGTAGTCACTCGTGCCGTTGGGGTAGTTGAACCACTGGCGGATCTGCGCACCCGTATCCCCCATAAAAAGGCCGGGCAGCGAAGCGATGAGCGTGGGCGCCCAGGCGATCATAAGAACCAGGAAGGGCCCGGCAAAGGGATGGACCGAGAGCACGGCGTGAGCTACACGCCATACGCGGCCAAAGTGCGCTTCGGAAAACGGAATGCGCCGAGAGCTCAGCCAATCTAGACACTCAAAGGCAAGGTAGAAGGCGACGATCGCCAAGAGCATCCAACCCACACCGCCTATCCAGGCGCAGATGATGCGGGCCTTGTCGCCGAGCACGATCTCGGCTGAATCGATGAGGTCGTAGCTGCGGCCAAACACCATGCAGACGGCAAAGAACAGCGACGGAAGGACCACCGAGGGACGCCAAGCGTCGCCGCGGCCAAAGAATACGTAGCGAAACGGCAGCGTAAGCAGGCAGGCAAGCGCAAGCAGCATGACCGCGTCGGTATGGCCGGCAAACGAGAGGAGCACCTCGTAGCACACGTACAGCATGCCCGAGGCTTTGGGGTCAATCGCCAAGACCGCGTTGCTCGACACTGGGGCGGGATCGATGGAAAACGCCGTGGTCGCCAACAGCGCGAGCAAAAATGCGATGAGCGTCTGCTTGGCGGGGTAGCGCTTAAACCAGACGATGCGGGCAGCGTCGCGCGCAGCCGTTGTGGAGAGGTCGGAATCCTTCACAGTCCGAAAGCCTTTCTAGAAACCTATCAAACTCGGCAAAACCACCACAAAGGTGCCTGTCCCCTTTGTGGTGGTTTTGGTGGTTAGGCGTCCAGGTAGACGCGCTGGGGCTGGTTGCGGTGTCGGGCGAAGATGATGAGCGCCAGGCCGGCGATCACGAGCGGCAGGCTCAGCAGCTGGCCCATGGTGATAACGCCTCCCAGCAGATAACCCAGCTGGGCATCGGGCACGCGCACGAACTCGACGAGAAAGCGGACGATGCCGTACCCCATCACGAACACGCCCATAAACGTACCCTGGGGCAGCAGCGGCTTTTTGCGGCTGAGCACCTGTAGGATGCAAAAGAGCACGATGCCCTCAAGAAACGCCTCGTAGAGCTGGGAGGGATGGCGCGGCATATCGCCCGCGGCGCCGCCAAAGACCACACCCCAGGGCAGATCGGTCGGCTTACCCCACAGCTCACCGTTCACGAAGTTGGCGCAACGTCCCAGGCACAGCGCCAGCGGGGCGCCGATCACAGCAAGGTCGGCGACGGTCCATGCATCGAGCTTGTACATGCGGCACACGATGATGCCACCCAAGATGCCGCCCACCAGGCCGCCGTGGAAGCTCATGCCGCCCTCGTTGGTGGCAAAGATTTCGAGCGGGTGGGCCCAGTAGTAGCCATCGCCGTAAAAGACGACGTAAAACAGGCGGGCGCCGATAATGAGGCCGAAGACTACGCCGACCACGACGCTCGTCAGATCGTCAATCGTGATGTTAAAGCCCCAACGACGCTGCGTGCGGTACATAACGACCGCCGTGAGCAGAGCGCCGACCACGTAGGCCAGACCGTACCAGTAGATGGTGATGGGGCCCGCCGAGATCGCGACGGGATCAAGCATATGGTAGAGGTCGTTGAGCATATCGATCCCCTGCTCCCTACATACAAATGCGGCCGCGGGCCTTTCGCTCGCAGCCGCATATTTGGGCGTAACGTTTATGCGGCACGCATGGTCCGCAGCTTTCGCATCTTAGAACGGCGTGTACTCGTCGTACAGGTCGTCGGTCTCGCCAGAAGCATTGACCTGCTCGACGCGGGTAACGCCGGGCACATGCTCCTTCAAGATGCGCTCGATACCCATGGACAGGGTCAGCGAGCTCATGGGGCAGCCGGCGCAGGCGCCCTGCAGCTCCAGCTTGACGACACCCTCGTCGTCGACACCCACATACTCCATATCGCCGCCGTCGGCCTGCAGGTTGGGGCGGATCTCTTCAAGAACCTTCTTAAGCAGCTCTTCGTTAACAGCCACAGGGGCTCCTTTCTCACAATAACGCGGGCGCGCCCGCGGACAGGGGCTATGTTACTACAGCCATGTACCCGCTTAGGCGCCAGCCATGCGCGCGGACACGACTTTCACGAGCAGTCAATTTGGGACGGGGCTCTTTTAGCTGTTTTGTCGCCAGCTAGCGTTGGCACGCGCTACTGCTGAGTCTGCTCCCCGGTACCAATATGGACATCGACGATAACCTGGCGGTAGCTGATGCCGCAGGAGTCGAGGATGCGGCGGCTGATGCGGCCGTCGTCGGTATCGGCGTACTTGTTGTCCAGGTAGACAACCTCGCCTACACCTACCTGTGCCAGAATCTTGGCACAGTCGTGGCACGGGAACAGCGTGACGTAGACCGTGGAACCCTCGAGGTCTTTGAGCGAGCCGCGGTAGTTGAGCACGGCGTTTGCCTCGGCATGCACCACGTAGTTGTGCTTGTCCTGCAACGGGTCATCACTCGTTCCCCACGGGAAAAAGTCGTCGTTGAGCGCCGAGGGCGTGCCGTTGTAGCCCACCGAAAGGATGCGGTGGTTGGTGCTGGCGATGCACGCGCCCACCTGCGTGTTGGGGTCCTTGCTGCGGCGCTGCGCGGCAATGGCCACACTCATAAAGAACTCGTCCCAGCTAATGACGTCGCGGCGCTTGCCCGACGCGGTTTGATGAAGATCGTCCGACATGGCAGACCCCTCCGTAATCGCAACATTTTGACCCATTGTAGCAGGTGAAAGGTGGGGGCGTTTACCCCACCGGCCCTCGCTCTACGCGCGGCGGGGTTTTTGGTTGATGCGGTAGAGCTCGGCGAGACCCCGCAACGTCAGCGCATCGTCGACTGTCAGGCTATGGCCGACCAGCGCCGCGAGCGCCTCGGCATCGTCGCCGGTAATGATGATGGGCACATCGCCCTCCCCCGCTGCCTTAGTCGCGCGCATCTCGGCAAGCACCATGTCGAGCATGCCGTCGATGCGTGCCACCTCGCCCAAGACCACGCCCGAGCGCATGGCCTCACGCGTGTTGCGGCCGATGACATGCGTCGGTGCCGAGGGCTCGACCTGGGGCAGGCGCGCTGCTGCCGCCGAAAGCGAGCGGGCGCCGAGTGCCAAGCCCGGCGCGATGACGCCGCCCACAAAGGTACCGTGCGCGTCGATGACCTCGATATTGGTCGTCGTGCCCAGGTCAATCACGATGCACGGCGAGCCGTAGACGGCGCGGGCCGCCACGGCATCGGCGATGCGGTCGGGGCCGATCTCGGCCGGATCGTCGTAGTGCACGGGCATGCCGGTCTTAAGTCCCGGCCCCACGGTGAGCACGCGCCCCGTGCAGGTGCGGGAAAGTGCCGCCTTCCACGGGCGCTCGAGCGCCGGCACCACGCAACTCAGCACGGCCGCCGCGGGAACGAGCGCGCCCGGCATGCCCGCATCGGCCGCCAGTGCGGCCATGACCTGCACGAGACGCATGCGCGCCTCGTCTGCTGTGATGCTCGACGGCGTGGTGATCTCGCACGTCGCAAGCGGACATTCCTGCGCCGCGGCCGAATCCTCTGCAAACAGGCCAAAGCGAATGAACGTGTTGCCCACGTCGGCCGTCAATATATATGCGCACCCATTAAGCATCATCGGCGCTCCTTTCGTCTGCCCAGCAGTATATCCCGTAGGCAAGGCAGTCAATTTGGGATGATTTTTCTGGGACGGGGCCAGCTAAAAAAGCCCCATCCCAAATGAGCTCCTTGCGGCTATACTGGTGCGCGGTCGTTTGCGAGCTCACGCGGCGGCCCTTGGTAACCCGACTTCCCGCGCCGTATACGTAGCGGCGCTCCCGGGGGAAGCGGATATACGCAAAGGAGTTATATATGAGCAATCCCTCGAGCCGCGCCTCGATGCGCGGGCAACTCACGCTGCGCGGCGTCGTCATCGGCGTCCTTGGCTGCGTGATTATCACGGCAAGCTCGGCCTACACGGCGCTCAAGATGGGCGCACTCCCCTGGCCGATCGTCTTTGCTGCCGTCATCTCGCTGTTCTTCCTTAAGCTTATGGGCAACGCCAGCCTCAACGAGGCCAACGTCACCCACACCATCATGTCCGCAGGCGCCATGGTCGCCGGCGGACTGGCGTTTACCATCCCGGGCGCCTGGATGCTGGGCTATGCCGACCAGATCAGCTGGCTCGACATGTTTATCGTGGCACTCGCCGGCACCATCCTGGGCCTGCTGGCCACGGCGCTCATCCACCGTCACTTTATCGTGGACGCCGCCCTTGAGTTCCCCACCGGCAACGCCGCAGCCCAGACCCTGCGCGCGACCGAGGCCGGCGGCAAGACCGGCAAGCAGCTCTTTGGCTCCATGGCCCTCGCCGGCATCTACAGCGTGCTGCGCGACGCCCTGGGCGTGGTGCCCGGCATGCTCTGCACGCTCAATATTCCCGGCGTGACCTTTGGCATCTACAACTCGCCCATGCTGCTCTCCGTCGGCTTCCTCGTGGGCTTCGCCCCGGTCGCCTTCTGGTTTGCCGGCGCCCTGCTAGGCAACTTTGGCATCATTGTGGGCGGCACCGCCGCCGGTCTGTTCGACGTTGTGACCGCGCAGGGCATCGTCAAGTCCCTGGGCATGGGCCTCATGATGGGCTTTGGCGTCGCCGTCGTCCTCAAGGACATCCTGCCGCAGGTCGCCGGCATCGTCCGCGGTCTTGCCGCCGACAGCTCCACCGACACCGACGAGCAGTCGCTCATCTCGGGCTCCCTTAAGCTCGACGCCGGTATCATCGGTCTGGGCGCTGCCGCCATCGCCGTGATCATCGCCATCGTGCTCGACCTTGGCCCCGTTCCGGCCGTCATCGTCACGCTGTTCACCTTTGTCACCACCATCATGAGCGCGCAGAGCTGCGGCCAGACGGGCATCGACCCCATGGAGATCTTCGGCCTCATCGTCATGCTCATCGTGGCAGCCTTCGCACAGATCGCCCAGGTCAAGCTGTTCTTTATCGCCGGCATCGTAGCCGTGGCGTGCGGCCTTGCGGGCGACGTCATGAACGACTTTAAGGCCGGCGCCGTGCTGGGCACCAACCCGCGTGCGCAGTGGATCGGCCAGGCCATCGGCGGCATCGTGGGCGCCCTGGTCGCCGCAGCCGTCATGGTCGCGCTCGTCACCGCCTATGGTCCGGACGCCTTTGGCCCCGACAAGAGCTTTGTGGCCGCGCAGGCAAGCGTCGTCGCCACCATGGTCTCGGGCATCCCAAGTGTGCCGTGGTTCGCAGGCGGCTTTATCGCCGGTATCGTCATGTACTGGCTCGGCATTCCGGCCATGATGATCGGCCTGGGCGTATACCTGCCGTTCTACATGTCGCTCACGGCCTTCCTGGGCTCCTGCGTCAAGCTCGCCTACGACAAGTGGGCCGCTCACCGCGACGCTACTGCCGGTCTTTCGGACGAGGAGAAGGCCGCCAAGGACGCCGCCTTCCAGGAGCAGGGCCTGGTCGTCGCCAGCGGCCTGCTCGGCGGCGAGTCTATCGTCGGCGTTATCCTGGCGTTTATCTCCGTTGGCCTGAGCCTGCTGGGGTAGGCCGAAAACAACGCACCAGCGCAGAGCGCGGGGTCGGAATCAAACCGGCCCCGCGCTTTTTTGTCTATTTGGCTCTTATGATCCTCGCGGCGTTTTAGCCATTTCGATTGGCCTGACTTCCAGGTCAACAAACCTTGTCTGGCACCTCGCCCAACGCGGTGTAGAGTAAAGACGACAGACGCAAGAAGCGGCTCAGAAGCTAAACGAGGTAAGCATGGAACTCGACAAACAACAGCTCAAGCGACTGCGCGAACGCCATCACCGGCGCCACGGCATCCGCCCCGCCCATAGCGAGGCCATGGAGAACGCCGCCCGCTTCCTTAAGCAGGCGTTCAACATTCGCGAGGGTCGCGCGCCCTATCACGTGATTCGCAAGCGCTTTGTAAACGGAGCGCGCCTGACCGGCTCGCATCTGTGCATCCTCATCATCGCCATGCTGATCGCGAGCATTGGCCTCGACATCGATTCGGACATCGCCATTGTGGGCGCTATGCTCATCTGCCCGCTCATGGGCTCGGTCCTTGCCATGGCATACGGCATTGCCACGCTCGACCGCGAGATTACCCTCGAGGCCGTCGCGGGCTTGGCTCTACAGATGGCCTTTTGCCTGGTCACGTCCACGCTGTACTTTAAGCTCTCGCCCCTTGGCACCACCACGGCCGCCATCATCGACAACTCGACACCCACCGTGTGGGACCTTACCGTCGCACTCGCAGGCGGCTTTGCAGGCGGGCTGGGCAACTCGCGCGACCAGGAACCCGCCACGCTCATCGCCGGCGTGGCCGTGGCGACCGCGCTCATGCCGCCCCTGTGCGCGGCGGGCTATGGCATCGCCATCGCAAGCGGGTCGCTGTTTCTCTCGGCGCTTTACGAGTTTGGCATCAACGTGGTCTTTATCGCACTCGCGGCCGAAGCCGTGCTGCTTCTTTTGCGCGTGCCGCTCAAGCGCGACCTCAACGGCGACGGTATTGTGACCGCCGAGGAAAACGCCGAGGTCGACGAGCTATCGCGCAAGGTGCGCCGCCGCATCATCGTGGGTACGGTGATCTTTGCCATCCCCTGCATCGTTATGACGGCGGGGTCTATTGGCTCGGCGCAGGCCGGCGTGCAGGACGGCTATGGCGTCACCGAAACTACGCGCGAGCTTGCCGCGGTACTGCCGGGCTTTAAGGATTACACCGTCGCCGTCGAGACCTCGGCCACCGAAGGCGAGGAGGAGGGCCTCGTCGAGCGCGAGATTGTCGCTCATGTGACGACAAGCGAGACGCTCGGGGCGCACGACCGCCGCGTCGCCCGCAAGCTCATCGACCTCAACGTGCCCGAACTCGATCGCGTGGAGTTCGATGTGAAGTAACGTGATGTAGGGCGCAGTTCACGACTGCGCCCCGCTCGCTGTTTTATTGCCGTGAATCAACTGTCCACATCGACATCGCCAGACTCCACCATAAACGCCGGATCGGTGCTCACCAGATAAAAACGGGTCACCTTGGTATCTCTAAATAGGTAGAGCAAGCCCTGATCGCGTCGGCGTGACATATACGCCACGTGGACCGTACCGAATTCTTCGCCGTTTTCATTCTTTAATACCAGAATGTTGGGGTCGTCCATACGCTCGAACTGTCCATCAACGCAGCTGCCGCCCTTGTCGACCAGCTGCCATCGACAGTTGTCCTCCTCAAGAAAAGCCAGGGCTTCCCGACTTGTTTTGTCATCCCGATAGAAACCATCAATGACAAACCCTTCGGAAGCGCATTCCTGCATATAGGACGTTTCTCGGCTTATAGCAAACAGCCCCGTAGCGCCCAGGAGCACAGCTAGGCAAACCACTGCAAGGGTTATCGAGATAGTACGGCGGCCCATATTAACCAGCCCGATACTTGTTTAACGGAGCGCGAAACATACTTGGCACCTCCGATATCAGAGCAAACGTCACCCGCAGCCCGGCGGCAGTCATATGTTTCCAACATCAAACCATATGGCAACCACTCGCGAGAGGAGTATCGGCGAACGGTGCATTTTTGCGCTCCATTGGTCAAACGTCAACGCGCGCTACAGCTCTTGCCCAATCAATTCAGATTTTGTCGCATACTACCGTAGATCCCCAACGCTTCCACCCCCCCCGAATTACTCAGGGCGGCCGCGATGGCGCTCAATCCAGTCCACGGCAAAGTCGACAAGCTCGCGTTGGCGCATAAAACGGATCGTCCCGTTACCAAGGGCCGCCATGTGAACCGGGCATTCACGCTCAAAAGCAGCGCCGATTTCATCGAAATCCTCGCCATCGACAAAGAGCGTGCGATATTCCTTCCATACGCGTCGACCGTTTTCCACAATCGCGCTGTGCTCCACACAGTCGTGCTTGCCAGGGTATTCCGCACGAGCGTCGGCCAAATGCAGCGACGTATTCTTGTCGTAGCCCACGCCCACAAGCAGCACGTAGCCGTCCAAATCGTACAGGCGCGCGATGGGCGATCCGTCGCCAAAGATGTTGCTCAGGTCGTGGTTTTCCGTCAAGAATTGAGCATGCCGGCCGTTTGCCGCCACCGAGCGCGCCGGATGGTCGCTTCTATGCGTACCCGGCCACGTCCGGAACATCTCAGCCACGGCACCCATCGTGTTGGTGGGCGTAATGCGCTTGTCATAGGCAGGCCAGTTATCGCGAATCAACTGCCACCATTCTTGAGGCTCCTGCCAATGGACGCCGCTCTCGGGGTCCAAGTTTTTCCAGGATTGCGTTGGCATCATGATGGTGCCGGTCTCGCCCACCGTCTGGAGCAGCGCCTCGATCACCGGCTGCGCGCCGCCGCACACATATCCAAGCGAGCTGAGCGAGCAATGGACCATAACCGCCTGCCCTGCGCACATCCCGACGGCGGAGAGCGCGTCGAGGATATCCTGCTTAAGCACGATTTGCCGATCCATTGCCGTTTCCTCGCTATCCCCGCGGCCTATTTGTTTTAGCGTCATGTGTCGAAATGACACACGGGCTATGCGGCGTATTTATGCTGCAAATGATACGCTCCCAATGTCCCAAGGGATCTTTTTAGTACTTGAAGAAGCCCTCGCCCGAGCTTTCGCCCAGCTTACCTTCGTCGAGCATTTTTTTGAGGACGGTGGCCATGGCCTTAAAGTTGTAGGGCATCATCATCTTTTTGAGCAGCGGGCTCACCAGGCCCGGAACCTTCTGATACTGCATAACGATGTTGTAGGCCGTCTGGATGCCCACCGTGTCGAATACGCGGAACGGGCCCTTGGGAGCGCCGGTGCCGCGCGTCCATGCGAGGTCGATGCTCTTGGGGTCGCTCACGCCCGAGACATACAGGTCAAGGCCCGAAAGCAGCCACGGCACCAGCATGGAATTGAGCAGGTAGCCGTTCTTTTCCTTGTTGACGGGAAGCGCCAGCATGCGAATGTCGTTGGCGAAGTCGACGAGCTCATCGAAGTAGCGCTTGTCGGTTTGGTCCTGTGCCATGACCTCGGTCATGTTGTTCTTCCAGATGGAGTTGGCAAAGTGTAGCGACAGGTACTTCTCGGGGCGACCAGTGTACTTGGCAAAGGTGCTCGGCAGCAGTGTGGAGGAGTTCGTCACGATGACGGCCTTTTGCGGGAGGACCGGGGCGAGCTTCTTGTAGAAGTCGATCTTTGCCTGGGTGTCCTCGGCCATAGACTCGATGACCAGGTCGGCGTCGGCCACGGCCTTGGCAAGATCGAGCTCCAGCTTGAGTGTGGAGTAGGCACGCTCAACGGCGGCGAGTGCCGCCTCCTTGTCGAAGGGTTGGCCGCTATCGGCGATACCGGCGCACCACTCGCCCGTGCCGTCCGCCATGCCCTCGATTGCCGCGATGTACTCCTCGCGCACATGATCGATCTTGGGCTGGGTGCGGCCGATGCTGCCCTCGCTGCGCAGCCAAATCGTTACATCAAAGCCGCAGTAAGCAGCCTGAAAGGCAATCTGACTTCCCAACACGCCGCCGCCGGCAACGCAAACGGTCTTGTAGCTCATAGGAACAGTCCTCTCTTGCGTAATTCCATAGATGTGCATTTATTCAACCGTATGGAGGTCGCACGCCGGGGGTGGGTTCTCTAAACGGACGGTATTTCGCGGCGAACGGCTACATCTGTCCATTATCTCAGGGTTCTGAAGGGCATTTTGCGTGCCGTTGGACCGTCGTTTTCGGAAGTATGCGGCAAATTCTGGAACCCCCGAGCACACCCCCGTTTTTCGAAAATAAAACCGCAGGTACAGAGCTTGGACATACACGGTCTGCTCGACCTATTCAGATTTTGCCGCATACTTCCGAAATCCGAACTCTCAGGAGACTGCAGCAATGGCATTTACGCAACATATGTTCAACAAAAACAGGTGGTAGCCGGCACGGCTGCCACCCGTTTGTCTCATATCCGACCCAAAGTAGACCAGTTACTACTTAATGCCACGCCCCAGACGCTCGGCGACCGACGCCACGGCTTCCTCGCTTGCCGGCCCGCAGCTCACGCAGCCATCGTGAGCACGCATCTGGCCGGTGACCTCGTCCATCGCAAGCGGCGCCACCTTCTCGAGCTTAAAGCCCTTACCGGCGCGCATGTTCTCCTTGGCCACGCTGATCATGAGCTTAATGCGGTTGAGCTGATTGACCTCGGACGCACCGGGGTCGTAGTCCACCGCGACAATGTTGCTCTCGGGGTGCTGACGGCGCAGTTCCTTGATCACGGCCTTGCCCACCACGTGATTGGGCAGGCACGCGAAGGGCTGCGTGCAGATGATGTTGGGCGCGCCATGGTCAATCAGGTCGAGCATCTCGGCCGTGAGCAGCCAGCCCTCGCCCATGTTGTTGCACACCGAAAGCACCGTGCGGGCCTTGTCCGCCATGGTGCCAATGCGCTCGGGTGCCTCAAAGCGCTCGGACTTCTCGAGCAGCTCCTCCACCGGCGTGCGCATCCAGTCCACCAGCTTGATGAGCGCCTGCATGCTAGCGCGCGTGGTGGCAGAGCTTCCCAGCTCGTCTTTCTGCAGTTCGGCATTGCTCATGGAGTACAGGAAGAAGTCGAGCAGGCCCGGCACCACGGCCTCGCAGCCCTCGCGCTCGATGACATCGACCACGTGGTTGTTGGCCGTGGGATGGAACTTGACCAGGATCTCGCCGACAACGCCCACACGCGGCTTGGTGCCCTCGCCCACAAGCGGCATGGTGTCGAACGCGCGGATGGCCTCGCGAGCGAGCTTGGTGTAGTTATGCCTGTTGAACTTGGGCGCCAGCTTGCGGGCGCGCGCCATGTACTCCTCGTAGAGCGCGTTGGCGGCACCGGGCGTGGCCTCGTACGGGCGGCAGCGATAGAGCATCTGCATCATCACGTCACCAAAGAGTACCGCGTAGACCGCCTGCTTGAGCAGCGCCGGCGTAATCTTAAAGCCAGGGTTGTCCTCGCCAAGCGCCACGGCCGAAAGCGAAATCACCGGAATCTCGGGGTGGCCGCTCTCGCGCAGTGCTTTGCGGATGAGCGCAATGTAGTTGGTGGCACGGCAGCCACCGCCAGTCTGGCTGATGACCACGGCCGTCTTGGACAGGTCGTACCGGCCGCTCTCGATGGCCTCCATGATCTGGCCCGTCACCAGGATCGACGGATAGCAGATGTCGTTGTTCACGTAGCGCAGGCCGGCCTCGACGGCGTCATGGTCGGTCGAGGGCAGCAGCTCCAAGTTGTAGCCGGCACCGCGGAACACCTCTTTGACCAGGTCAAAGTGGATCGGTGCCATCTGCGGGCACAGGATGGTGTAGCCCTCGTCGCGCATCTGCTCGGTAAAGGGCACCTTGGGCCACGCGGTCGAAGCACTCTCGCGCTGGGCCTCAAACGTGTACTTGCGGCTCGCGAACGCGGGGGCATCCGTGGAGGGCGCCACCGGCGCGGCATCGCCCTGCTCGTAGGCCTCGCCCGCGGCCGTGGCCTCGGCCAAGCGCTCGGCCTCCTGGTCCTTGAGCGCGGCCATGAGCGAGCGGATGCGGATGCGCGCGGCGCCCAGGTTGGACACCTCGTCGATCTTGAGCACGGTGTAGATCTTGCCGCTGGCTTCCAGGATCTCCTGCACCTGGTCGGTGGTCAGGGCGTCCAGACCGCAGCCGAAGGAGTTGAGCTGGATCAGGTCCAGGTCGTTGCGCATCGTCACAAAACGGGCGACGGCGTACAGGCGGCTGTGGTACATCCACTGGTCGACGACGCGAATCGGACGCTCGGGCTTCACGAGATGCGCGAGCGAATCCTCGGTAAAGACCGCAAAGCCAAAGCTCGAGATAAGCTCGGGCAGGGCGTGGTTGATCTCGGGGTCGTTGTGATAGGGACGACCGGCGAGCACGATGCCATGGCCGCCGTGGTCCTCGACCCACTTAAGGGCTTCCTCGCCCATGGTCTGGATGTCCTCGTGGAAACGAGCATCGGCCTCAAAGGCGGCGTTGACGGCGGCGTCGACCTCGGAGCGCGTGATCTTGGGTCCGCGCACGCGACCGCGACCGGCCTCGGCGTCGGCCACGCGATCGACGGCGAGCACCTGGTACAGGCGGCGCTTGAGCTCGGTCTTGTCGTGATAGGGCACAAACGGGTACAGGAACTCGATGTTCTGCTCGCGAATCTCGTCGATGTTGAGCGCCAGCGCCGTGGGGTAGCTCATGACGATGGGGCAGTTGTAGCAGTTGCCGGCGGTCGGATCCTCCTTGCGTTCCCAACGCACGCACGGCATCCAAATGAAGTCGACATCGCGGTCGATAAGGTTCATCACGTGGCCGTGGCTCATTTTGGCCGGGTAGCACACGCTCTCGGACGGCATGGACTCGATGCCCGCCTGATAGGTCTTTTTGCTCGACTGCTCGGACAGCTGCACGCTAAAGCCCAGGCGCGTAAAGAACGCGTGCCAGAAGGGGTAGTTCTCGTACATGTTGAGCGCGCGCGGGATGCCGACGGTGCCGCGCGGGGCCTCGTCGGGGCTCAGGACCTCGCGGTTAAAGAGCAGCTCGTTTTTCTTTTTGAAGAGGTTGGGGGCCTCGGTCTTTTGCTTTTTGTGGCCGGCGCCCTTCTCGCAGCGGTTGCCGGTAATGAAGCGCCTGCCGCCGCCAAAGTCGTTGACGGTGAGCTGGCAGTTGTTGGAGCAGCGGCCGCAGCGGACGTGCTTCTGCGTCACGGTAAGGTGCGCGATGTCCTCGGCAGAGAGGATGGTCGAGACGCCATCGGCGCCGGCGCGATCGCGGGCGAGCAGGGCCGCACCGTAGGCGCCCATGCAGCCGGCGATGTCGGGACGCACGGCATGTACGCCGGTGAGCTGCTCAAACGCGCGCAGCGTGGCATCGGACATAAAGGTGCCGCCCTGAACGATCACCTGGCTGCCGATCTCCTTGGGGTCGCGCAGCTTAATGACCTTGAACAGGGCGTTCTTGATGACGGAATAAGACAGGCCGGCCGCGATGTCGCCCACCGTGGCGCCTTCCTTTTGCGCCTGCTTGACGCGCGAGTTCATAAAGACCGTGCAGCGGCTGCCCAGATCGACGGGGGCCTTGGCATGGATGGCGGCATCGGCAAACGCGCGCACGTCCATGTTCATAGAGACGGCGAAGCTCTCGATAAAGCTGCCACAGCCCGACGAGCAGGCCTCGTTGAGCATGATGTGCTCGATCACGCCGTCCTTGACGCGCAGGCACTTCATGTCCTGGCCGCCAATGTCCAGGATAAACTCGACGCCGGGCAGGAATGCCTTGGCGCCGCGCAGGTGCGCGACGGTCTCGATCTCGCCGGAGTCGGCCTTGAGGGCCTCGATGAGCAGCGCCTCGCCGTAGCCCGTGGTGGTCACGTGGCCGATGGTGCAGCCGGCAGGGATGTGATTGTAGAAATCGGCCATGATGACCTTGGCCGTGCCCAGGATGTCGCCGTTGTTGTTGCCGTACCAGGTGTGCAACAGCTGGCCGTCCTCGCCCACGAGCGCGGCCTTCATGGTGGTGGAACCGGCATCGATGCCGATGAACACGCGGCCGGTGTAGCCGTCGAGCTTGCCCTTGGGGACGACCTCGGTGTCGTGGCGGGTTTTGAACTCGGCAAAGTCTTCGTCGGTGGCAAAGAGCGGGTCCAGGCGCTCGACCTCGGCACCCTGCGTGTCACCCAGGCTATCGATGGCATCGATGAGCTGCGGGAATGTGCTGAGCTTGTTGGACTCGTGCGCCATGGCGGCGCCGCTCGCCACAAACAGGTGGGCGTTTTGGGGCACGATACGGTGCTCCTCGTCCAGGTTGAGCGTGAGATAGAAGCGGTGGCGCAGCTCGGAGAGGTACTGCAGCGGGCCGCCCAGGAAGGCGACGTTGCCGCGGATGGGACGGCCGCACGCCAGGCCCGAGATGGTCTGGGTCACGACGGCCTGGAAGATGGAGGCGGCCACATCCTCGGGGCGGGCGCCCTCGTTGAGCAGCGGCTGGACGTCGGTCTTAGCAAAGACGCCGCAACGGCTGGCGATGGGATAGATGGTAGTGGCGTTAGCCGCGAGCTCATTGAGGCCGCTCGCGTCGGTGTGCAGCAGGGTTGCCATCTGGTCGATGAATGCGCCCGTACCGCCGGCGCAGGTGCCGTTCATGCGCTGCTCGATGCCGTTATCGAAGTAGATGATCTTGGCGTCCTCGCCGCCCAGCTCAATGGCGACGTCGGTGGCCGGGATGAGGGTCTCGACGGCGCGCTTGCTGGCAATGACCTCCTGGACAAACTCCAGGTCGAGCCACTGGGACAGCAGCAGACCACCCGAGCCGGTGATGGCGCAGGTCATCTGGGCCGTCGGCAGCACGGTCGCGGCACCCTCGAACAGGTCACGGGCGCAGGCGCGAACGTCGGTATGATGGCGCTGGTACTTGGCGTAGACAATCTGGTTATCGTCGTTGAGCACGGCGAGCTTGACGGTGGTGGAGCCCACGTCGATGCCCAGGTGCAGGCTGCCGTGGGCGTTCTCGGGGTTGAAGATTGCGCCTTCGGGGGCCTGGGCGGTGATAGCGGCCACGGACTCGGCAACGCCGGACGTGGCTGCATCGGCGGTGAGCGTCTCCCCTGCCGTATTCTTGGCTTCGGCAACTGCCTCGGCGACTTTCTCGGCAGCGGCGGTCGCGGCCTTCTGTGCGGCGTCTGCCACGGCGGGCACGGCCTCGCGCGCGGCAGCGACCATGCGGTCCTTAATGCCTTCGACGAGTTTGCTCATCTGTTTCTCCTCTTAGTTGTTGGACTCGACGGTTGCGGCGGTGTCGACCGCGTCCTCGAGCTGCAAGTTCAATAGCTTCATGCCGTATTCCGGCACGTTGATATCGATAGGTTGGCCATACAGATCACCAGGGCGCACAAAAGCGAGCACCGTCATAATGCGTGCCATGGCCTCGGGCGATTCGGTGAGCCCACGCTCAAACCAGCGCTGAATCATGCCGACCTCGGCACTCACGACGTAAGTGACGTAGTAGTCAAAGAACGTGCCCAGCGCCAGGCCCAAAATGCCCGTCTGCGCACGCGGCACCACAGCCTCACGCGCGGTGTCGATGATCCTTTTAATGAAGGCCTGGTCACCGCCCGGACCCAGCAGTGCACCGATTAAGTCGCGGTTGGCCGCAAGATAACGCAGCAGCTCAACCGAACCGGGCGCCGGCTCGAGCTCATCGATGTTGTGATAGAGATCGGGCAGCTGAGCTGCGGTGATGAGCTCAATGCGCTCACGGATCTCGGCCAGCAAGCCATCCTCGATTTGATTGATAAAGTCGGGGATATCGCGGTAGTGCGAATAGAACGTGCGGCGCGTAAGGCCGGCACGCTCGGTGAGCGACGCGACGTTAACGCGCGAAAGGTCGCCGCTTTCGGCAAGTTCGCTGGCAAGTGCCTGGCGAAGGGCACGCTGCGAGCGAAGGGACCGGCGATCGCATTTCTCGAGCTGGGACAAGCGTCCTCCTTGTTACTCAGTCCGTGCGCTATTGCATAGTGCGAGTATTATTGCACACCGTGTGCATCAACACGTAAAGGCAATATTTAGAGTGCGACAAAGGGACTGTCCCTTTGTCACATTCGGCGTCCGCCTAGGTTGCACCCGGTTGCACCCATTTTTTGGAGCGGCATTACCGATTGTCCAAAATGTCATTCGTGGGTAGAATGGTGTCGACGGCAGCCCAAGTTGTAGCTAGCTGGGCAGCGCCGTTATACGGTTTAAGGGGTCAACGCCTTAGCGGCGGCGACCCCTTCTGTTACGCTTCGAGCGCTGCTTGAGTGCCTCGGAAAGGCCGACAAGCGCTGTGAAGAACGAGACCAAAGCGGTCAGAAGTCTCACGAAATCAATCAAATCGGTCATGGGCATCACCTCCCATCAGATGGAGGGCGCTGCCCGGCACATGGAACTGCCGCCAACAGTATCAATTCTATCAAAGCGCAGTTAAATATGCGAATATATGTTCGTGTTCAAGAGACCAGCGCCTATGTGACAAAGGGACAGTCCCTTTGTCACGTTATTCGATTACGGTGCGGGAATTCTGCTTGCGCATGGTGGTGAGCATGTGCTTGGGAACGGCGTGGGCCATGCAGCTGCCAATAGTCGCGCTCGCAGCAGCCTTAGCCGCATCGCTACCATTCTTGGTCGCATAGCTGTGGCGGAAGCGCTTGAGCATGGCGATGTCGTTGCCGCCGTCGCCGTAGACCGCGACCTCGTCCTCGACAATACCGTAGTAGCTTGCCAGCCAGGCAACGCTCTCGCCCTTGTTGCACGAAGCATCCGTGATCTCGAACATCACCGGGTCGAATGGCGCGTTCACCACGCGGTCCGAGCGCTCGGCTAGGTACGCCTTAAGGTCGCGTTCCAGCTCGGGCGAGGTCACGCGGCAGTTGATCTTACACACGTCGTGACGCAAGATGTCGCCGATCGACTGGTCAAAATACTGTTCCTCGTGATAACCGCCGCGGGCGCGCATGCCGCGCATCACAATGCGCTTGATGGGGCTGTCCTTCTTAAAGCCCGCCTGATGCATCTCAAACGAACCGCTCGAAAACATGCCGTCGGGCGTGGAGCAATCAAAGCAAATGCCCGGAAATGCCTTGAGCAGCTCCTCGGTAATCTGAGGATCGATGGTCCAGGCCTTAAGCACCTCGCCATGGCTGTCGCGAACGATGGACCCGTTGGAGCAGCAGGCGTCGAGCGCCAAACCGGTAAAGCCATGCTCACCGATCGGCAGCGTCGAGCGACCCGTAGCGGGAACCACGTGCAGCCCAGCTTCGGTCAGCTCGCGAATGGCGCGGCGGATGGTTCCGTCGGCCTCGTGCAGGGCGTTAAGCAGCGTTCCGTCCAGGTCACTCGCAAACATCTTGATCATGGGCATGCCTCTCCTTCGTCTGCACGATATTGTAGACGAAAGAGAGGCACGCCCATGCAAGGGTGTTCCAACGCGCCAGGGCATTCGCTTCCGCAAAACCACAGTGCCCCAGTGCGTTAAATCAATCGTTACGAGCGACTTTTCAGCCGATAAAACAGCACCATCGTCAGCGTCAGCACCGCCAGCATGGCTGCGAATACAAACGCCGGTGCCCATCGATCATATGCAACCCCGTACACCAATTGCCCGATCGGCGTTGCGCAGGAAAGGACCATGTAAACGACCGAAAGCACTTTTCCGCAGAGTTCAGTCGGCGCTGCCCGCTGAACACACGCGATGATTTCAACCGACGCAATGCTTGCCCACACCATGACCCATGCCGAACCAACCGCAAACACGGTGAACACGCATGCATCTGCACCGAACAGTTGCGCGACAATAATCGGTGCGACTCCAAAACAGATCATCGCAACATATCGACATATGTCATTGAAAGAAAAGCGATGCGGCCAAATGCCGACCAAGCCACTGCCGGCAAGACCACCCAAGCCCATAGCAACCTCAACTATCCCAACGCAGGACGATTGCATGCCGAGATGCTTCGTAACAATAATGGGAGCGCCAATCGTTAGCCCAACCAACGCAAGGTTCAAAACGGCCGCAAGCATAATCACAGCGACCAATGATGCATTTTGCAACAGATACCGAATCGACTCCCGAAAATCGTTTCGGCATGTCGTACGAGTCGCGCCGTCTCTCATCGTTTCAGATGAGACATTTTGCTCGAGTACGCCACCAAACAACAGAGCTGAAATCGCAAACGCTACCGACGCGACCGTGCAAAGAGCATCGATGCCAAAGCACCCATAGACTGCCGTCCCGACCACAGGACCCAAGATATTGCTCACCATGGTCACTTGCGAAACCAATGCAGTGGCCCGCTCAACCTTCTCTTCACCCGCCATGCGCACCGTCTCAATTTGGAGCATTGGCTTTAGCAGCGATTGAACGCCATATTGAACACAAAGTATCGCTACTACGACGACCGCAAGAGGCAATGAGTGCTTCATGGGGATAGACAGCAGTGATGCAGTCATCAGAGCAATGCCGAGGGCCACGAGGGCCTCGCGATGTCTTCCCCTATCCGCCAAGATTCCGCCAACCGGAGTTGCGAGTACGCCGGGTATGAACGCTATCGCCACGACGACGCCATATAACGTTGACGATCCACTGCAATCGAACAAGTAAAGTGGATACGCAAAGCACAGCGCCGACAGCATCGAATACGTGCACAGCTGCGCAACCAGAAGTTCCGCGAGCCTGATTGACCGCACTGTTTTTGATTTCAACGAGACGCCGACGTCTCTCAGCCCAGCCATAAGTCCGCCCCCATACATACCGCTAGTATGTATTTATCGACTTGAAAAAGGGCAGCCGTGGCTACCCTCACAAATCAATTACATACCGTTGGTATCTATATTACCACCCGGCGCGGTCCCATACGTCCCAAATCTGCGCCGTTGTCTGAAGCACTTCCTCGCCCAAATCGAGTCCCACCGCAGAGGCCATCTGCGTCAAACATTGTGCGCGAGCGAGCATTCGCTCCTTGGGCTCGAGCGGACGGAACAATGGCAGCAGCCAAAGATTCGCCAACAATGATACGGCCTCCGCCGCTTCACGCGGGCATTCGCACGCAATGGATCCGTCGGCGATGCCCTCCTCGATCACCGGCAAGAGATAGCCATCGGCAGACTCGTTAAACGAGCCCTGGTACTGCATCGCCAGTAGACGCGAGCTTTTTACCGGATCTGCTGCAGGACGCATACGTGCCCATAGCTCAATTTGCGGAACAACGGACTCGAGAGCGTAAAGCCTTTTTAGCTTTTGGGCGCCGGTCATATTACCGACGCCAAGCATCGAGCGGCGGTGCTCAACAATCGGAGTCATCGCCCGATCAAACGCGGCGTTGAAAATCTCTTCTTTGCTCTTGAAGTGATGATAGACAGCGCCCTTGGTCATGCCATCGAGACGGTCAACGATATCTTGAACGCTCGTCCCCTCATAACCCTGTGCACAGAATAGCTCCAGTGCCGCGTCGAGAATCTTCGCGACCGTCTCCTCGGGATATTTATTGCGACCCATAATCCGTCCATCCGCAACACAAGCCTTATGCCTCACTGCAGTATTTTAACGTTGCAGATGACAGACGGTCGGCCCTACACCGCGGCGGGGCCGTGTTCGCCGGTACGGATGCGGATGACTTCTTCGACCGGCTCGACCCAAATCTTGCCGTCTCCGACGGCGCCGGTACGGGCGGCGTTGCAGATGATGTCGACAATTCCGTCAACGTGCTCATCGGCGCAGATGAGGGTGAACTGCACCTTAGGAATCGTATTGACAAGCAACTCGTTGCCGCGTACGTATTCCTTCCAGCCATGTTGCGCACCGCAGCCCTGCACCTGGTTGATAGTCATGCCGCGAACATCGGCAGCAAACAGCGCGTCTTTGAGAACCTCGAGCTTTTCCTGGCGCACGATCGCCGTAATTTTCTTCATAGTGAATTCCTCTCTTCAATAAAAGAAATGAATTGTCCTTCACATGGCACAGGTTTTCCAGGTGCCCGAGATTGCCCCGAAAGAGGAGCGCCGCGTACTTCGGTACGCAAGCGACGGTTTGAGGGGCAAGGTCGGGTGCCTGGGAAAGCCGTGCTGCTAATCGAGTCCGGAGAAAGAAGGATAGGCGCTCTCGCCGTGCTGACTCGCATCCAGGCCCAGCGCCTCGTCGGCCTCGTCCACGCGCAGGCTACCGTGGAACAGCGCCTTGACCACCGCGGCGATCACCAAGTCGAGCACCAGCACAATAGCGACCGTCACCACAATGCCCAAAATCTGCGAGATGAGCAGCGACACGTCGCCCGTGTAGAACAGGCCACCCTTACCGGTCCACGAAAGCTCCGGCACACAGAACAGGCCCGTGAGCACGCCGCCCAAGATGCCGCCGACACCGTGACAACCAAACGCATCGAGCGCATCGTCGTAGCCAAACTTGGTCTTGAGATGGCTGATAGCCAGGTAGCAGACGGGAGACACGATCAGGCCCATAACCAGCGCCGCCCACGGCTCGACAAAGCCCGCACCCGGCGTAACCACCACAAGGCCCGCAACCAAACCGGTGCTAGCACCCACCAGCGTGGGACGACCGGTGTGCACGCGCTCGACGACAAGCCACGAGACCATGCCCGCCGCGCTGGCCGTCACGGTGTTGAGGATGGCGAGTGCCGCCACGGCGTCGGCCTTAAACTCGCTGCCGCCGTTAAAGCCAAACCAACCAAACCAAAGCAGGCCGGCGCCCAGCGCCACAAACGGCACGTTATGCGGACGGTAGCTCACCATGCCAAAGCCGCGACGACGGCCGAGCATTAAGCAGAGAATCAGGCCCGTGAGACCGGACGAAATGTGTACCACGTCGCCGCCGGCAAAGTCGAGCGCGCCGATGATGTCGCCGATAAAGGAACCATCGCCGCCCCAAACCATGTGGGCGAGCGGCGCATAGACCACGAGCAGCCAAATGCCCAGGAAGGCCGTCATGGCACCAAACTTAACACGTCCGGCCAGGCTGCCCGTAACGATAGCGGCCGTAATCATGGCAAACGCCATCTGGAAGGCGATGTTGATAATCTGAGGGTAGACGGCACCGTCCGCGGCATTGCCCTCGGCCGCCCGCAGCACTTGGTTGAGCACCGGCAGGCACAGCAGCTGGTCAAGGCCTCCAATAAACGGGCTCGAGCCGTCGCCGCCGTAGGCCAGCGACCAGCCGGCGACAATCCACAGCACACCAACCAGGCCAATGGCGCCAAAACACATAAGCATGGTGTTGATGACATTTTTGCGCCTGGACAGGCCGCCATAGAAAAACGCCAGACCCGGTGTCATTAAAAACACGAGCATGGTGCAGATGAGCATAAACGTTGTCGATCCCGTATCGTACATTCGCTCCCCCTTGGTCGCATGGTCGTTGTCGGCGCCCATAATGCGGCCGAGGGGCAACTGGTGTAGACCAGATACGGCGTTGTTAAACGCTGCGTTGTCGAATGGAAACGGTGCCGCAATCTTGGAAACGGCGCGGCAACGGGCGCGAAACGAATGGGAAATACGCGAGCAAGGGAGCCGTGAGCGCGCCCGTCCCGGCTAGCGCCGGAACAGCTCGCGGGCTCGGTCGCGGAGATCGGTGGCCCGGATGACGCCCTCGTAGCGATTGATGCGCAAACGCGGAAAGGCATTGAAGAAGCGCAGGTCGCGACGACTGAGCGACACACTCGGCACCGGACGGCTCATGCGCTTGCCGGTACGGAGACGGGTGAGCGACGGACGGGGCACGCTCGGCGCGGCATCGGCCACGCGGCGGGCAGCAAGCGCCAGGCCGCGAGCACCATCCGAGATAAACGTCGGCATCGAAGCCTTCTCGCGCAGGGCATCGAGCGCCGCGTCGCCCAGCTCGGCCAGCCAAGCGTTAACGGCGCGACCGCGGATATGCGTCTGCGCCACCGAGTCGATCGCCGAATCGGGAATACGTTCGAGCATAGAGTCGGAGGCGTCGGCAAGCGACTCATTGATGCGGTCGGCAAGGTCGGCACGCACACGCTCAAGCTGATCGGACAGACGCCGCCAGCTGGCCAACGAGCACACCGCATCGACCATCATCGCGACCGCGACGATAAAGGCGGCCAAGCGCACGATTAGCACCGGCAGATGGCCAAGCAGCTCCAGCAATGCCGGCTCCACTAAACGGCAAATACACAACGCACCCAAGCCAAACGCGCAGGCCCAGTACAGGCAGATGCGTCCGTGCAGGTTAAACGGCAGATGCGAGTAATCCCAAAACCGGGCACCCGTCGTTTTTTCCAACAGCACGCCCACGCTATATTCGATCACGCTGCATACGAGCGCGGCAGCGACAAACTGGCTCGAGGCGTCTGGGATTCCACGCAGCAGCAACCAGCACGCGATGCCGCCCGCACCGTAGATGGGACAACACGGCCCTAGCAAAAAGCCGCTGTTGGCAAAGCGTCCGTGGTTGAGCATGGCGCAGACTGTCGACTCCCATACCCAGCCGCAAAAACCGTAGAAGGCAAACGAGAGTACCAGCGCCGAGAGCGGACAGGCGGCAAGCGTCGCGCCGTCAAATGCCATGTCGATCGCGGTTCCCACCGTCTACCCACTCCTCTTTTCGTTCGATTCTTTGCTCGAGCCGTCACTCGAGCCCTCGTTCAAATCGCTCGCGCCGCCTTTGCGCCGCAGACGACCGGCAACCGTCTCGCGCAGCGCGCACCATTTATCGGCCAGGCACACAATCCATGCCTCGCGACACGTCGGCGGCACCGGCACCAGCGGAAACATATGCCGCACGATAATATTCCGCTCGCGCGACGTCAGCTCAAAATCTTCCTCCGCACGCGCCAGGGCAAAAAACGGGTGGCGAAAGCCATGCAGCCGATGGCTTGGGTCGGGATCGTGCCAGTCATAGAGAAAGTAATCGTGCAGCAGGGCCCCGCGCAGCAACGAGGCGCGGTCGACGGAGATACCGACGCGGCCCAGGCGCTCGGCAAAGGACAGACTTGCCCGCGCCACCGAGGTCACATGCGCATAGACCGTCACGTCGCCATGCTGGATAAACTCGCGCGTCAGGTCCAGACGGCCCGCCTGTGCCAGTTGACGGGCGGCATGGTCTACTTCGCACGCGATTTTCTCGGCACGAACGGTATCGGACATGCGGCCTCCTTCCGGCGGCGCTCGGCGGCAAGCCACAGCCTGCACGCAATGAATAAAATCATCATGGAACTTATCAGTATGGCATCGGACAAAACGTTTTGCCCCACCAGTTGGCGAATTACCGCGCCGCCGTCACATATCAAACGCCAAAATGTGCGAGACTGTCTTGTGCAATTGTGCCGGCCGAGGGAGCGCCGGCGCTCGATTCGCATGGAGTAACCCACAACGATGCTGCTTACGCAAACGACAACGCCCGAGGACGTCAAGGCTCTTAATCGCGCCGAGCTCCCGCAGCTCTGCGGCGAGATTCGCCATGCCATCCTCGAAAGCTCCGCCGCCGTCGGCGGGCACGTTGCCCCCAACCTGGGCGTCGTTGAGCTTACGGTTGCGCTTCATCGCGTGTTTAACTCCCCCATCGACAAGATTGTCTTTGACGTTTCGCACCAGACCTACGCCCACAAGGCGCTGACTGGGCGTGCGTACACTTATATCGATCCGGAGCGTTATGGTGAGGCTTCTGGCTTTGCCAATCCCGACGAGTCCGAGCACGACTTGTTTGCCATGGGTCATACCTCCACGTCGGTGAGCCTGGGCTGCGGCTTGGCACACGCCCGCGATCTGGCGGGCGACAGCTACAACGTCATTACCATCATTGGCGACGGTTCGCTTTCGGGCGGCCTGGCGTTTGAGGGCTTTAACAATGCCGCCGAGCTCGACAGCAACCTGATCATCATCGTCAACGATAACGACCAGTCCATCGCCGAAAACCACGGTGGCCTGTATCGCAATCTGGCCGAGCTGCGCGCCAGCAACGGCACCTGCGAGCGCAACGTTTTCCGCGCGATGGGACTCGACTACCGCTATCTGGACACCGGCAACGATGTGTTGGCCCTCGTCGACGCGCTGCAGGAGCTGCGCGATATCGATCATCCCATCGTGCTGCACGTCTCCACCGCCAAGGGTAAGGGCTTTGAGCCGGCCCAGAGCGACCCCGAGCGCTGGCATCATGTGGGTCCGTTTGACATGGCGACTGGGCGCAAGCTCTGCCCGGGCCATCCGAGCGAGCCTGCGCCGCGCACCTATGCCGACATTACGGGCGAGGCGCTCAGCGCCGCCATAGAGCGCGATCCGCAGGTTGTGGGCATCACGGCTGCCACGCCCTACATCATGGGCTTTACACCCGAGCTTCGCGCCGCGGCAGGCAAGCAGTTTGTCGACGTGGGCATTGCCGAGGAACACGCCGTGACCTTTGCCACCGCGCTTGCGCGCTCGGGCGCCAAGCCAGTCTTTGGTGTGTACGGCACGTTTTTGCAGCGCGCCTACGACGAACTGTGGCACGACCTGTGCCTCAACGACGCCCCCGCAACCATCCTGGTATTTGGCGCGTCGATCTTTGGCACCACATCCGAGACGCACCTCTCGTTCTTTGATATTTCCATGCTGGGCGCCCTTCCCAACATGCGCTACTTTGCACCGGCCTGCATGGAGGAATATCTGTCCATGCTGAGCTGGTCGCTCGATCACCGCGAGCATCCCGTGGCGATTCGCGTGCCGGGCATTGGCTTGGTAAGCCGCCCCGACTTGGCGCCTGCCGAGGACGCCGATTACGGCGCCGTTCGTTACAACGTGGTGCGCCAGGGCCGCGACGTGGCCGTGCTCGCGCTTGGCGATTTCTTTGAGCTGGGCGAGCGTGTGGCAAACCGCTTGGCTGCCGAGTACGGCATCGAGGCCACGCTCGTCAACCCGCGCTATGCAACTGAGCTCGACCGTGAGTTCCTCGACAGCCTTGCCGCCGAGCATCGCGTTGTCGTCACTCTCGAGGACGGCATCTTGGACGGTGGCTGGGGCGAGCGTGTCGCGTGCTACTTGGCCTGCACGCCCGTGCGCACGCGCACCTTCGGCATCGCCAAGGGCTTCCCCGACCGCTACGACCCCAACGAGCTGCTCGCTCAGAACGGCATGACGGTCGAGAACATGGCCGCCGAAGCCGTAAGGCTACTTAACGAGTAAAAAAACCTCCGCAAGGGAAGCACCCCTGCGGAGGTTTTTGTTTTCGCGGCGCGATTATCTCAATCTGTAACATCTAGGGTCCGAATTCCCGTCTACCTGTTACAGATCGAGACGAGCCGTCTTTGCTCCTGACCTTTGTCTCGATCTGCAACAGATAGAGACCTTTTGGCCGTCTAACTGTTACAGATCGAGACATTCGAATTCCCCTGAAGAGATAATCTCAATCTGTAACAGTTACTCGGCAAAAATGGCTGCAGGTGTTACAGATCGAGACAAAACAGCAAGGCATGCCGCTGCATCGGCCAGAACCACCACAAAGGTGCCTGTCCCCTTTGTGGTGGTTCTGGGCCAATTAGCGGTAACTTTGCTTGAGAATCTCGACGACGTCGGGTTCGGTCAGTGTCACGGGGTCGTGGCTGAACAGGACGCCGTTGGTCGTCAGAGCGTTATGCGCGATGGCCGGCAGCTCTTCGACCGTAATCCCCCATTCGCTCATGGCGAGGTCTGCCACATGGCAAGCCTCCATCAGGCGCGTGAGCTCAATCACAAAATCGTGCGGATCATCCGCGGCGGCATTACCCATCAGGCGCGCCATGTCGATATAGCGCTCGAGTGCGGCACCGTGATCGATCATCCACGTGTGATAGGCACGGGCGATCATAATGAGGCCAGCGCCGTGCGGCAGGTCGTGATGATGCGCGCTCATGCCATGTTCAAGACCATGCGAGCCCGTGGTGCCCGAAGCATCCATGGCATAGCCGCCGAGCGTGTTGGCAAACGCAAGGCTCGAGCGCGCTTCCATGTCATCGCCATCATTAACGCACGTAGGCAGCGCTGCGGCTGCGCGACGAATGCCCTCGCGGCAAACCATGTCACCCATGGGCGTGTTGGTATTTGAGATGTAGCACTCAACGCAATGGAACAGGGCGTCGAATCCCTGATAGGCGGTCAGACGCGCCGGGACACTCACCATAAGCTCGGGGTCAACGATCGAAAGCACCGGGAACAGGCGCGGGTCGCCCAGGCGAAGCTTCTCGTCGCTCTCCTCGCAGGAGAGGACACCGCCCGCATCGACCTCGGATCCGGTACCCGCCGTGGTGGTTACGCAAACAAGCGGCAGCGGATCGTTGGGAATAGGCAGGCCGAGCGCCGTGCCGCCATTCACAAAATCCCAAATGTCACCGGGGCATTCGTTGCCCTCGGCATCGGTATGCGGGTTGGCCGCCACCGCGCAGATGCCCTTGCTGCCGTCCATGACCGAACCTCCGCCGAGCGCCAGCACAAAGTCGCATCCATGGGTGTGCGCCATCCAGCCGCCTGCGTTGACGGTCTCGCGCAGCGGATTGGGCTCAATACGATCGAACAGCTCATGCGCCACGCCGGCGCGATCGAGCTCGACCTCCAAACGTCCCAGATATCCAAAACGCTTGACCGAGTTGCCGCCGGTGGTAACGATGAGCGCTTTGATGCCGGGCAGCTTCTGCGCGCCCAGCTCGCCCAACTTGCCCGCGCCAAACAACACCTTGGTCGGCGCGAAAAACGAATAACCGTTCATACGCGATCTCCTTACTTATATATGTGTCGCGCTGCCGCCATTATAGCGACCACTACGAGCGATCATGCCGTCTGCAAAACGCTTTCTCAGCTGCAATAACCAACGTTTGCCCAGATAAAACCTGCCAAAATAAACCTGTCCCTTTTTGGTAGGTAGAATAACCCATAAGGTAAGTATGTTTCTGAGTTATTTCGTGTTGACCCGTCTGAGCGCAATAGGGTATAACTCTACTCAACCGCTAGGGATTTTATTGAGAAAGGTGTTCTACCATGAGCAAGAACCTCTCCCAGCAGGTCGTTCTCGACCGCCGCGGCTTTGTCGCCGCCACCTTCGCAACCGTCGCCGGCCTTGGTCTTGCCGGCTGCTCCGACACCAGCGCCGAGGCCGACAAGGGTTCCGCCGCCGGCTCTTCCAAGAGCTCCGACGACACCGAGGCTTCCACCACCCTCGACGCCAAGGCATTCGACAAGCTCGTCGACAACGGCCCCAAGGCCGACGGCGATGCCATCGCCGCCAGCACTTGGGCAACTGCCGTCAAGAACGCCGGCGTCTTTAAGATCGGTGGCGTTCAGACCTCCACGCTCTTCTCCCTCCTTAACGAGAAGGATGGCAAGACCCGCGGCTTCGACGCCGGCATCGCACAGCTCCTGTCCAACTACATCCTGGGCGAGAACAAGGTCGAGATCACCCAGGTGACCTCGGACACGCGCGAGTCCGTCCTGCAGAACGGCCAGGTCGACGCCGTCTTTGCCACCTACACCATCACCGATGAGCGCAAGAAGCTCGTCTCCTTCGCCGGCCCCTACTACTACACCCAGCAGGCCATCCTGGTGCTCGCCGATAACGACGACATCAAGAGCGTCGACGACCTGGCCGACAAGAACGTCGCCGTCCAGTCCGGCTCCAACGGCCCCGCCATCCTGGAGGAGTTCGCCCCCAAGGCCAGCCAGCAGGAGTTCAAGACCGACGAGGAGGCCCGCCAGGCACTCCAGCAGGGTCGCGTTGACGCCTACGTCATCGATAACAACATGCAGCAGAGCGCCCTGGTCCGCGAGCCCGGTAAGTACAAGATCGCCGGCAAGCCCTTCGGCAGCAAGGAGCCCTATGGTATCGGCCTGCCGCTCGATTCCGACGGCGTCGCCTTTGTCAACGACTTCCTTAAGAAGATCGAGGACGACGGCACCTGGACCGAGCTGTGGCAGATCTGCATCGGTGACCGTACGGGCGACACCAATGTTCCCGAGCTGCCCGAGATCGGCGCCTAGGCAGCGAGCCTGGTAACGACCGCAACGAAACCATACGGAAACGCATGATGCGCTTTATTGCGGTAAACTGTTTCCTCACTGAGTTGTCGGGGCTTCCGTACACACGGGAGCCCCTTTCCTTATCGGCGGGAGGTCCGCATGAGTCTCTCCGAGCTCTGGTCGCTCTATGGCCAGAACTATATCGACGCACTGCTAGCAACCTGGGGCATGACGCTTGAGTCGTTTGCCATCGCCATGGTGCTGGCCGTCGCCGTCACCGTGATGCGCGTGTCGCCGCTCAAGCCGCTGCGCGTCTTTGGCGACCTGTATGTCCAGGTCTTCCGTAACATCCCCGGCATCGCGCTGCTCATTATCGTCGTCTACGCGCTGCCGCCGCTCAAGGTCGTCCTGCCCTACCGCACCTGCGTCATCGTCGCCACAGTGCTCTTGGGTTCTGCCTTTGGCTCCGAGAACTTTATGAGCGGCATCAACACCGTCGGTGTCGGCCAGGTAGAAGCCGCCCGTTCGCTCGGCATGAGCTTCAACCGTATCCTCGCCAAGATCGTGATTCCGCAGGCGCTGCGCTCGAGCGTGCTGCCCATGACCAACCTCTTTATCGCCGTCATGCTCACCACCGCGCTCGGCAGTCAGGTACCGCTTAAACCGCAGGAGCTCACCGGCGTGGTGAGCTACATCAACACGCGCTCGCTCGGCGGCGTCGCCGCGTTCTTTATCTCGGCGCTTGGCTACCTGGGCACGGCCTTTGTGGTGAGCCACATTGGCAACTATATCGATAAGAAGGTGAGGATCCTCCGATGAGCAAGCACTCCACCTCCGCGCTCACCATGCGCGATGCGCTCTACGAGGCTCCCGGCCCCAAGATGCGCGCCAAGATTCGCGTCGGCACCGCCATCTCACTTGTTGCCGTGGCCGCGCTCATCGCTCTGGTACTGCAGCGCTTTTATGTGACCGGCCAGCTTTCGGTCCATTACTGGTACTTCTTTACGCACCTCACCACCTGGAAGTTCCTGCTTGCCGGTTTTGAGGGCACGGTAAAGGTCGCGCTCACCGCCGGCGCCATCGCGCTGGTACTGGGCTTAGCCCTCATGCTCGGCCGTACCAGCGACATCAAGCCGCTGCAGCTGGTCTGCCGCGTGCTCACCGATTTCTTCCGTGGCGTGCCGAGCCTGCTGTTCATCTACTTCTTCTTTTTGGTGCTGCCTCAGTACAAGATTTCACTGCCGTCGTTTTGGATGCTCACGCTTCCCGTCGCGCTCGCTGCAGCCGGCGTACTTGCCGAGATCTTCCGCGCAGGCGTCAACGCCGTGCCGCGTGGTCAGGTCGAGGCAGCCCAGGCGCTCGGTCTCTCCAAGGCCAAAATCACCTTTAAAATCGTATTGCCCCAGGCGATTCGGTTTATCATTCCGTCGTTGATTTCGCAGCTCGTGGTCGTAGTCAAAGACACCACCGTCGCCTACGTGGTGAGCTACCCCGACCTCATGCAAAATGCCCGCGTGCTCATTACCAACTACGACGCCCTCGTGTCGGTCTACCTGGTTATCGCGGTCATCTACATCCTCATCAACGTCGCGATCAACAAGGCCGCTGTCTACGTTTCGCACAAGACCGGCGCGACCATCATTCGCTAACGATTTACCATTTCGAGTCATAAGGAGCCGAGCACCATGGCACAGAGCACTTCTTCTACCGGTAATCAGCCGCTGATCGAGCTCAAGCACGTCGATAAGCACTATGGCGATCTGCACGTCCTCAACGACATCAATCTCTCGGTCGACCGCGGCGAAGTCGTCGTCGTGATCGGCCCCTCGGGCTCGGGCAAGTCGACCATGTGCCGAACCATCAACCGCCTGGAAACCATCGACTCGGGCGAGATCCTCATCGAGGGCGAGCCTCTGCCGCAGGAAGGCAAGGATCTTGCCCGCATGCGCGCCGAGCTGGGCATGGTGTTTCAGCAGTTCAACCTGTTCGCGCATATGACGGTGCTGCAGAACGTCATGCTGGGGCCGGTCGACGTGCTGGGCGTGTCCAAGGAGGAAGCTCGTGAGCGCGCCATGGACCTGCTGAGCCGCGTGGGCGTTGCCGAACAGGCCGACAAGGTGCCCGCTCAGCTCTCGGGCGGCCAGCAGCAGCGCGTGGCCATTGCCCGCTCGCTCGCCATGCAGCCCAAGGCCATGCTCTTCGACGAGCCCACGAGTGCCCTTGACCCCGAGATGATCAACGAGGTGCTCGAGGTCATGGTCCGTCTGGCCCAGCAGGGCATGACGATGATCGTGATTACGCACGAGATGAACTTTGCCCGCCGCGTTGCCGACCGCGTCGTGTTTATGGCCGACGGCCAGATCGTGGAAACCGGCACGCCCGACGAGTTCTTCGACCATCCCCAGACCAAGCGCGCCCAAGACTTCCTCAACTCCATCAAGGGCCACTAGCCCAATTGCCATATCCGCTCGCCATGACCATCCAAACTCGAAAGCAACACCTATGATCGGAACTCGCACTTCATCGTCCTACACCCCACATGTCGACGTCGCCCCCGCCGACCGCCCACTCATCCTCGTCGCGCCGCGTTGGGAAGAGGCAAAGCCGTTTTTGAGCGAAACGCTCTCCCCCAACGAGGAGATTGCCAGCGTCTTTGTCGATGCCATCCTTGCCGCAGGCGGCCTGCCGCTGCAGATGTCCATCACCGAGGACATTGAGGTCATCCGCCATTACGTCGATATCGCCGACGGTATCGCTATTCCCGGCGGCCCGGATGTCAAC
Source organism: uncultured bacterium (assembly GCA_958349055.1). Classification (GTDB taxonomy): domain Bacteria; phylum Actinomycetota; class Coriobacteriia; order Coriobacteriales; family Coriobacteriaceae; genus Collinsella. The sequence goes on from CATWBO010000007.1 coordinate 56,287, forward strand.
CCCAAACGCTGGGGCGATGATCGACCCTACGACCCCACCCTCTGCTGCGAGATCCGCGATAGCTTTGAGTTTAAGCTGGTCGGCGAGGTGCTCCGCGCCAAAAAGCCGCTCTTTACCACCTGCCGTGGCACACAGTTGCTCAACGTCGCCACTGGCGGCACCCTGTGCATGGACGTGCCGAGCCTGGGCGCTCGCGAGGGCCGCACGCAGTGGCGCCATACCCACGTGCTCAACGACCCCGTGCATCCCGTCGAGGTCGTGCCGGGCTCGCTGCTCGACCGCGCGGTTGGCGGACACAGGCTGATCCAAACCAACTCCGCACACCACTGCTGCGTCGATCGTCTGGGTAAGAACACGCGTTTAGTCGCCAAGGCAACCGACGGCGTTCCCGAGTGCATCGAGGTCGAAGGCCAGCCATTCTGCTTGGGCGTGCAATGGCATCCCGAGTACACGTGGAAGACACTCGAGACCGACTTTAACCTGTGGAAGTCGTTTGTCGAGGCAGCGGCTAAGGTTAAGCGAGCCCGCTAGCTCGCAAACCACTCAGGTTAAAGCCTCCTAAGCCAGGGGGGGGCGGACACCAGCCACGGTGCCCGCCCCCCCCTGTATTTGGTATGCTCGGTATGATCATCCCTCGCAAAAAGTCAAAGAAATCTCGACCGCAATCGGTCGACGGTAAAGCAGATGGCTAAAACGCTTGCTACGTTTATTAGACAGTCAATTAAAATCGAAACGCATTGGCCATTCCCCAACGGGGTCACACCGCAAGTCCACATGAGCATCGAGGACGGAAGCGGAAGCATGGAATCGGCTCCGAGCTGTATGTAGATCGCTACGACGTTGACAAGCAACAACATGCCAATGGGACCGAAGCCAGACCCAAAATAGGAAACAACGATTACGCAAGAGACCACGTATGCAAGGCAGGCAGCGGCAGCAAGAACAAGTCGATAGCAAAATACATGCAAGTTGAAATACTGCTGAGCATCCGAAACGATTGCGCAGTTAAGACAGTACAAAACGACACTCGACAGGACAAACGCGCCCAAAAGGGCAAAAGAAGACAGCGCCACTCGCGCAACGATAGCGCACACACGCTTCCCTCCCCGAGCCTCCGACAACCCCCACGGTTCCTCAATAAAGCCCGAGCTGACAAAGCGCGGCACAATGCAAGCCGCGATGAACGGAAAGAACAATGCATGAGCCAACGGAGCTACGTTGAACAGCAGACCGCGAAAAACCTCTGCATTACCAAATAGAAGGACATCCTCCGCCGATAGCCGAAGCGTCGGGTCTGGGAAAAAGCCCAAGAAACTGTTCTCACGGAGGCTACAGAACCACATCGGGAAAGAATTAAGCTGCAATACCACCATGCACGCATAAATTACCAGGATTAAGGCGTACGCCCATTTGCTCACATGCTTCAATTCTGACTGGAGAAGTCTTTTAATCTGACGAGCCATTGAGCACACCCCCAGCGCGAAAGCTCATGAGAGCGTAAATCAATGCCGATAGACAGCTGGCTGCCACGCCATATCCCAGAAGCGTCAGCTGCCCCATATCGCTATACCCAAGGGCACATCCGACTCCAAGGTACGGCCCCGGAAGAAAGAAGATCCATCGCAAGGACGGTATGGGCGTCTGAAGGTAAGTTCCGTAGAGCGTCAAGCTCATGACAAATCCGATAATTATCGCAGCCCCGCTCAATACAGCGCTGCCTGTAATCCGATAGATGGTCACCGTCTCCAGCGCAATCGATATCACCAATACGGCGTTAGTCATCATTGCGGGCAAAAATGCAGCCAGCATGCTATGCGCATAGTTTTGCCCTCCACGTGTTATCGCTATTGCAAACAGAAGAAGGCAAAGTGCACTATATGCTGCGCCGATTATTAAAGCAGACGAAAGTACATGCGCCAGAGCCCCGTTAAAGCGGGCAAGACCTCTTGCTGCGGAAATTCGGCAGCCCTCTTCATAGCCACGCTCCTGTAGAATTACAAGGCAAACGATGAGCGGCACAAACAGAGATGTGCCGGCAAAGGCGCTACGCACAAGGGACTCATCGGGTGCAGAAGGATCGATTACATTCCAGCAGAAGCCAATATCCTCCCCAAAAACGCTATTGCCAAAGGCGAGCAACGTTGTTCCGTTTTTTAGAAAGATGCCGAAGAGAAGGCCGAACGCCAGCATAAGCGCAAGACCATACTTCGCCGGAAATATCCTGTGCAAACGCATCATATCTGCCTTTATGGGATGGATCGCCCGCTTCATAGCGAGACCGCCTTCATCAAGCGCCTGTAATACTCTTTTAGGGATGGCGCCTCATCCCTTATGACGTCCATCGGTTCCTTTTTCAGCAGTTCGCCGTCATGAAGAAACACGCAGCTTGTTGCAACCGATGCCAACTCATCCAAATCATGACTAGAGATGAGCATGGTCTTACCCTGTTCTCGATTCAATCGACCGATAAGGGCCCATATACTCTCGATGCCCAACGGATCCAATCCATTTGCCGGCTCATCGAAAATTAGTACGTCGGTGTCGCCCAATAAAGCCGTAGCTATATCCAGTCGCCGTTTCATTCCCAGAGAAAAACTGCTCACGCTCTTTTTCTCATCGACGTCCAGCCCGACTAGGCCCAAGACGCGAGGAACCTCACGTTTATCATCGAGCCCCCATTCCGCACATCGGATCTGAAGATTCTCAACCGCACTGAGAGATTGGTATGCCCCGCTGGAATCTGGTACATAGCCGACACGCGTCCGCATCAGGCTAAGCTCTCTTTTTGACTTGCCTCCAAAGAGCTCCACGCTCCCCGACGATGGCCCACAGATGCCAAGGACGATTTTAATAAGCGTGCTTTTGCCCGCACCGTTTGCACCGACAAGGGCACAGAGCTCAGACTGATGCACCTCGAAGGAAACGTCATGCAAAACGCGCCGTTTCCCGTAGCGCTTTGATACTTTTGATAGCTTTATCGCTGATGTGTTCATTGGCCTCCCGTTCTGCTTGATAGCAAAACCGCTCATATCGCTCCTTCTTTCCTTTATCGTTTTCCATAGTTGTTATTGTTTTTCGATAACTCGTATTTGTCAAGATAATCTAAAAGAAAGAACCCGTGTTAGACGCGAGTCCCTTCACGCTGATATTTCGTTTTAGTTGTTCGCCTTAAGCTACTCGTCACTCAAATCGACAGCGAAGACTGATGTCGGAAGCGACGCCTCGTTGCCTCCGCCATCCCGCATCTGTCTCACGACATTTTTCGCGCGCTCGACAATAAGCTCCTCAAGCTCTTTCTCGCTCACGCGCTGAATAATATCTCCCGGTTGACAATCAAGCTCATCACAGATATCGAGAAGCGTCTTTAGGCGAATAGCTTTTATCTTTCCGTTTCTAAGCTTTGAAATATTAGCCGGAGTATGCCCCGTCGCCCGAATCAGATCAGCGCTGGTCTTTCCGGTCTTAAGCAGCTGCGTCTCAAGCTCGATGATGAGATAGCTCATGTTTCCTCCTACACAAGCTCGTCAGACTGCTCTTGGAGCAGCGAGGCATAACTCCAGATCGCCGAGATAAACAAACAGACAACTGCGCCGATAAACGACCCCGCATCAAAGGTAGCGCCTTGGCAAATCTCAATAACGAAGGAATGAGGCACGATGTAAAGCTCCAGTTCGCCAATGGTGAGATTGACCGATCCATAGGCACCAACAAGCGAAACCGCGGCGTTAACAGCAAAGGCAAGCGCGAGAACACGGATAAGCCGCACATGCGTCTTGGTAAAGGGCGAGACGCCCCGAGAGATATTACGGCTGATCCCGCACAAAACGACAAGCGAAATACCCACGACGAGTGCCAGGCACAGTCCGCTTGGGATAACGACGCACCCGCCATTGAGAAACGTCACGACACCGAAAGAATCGACAGAAGCAACGTTTGTAACCGCATACCAGATCACGTAAACAACCAACGCGGCAAAAGCGACGAGCATCCCTGCAAAAACGGCTGCCATGCAAAAACCAAGCTTCCTGATATTTTCGCCCGCCTTGGCCATACGCTGAACGCTGTTGGACATACACTCACCCTCATCGACTCTATCGTTATTCGAACAGTTTATCGAACAACGATATGGATTGCATGCGGAAAGCCCCGCCAGTGCGCATAGGCCATTCACTAATCAGAAGGGGTGAGCGTGGATTTTTGGACATGTATCGAACGAGAGTGGATAATCTCCCACTTTGAGGCCGCCACCGGGCCTAAAACGGGAGATTATCCACTCTCATAGTCATCAAAGCTCGCGAGCTCTTACTCGGCCGCCTCGCGCAGGGCCGACATCGTAGCCGCATATTGCTGCTGTAGCGCATGCATTCCCTCGCGAGCGCCGTCAACGGCATCGGCGCCGCGCAGCGCCTCGGTCACCACGACCGCTGGCTCGTACAGATTATCGAATCCCAGGTTCTGGCTCACGCCCTTGAGCGTGTGCGCTGCCATAAACGCACCTTCGGCGTCTCCCGCCGCCATGGCGGCTTCCAGCTTGTCCATGCTCTCGTCATCCAAAAACTTGAGGGCAAAGCGGGCAAGCATTTCCTCGCCCATCAGCCGAGCGCACGCGTCATCATAATTTGCGCCGATCTTCTCATACGCCTCACGCATGGAAATCATGGGTTAAAACTCCTTTGGTCAAACTAAATCGTGGGAAACGCAACGACGTCAGCAGGGCGTGCCAACGTCTCGGCAATTTGGTCTTGCACCTCGAGCAGGCAATCGAGCAGCAGCGGGTTAAAGGTGCCGCACTTACCGTCCAGGATCATCTGGATCGCCTCCTCGTGCGGGATAGCGTCCTTGTACACGCGCACGCTCGTCAGTGCATCGTACACGTCAGCCACCGAAACCACCTGCGCGGCAATGGGAATTTCGTCGCCCTTAAGGCCATCGGGATAACCCTTGCCGTCCCAGCGCTCGTGATGCCAACGCGCAATCTGGTACGCATATTCCATAAGCGCATTGCCGGCGTGATGGCTACCCAGCTCAAGCAGCATGTCGGCGCCGATCGTGGTATGCGTCTTCATAATCTCGAACTCCTCGGGCGTAAGGCGTCCGGGCTTGTTGAGAATCGCATCGTCAATCGACATCTTGCCGATATCGTGCAGCGCCGAAGCCAGGGCGATCGTGGAGCGTTCCTCATTGTCGAGGAAGATCGTGCCGCTACGCTGGACCAGACAGCCAAGCAGCAGCTCGGTCAGCTTCTCGATGTTCGTAACGTGCCTGCCGCTCTCGCCGTTGCGAAGCTCCATGACGCCAGCCATGATGTCGATGAGCATGCGACTGTTCTTGACGCGCTCGTTGTACTGCTGGGACAGCAGGCTCGTCAGGCGGCGCTGTTTGGCGTACAGGCGGATGGTGTTGTTTACGCGGCGGCGCACGATACGGGAGTCAAACGGGCGGTTGATATAGTCCGAGGCGCCCAGCTCGTACGCGCGCAGAACCATATCATCGGAATCTTCGCTCGAAATCATGATGACAGGCAGATTGTCGATACCCGTTCGGCGCGACAGATCGGCCAGCACCTCAAAGCCGCTTATGCCCGGCATGACAATGTCCAGCATCACGAGCGACAACTCATCGCCATAGCGGTCGACCATGTCGAGCGCTGTACGACCGTTGTCGGCCTCGAGGATGCAATACTCGTCCTTGAGCATCTCGTTGAGAATGGCTCGGTTCATCTCGGAGTCATCGACAATAAGCACCAAAGGCTTTTCGCTTTGGAAGGCCTCGATGGAATCGGCATCGGTCACGACCGTACCGGCTTTTGCCTTAGCGCGGCCCAATAATTGGACAGCACGGCCAACGCCCTCATCGACCGTTTCGCCATGAATGCGAACGCCACCAACACATGCCGTCAAGCTCACGTACTCATGGCCCGGAACAATCGTGGAACGAACGGCATCGGATACCTGATGTAGACGACGGGTGAAGTCATCGGAGGAAATATTGGGCATGACGACCACAAACTTGTCGCAGCCATAGCGCACAAGCTCGTCAGTCGAACGAATTCCGCTGCGTATGGCTGTCGCCACAGCACCGAGTGCAAGGTCGCCGGCATGACGACCACACGTATCGTTGAAGACCCTAAAATCATCAAGGTCGATCACCGCCACGCCGGCCTTCATGCGGGCGCTACGGAGCTTTTCCTCGTAATATCGGCGATTGTGCACGCTCGTCAGCACGTCGGTGTAGACAAGGTCCTCTTCCGCGGCCTCTTGCTCATCGATCGGACGCACCATCAGCAGGACGTGAGGCTCGCCCTCGACCTTTAGAGGGCGCAGACGGGCGCGGTACTCAATACCATCATTGAGCAGCTGCTCCGACACCTCACCCGAATCTGCCAAGGCCTCAAGACTCGACTGACGCAGGCAAGGGCAGCGATCGCCGGCGAGCAAGCAGTTAGGCTCGCTCTTAATCTGATCGGCCGACAGCAAACGCACCACGGGGTAGGTCTTCGCGACGCGGGCGACCTCGGCGGCAGCCTCCTCGTCGGTTAGATTGACCTCGTGATTATTGAGCATATGGGGCCCTTTCTATCGTCACGCACGGCAACGGTGCATATCAAATGGTACAAGGGTAACATCTAACAGCTGCAGAAAAACGCGCGATTATCGTTGCATTTTTATGACCTGGCAAACGGCGGTAATGGAGCCGCGGGCGCGCGGTTATGGGCGCATTCGTTAACAATGACGAAACGCTAGCAGTCCCCCTCCCCGCAGGTCATCGAGCGCGCTAACGCTCCAAGACATCGCGAACGGCGCTTGCCGCCATAACGGGGCGATCGCGCAGACCGTTATGCGCGCCCGGGATCGTCACGAGGGGGCAATCGAGATATTCGGCAGCCGCTCGCGTACCAGCCTCGCGGGGCGTACCGACCGAAAGCTCACCCAAAAACACGGCCGACACCGCCTTTGACGCGCGGGCGCGCTCCCAGTCGGGAGCATATGTCATATTTGTTCCGTATTCATTGGCCATGAAGCAACGACCATTGCGCAGGGCATGCTTGGCTTCCGCTTCGGTCGTTCCAGGAGCCTCGGGATCCAAGTCGCCGAGGGCTCCCAAGAAAAGCCGGAGCGCCCTTGAAACCTTTCCGGCCGCAATCATATCGAGCAAAACCGGTGCTGCGCCTATGCCGACGCCTTCGGCCGACACAGCCGGCTCATGCAGAATCGCACGGTCGACGAGATGGGGTTCGGTACGAAGAAGCTCCAGCGCCACCAACGTACCGGCGCTGTGCGCAAGCACATTTGTCGGAGCGCCAACGTGTTCGATCACGGCTTGCAGATCGGCGGCCTGAGCGGCAAGATCATAGCTGCCGTCTGCCGCATCGCTGCTGCCACCACAGCCGCGGCGGTCGTAGGCAATTACGCGGTAGTTGCGACTGAGCTCACAAGCGATGCTGTCGAAAAATGTGCCGTCGACACAAGCGCCGTGCACGCACACCAAGGCAGGAGCATCAGGCGACACATCCGGGTCGGCATATTCGCGACAGGCAATCGTGGTGCCCGCATTCTCGACCGCAAAATCCATGTTGTGCCCCCATCATCAATGCTCATCCAGTTGCACGTCAGCACGGTTGGATGGACCCGCATTGCTTTACACCTTGTTAACAGATTAACTTTACCCGACCCGAGGCTTTTCATGGCACGACATCATGAGCGACGTGAAAAAACGAAACTTGTAAAGCAAGAGCCCACACCTTGCTTTGGAGCCGATGCTATGCTTAGGCACAATTGTCTTGAGGAGCATATGCCTATGTCTACGTTTTTGAATGCCAGCCCCATCTTTGGGCCCGTTCGCAGCCGTCGCCTTGGTCTCTCGCTCGGCGTCAACATGATGCCGGCCAGCGGCAAGATCTGCACGTTCGACTGCATCTACTGCGAGAACGGCCTCAACGCCGAGCGCCCCTGCCATGAGCCGTACAACACAGCTGCCGTGGTACTCGACGCGCTCGAGGCAAAGCTGCGCGAGATGGCAGCCGAGGGCGAGCTCCCCGATGTGATCACCTTCGCAGGCAACGGCGAGCCCACCGCCGCACCGGAGTTTCCACAGGCCATCGCCGGCGCCGTCGCGCTGCGCGACGAGCTTGCCCCAAGCTCCAAGATCGCTGTGCTCTCCAACGGCACACGCGCCGACCGCCCCGAGGTGCACGACGCGCTCATGATGGTCGACGACAACATTCTTAAGCTCGATACCGTCGACCCGGCGTTTATCCAGCTGCTCGACCAGCCTGTTTGCCCCTACAACGTCGAGCACCAGATCGAGACGTTCGCAAGCTTTGACGGTCACGTTATTATCCAGACGATCTTTTTGACCGGCGAGGATCAGGGCAAGCTCATCGACAACACCGGCGAGGAGTACGTTGCCCCCTGGCTCGCGGCGCTTGAGCGCATTCGCCCGCAAGAAGCGACCATCTACACGGTGGCGCGCGAGACACCGGTCGCCGGCCTTGCCAAAGCAGCGCCCGAGGTGCTCGACGCCATTGCCGCGCGCGTCCAAGCCCTCGGCATCCCCTGCCAGGTGAGCTACTAGCAAAACCACGCAGCAGCTAGTGCCCGCCATCCCGCCCCATCAGTTGCGGTGATATAGTTCCTATTTGTGCTGTTAAACCGCTTAAATCGGAACTATATCACCGCAACTTTTATGGACGCGTGGGTGGGCTATACTAGCTGCGAATGAAAGGAAGTTAGCCATGTATGACAAAGGACCCGTGCCCGGCCGCAACGACGCTTGCTGGTGCGGCAGCGGCAAGAAATACAAGAAATGCCATAGCGCCTTTGATGAGCGCCTCGAGCGCTTGTGGGAAGAGGGCTGGGAGGTTCTGCCCCGCACGCTCTACAAGACGCCCGCCGATATCGAGGGCATTAAGCGCTCGGCCGCCATCAACGTGGGCGTGCTCGATTATGTGGGCGAGCATATCGCCGCAGGCATGACCACCAACCAGATCGACCAGATGATCTACGACTACACCGTCGAGCACGGTGGCACGCCGGCCGACCTCAACTACGAGGGCTACCCCAAAAGCGTGTGCACCTCGATCAACGACGTCGTCTGCCACGGCATCCCCTGTGACACGGACGTGCTGCACGAGGGCGACATCATCAACGTGGACTGCTCCACGATCTTGGACGGCTACTTTAGCGACTCGAGCCGTATGTTCTGCATCGGCGAGGTCTCGGCCGAGCGCCAGCGCCTGGTCGACGTCACCCGCGCCAGCGTGGAGGCGGGTCTGGCGGCCGTCAAGCCATGGCTGCCGTTGTCCGTTATGGCCGAGGCAGTGCAAAAGACCGTCGAGGACGCCGGCTTTAGCGTGGTGCGCGAGTACGGCGGACACGGCATCGGTAAGGAGTTCCACGAGGACCCGTTTGTGGGCTTTACCACCGAGGCGCCCGATGTGGACACCATCATGGCCCCGGGCATGGTCTTTACCATCGAGCCCATGGTCAACGCCGGAGCGCCCGACATCAAGATTAGCAAGGGCGATGGCTGGTGCGTTCGCACCAAGGACGGTAGCGATTCGGCTCAGTGCGAGGTACAGCTCGTAGTGACCGAGGACGGCTACGAGCTGCTGAGCTGGTAGACGTGCGGACGCCGGATGCTGACGGGCACGCTCGTCTTGCATCCGGCGTTTTATTTGAACGTTTTGCCTGATAAAACCTGCCAAAACAAACCTGTCCCTTTTTGGCAGGTCGAGCGGAGAGGACTGCTTGTGAACATCCTGGTTTTGTTGCCCGTCAATGACCGCCATCGTGCGATCCTCGAGTCGAGCGCTCCAGGCGAGGACTTTATCTACACGAGCACCGACGCCGCCACGCGCAAGCAGGTCGCCGATGCCGACGTGATCCTGGGCAACATCGACCCTGGCATGCTCACGGCATGCGAGCATCTCCAGCTGTTGCAATTGCAGACCGCCGGCTATGACGACTACCTCGCCGCCGGCACCGTGCCGGCTGAAGCCAAGCTGTCTTGCTCAATCGGCGCCTACGGCCAGGCCGTGAGCGAGCACATGTTTGCCATGGTCCTTTCCATGATGAAGCGCCTGCCCGGTTATCACGACTTGCAGCGCGAGCATCGCTGGGAGGACTTGGGCCCGGTCACCTCGCTCAAAAATGCCAACGTGCTGGTGCTGGGCGCGGGCGATATCGGTGGCCACTTTGCCACGCTCTGCCGCAGCATAGGCGCACACGTCCGCGGCATCAAGCGCCATCCGCTCGTCTACCCCATTGTGTTTGAGGACATGGACGGCATGGACGCCCTGCCCGAGCGCCTGGCCGAGGCTGACATCGTCACATCCTTTATGCCCAGCACACCCGAGACCCGCGGCCTGGCGAACGCCGAGTTCTTTGCCGCGATGAAACCGGGCGCCTTCTTTGCCAACGGCGGCCGCGGTGATCTTGTGGTCGCCGACGACTTGGTTGCCGCTCTGGAATCGGGACATCTCGCCGCCGCCGCGGTCGACGTCACCGACCCCGAGCCGCTGCCCGCGACAAGCCCGTTGTGGGATGCGCCCAACATGCTCATCACGCCGCACGTCTCCGGCTGGTTCCACTTGGCCGCCACGCTCAACAACGTCGTAGACATCGCCGCGGAGAATCTGCGTCATCTGCAGGCGGGCGAGACCCTGCGCTGCTGGATCGAGCACTGATCTGTTCCGGCGTTCTAACGAACGCCGGAACCGCTCGACGCTGCGAGCCCGCCGTTTGGCCAATCTGCCGTTCAATTTCAAAGGCGCGACCTCATCTTTTTCCGCCGTTCTAACGAACGGCGGAGCACTCGACGCTGCGACCCCGTCTGGACGGCAATCTGCCTTTCAATCGTCGGGCATGGCCAGAAGGCCAATGCCCCCCTCTTTCAAGGCACTTTGCTCGCCCAGACGGGCTCTCGCTGACTTTTGTTCGACCTACGGGGCCTAACCAGTGCTGACTCAGCCCGGGAACTCTCGCTGACCATTATTCGGCCAGTGAGGTCTAGCGCTATTTAAGCGTTGTTAGATAGTTTCTTGCGTTTTCGACGTTCATTGCTGCGACGGGTGCATGCGAACAGAGCTTGACATCGTTGGTGACCAGTAAATCTGCTTGGGCGCGTATCGCTGCCGCAATGATTAAATCGTCTTCGTAATCGCTATGGAGCTCACGCTGCCTGCTCGCCATCCAGATGTCGCTCAGGTCACAGGGCACTGGCGTGGCAAGCTGCGACAGCACGCTAAGACAATCCCATGCAAGCGATGTCGCTGCCGCAGCGGCATCTTGGGAAAGCGAACCATGCTCTCGCCGATACCATGCCTTATGTTCGCTTGAAATCAAATAGAACAGGTCTTTGGACGATGTCGCCGCATACAGCAAATCCACCTGCGCCGTGCATGCATCGCGTAAAAACTCAATCGCCACCGGACGACCACGTCGTGAGGGAATGAAGTAATCGAGCCACACGTTGGTGTCAACCAAGATGCGCTTTGGAGTCTCACTCATAGAGCCAGCTCATCTCCTCGCCATAGCGATCCGCATAGGCATTCCGTTTGAGCTCTTCGTCGTCCGATGGCTGAGCCTTGACCATATCGATTCCCGACATACAGCAAGCGGCAGCGAACAGCTTCGACCCCTGATCCATAAGCTCGAGCTTACGTTTGGCGGCCTTTTCGCGCTCGCGCTGTTCCGCCCGGGCACGACTGGGCAGCAGGATATCCTCAAGCGCACCGGGGCGATCGGCCAGCGACGCTGCAAGCTGCCAGAGCGCTCGCACCGCTTGGCTCGGCGTCATACCGGCCTTGGAGAGAGCGGCGTCCCCACTCCTTTTAAGATCGGCATCGAGACGTACGTTGATCTGAGCGGCTGTTGTGGTCATGACCCCTCCTTAATACTTCAAAACTATCATAAAACTCTATGGTAGATACGTAAAGCATGTATAGCATCTATAAGCATTGGCGGCACTCTGCGCACAAAAAGCCGCCGAGGTACACTGCACCTCGGCGGCTACGCATCACCGATCTAATTCGGTTTCACCTTTTGCATCCGCCCAGATAAAACCTGCCAAAATTAACATCCCTTTTTGGCAGGTTTTAGAGCTCCACGCTTTCGGCGCCGTTGATGGTTAGGTTTCGCTCGTAGAAGGCGGTGAGGGCGCGGATGGCGGTCATCACGTCGCGTACGCCGCCGGTCTCGTAGCTCGAGTGCATGGCAAGCTGCGGCAGGCCCACGTCCACGGCATGCATGCTCGCCTGCATGTTGGACAGATTGCCCAGGGTAGAACCGCCGGCCATATCGCTCTTGTTGGCGAAGGCCTGCGTGGGCACGTCGGCGTCATCGCAAATGGCCTGGAACACCGCGCGGCTAAAGGCGTCGGTGCAGTAGTGCTGGTTGGCGGCCTCCTTGATGACGATGCCGCCGTTGAGCACAACCCGGTTGCGGGCGTCGCACTTCTCGGCGTGGTTGGGGTGCACGGCATGCGCGTTGTCGCAGCTCACGAGCATCGAAGCGGCAAGCGCACGGTGGTACGACTCGTCGTCAAAGCCCAGCGACCCGTTGATGCGGCGCAGCGCGTCGGCCAAGAACGTCGACATGGCGCCCTGCTTGGTCTCGGAGCCAACCTCCTCGTTATCGAAGCAGCAGAAGACCGAAACGTCGTGCGCGTTCTCGGCACCCAAAAATGCCTGCAGCGAGGTGTAGGCGCAGGCCAGGTCGTCGAGCTTGGGCGTCGAGATAAACTCGTCGGCCCAGCCCCAAATGCGCGCATCCTGACGATTGACCAGGAACAGATCGCGGCCCAGAATCTGCTCGGGCTCAACGTCCAGCTCGTCGGCAATCAGGGCGTCAAAATCTCCCTGCTTAAGATCACCGGCGCTGATGAGCGGGCACAGGTCGACGGCGCGATTGGGAGCAAAGCCCTCGTTGACGCCACGGTTCATGTGGATGGCGAGGCTCGGGATGATGGCGACTTCGCGCTCGGTGGCAAGCAAGCGACTCTCAATACGGTCGCCCTCGCGTACCAGCACGCGGCCCGCGAGCGCCAGCGGGCGATCGAACCAAGTGTAGTCGATCATACCGCCGTAGGCCTCGGTGTTCAGGCGCAGCGTCTCGCCCGCGCCGTCGAGCTCGGGCACGGCCTTAACCTTAAACGTCGGCGAATCGCTGTGTGACGCCGTGAGTTGAAAATGATAGTCGCCGGCAACGCCGTCCTCGCCCCACGTAGCGGCCAGGTCTTCGCCCACCTTAAAAGCGATGACGCTCGAGGTATTGCGCTGCGTGTAATAACGCCCGCCCGGCTCTATGTCCCACGCCGCATTCTCGGGCAGGTAGGTAAAGCCCGCCTCGTCGAGCTCGGCCATAATGGTCGCCGCCGTATGGAACATGCTGGGGCATGCCTCGATAAAGTCGATAAGGTCGTTGGCTGCCTCGATATCGTCGGCCGTCACGTGCACGCGCTCGGGCGTTTCCTGATCCGTCATGCTCTCCCCTTTCGCTGGGTTGATGGTCCCCTCCAGCATACCCCGCCGCGCCAGTGCCGTGCCCTTCATTCCATGTTTAATCCCGCGCCGCTCGCCAAGTTGAGCCATCATGCCCGCACTCCTTTTGCGACAATTACGCTAACAGGACGAAAGGAGCCGCCATGAAGCCACGTAGCATTGCCATCGCCTGCGGTGTCGCGGGAGTCGCCGTCGGCCTTGCCGCTGCCACCGGTATCGTTTACCACAAGCAAATCAAGTCCGCCGCGTCGCTCAAACGCTTGACCGGCTACGCGGATGGCTATGACCTGTACGCGATCGATATCGCCTACGGCTACGACCTTGACCGCATCATCGCCGCTGGCGTGCGCGACGACCAGGCCTACATCGATGCCGTGGTGGCGCAGGTGCTCCCCGGCGTGCCGGCACATGTCCAGGCGCCCCAGTTTGCCTGCAGCGCTTTTGTCGCCGTAGATGCCGAAGGCCGCGTGCGCACCGGTCGCAATTACGACTTTAAGGACGACACCTCGGCGCTGCTGGTGCGCAATCACCCGCGCGACGGCTATACCTCCATCGGCTTTGCGGCCCTCAATAACCTGGGCGCCAACACTCCACTTGACTCCGTCGCCGGACGCGCCGCGGCGTTGATGGGCCCGTTTGCCCAGCTCGACGGCGTTAACGAATGCGGCGTGTCCATTGCCGTACTCACCCTGGATTCCAAGCCCTGTGACCAGGACACGCAACGCCCCGTCATCAATACCTCGCTCGCCATCCGCCTGGTGCTCGACCGCGCGGCTACCACGCAGGAGGCTGTCGACCTGCTTTCTGCCTACGACATGCACGCCATGGCCGGACGCGACTATCACTTCTTTATCAACGACGCCGCCGGTGACGCGCGGGTGGTGGAGTGGGATCCGCGCGATCCCGACCGTGCATGCAAGGCGACGCCCGTACGCCAGGTCACGAACTTCTACGCCTGCTATGGTGACGAGGTGCTCCCCAACCAAAAGAACGGCGAGCTGGGCCATGGTAAAGAGCGCGCCGTCGCAATCGCCGGTGTCCTTGACGCCCATGCCGGCGCCCAAGATGAGGCAGTCGCTTGGAAGGCCCTACGCGCTGCAGCGCAAGAGCCCAATCCGGAAGACATTACCAGCAACACACAGTGGTCGGTCGTCTTCGACAACACCGAGCCCGCCGCCGCCATCACACTGCGCCGCCACTGGGGCGACGTCGACGCCTTCGCGCTGTAAGGAGCTGGCACCGTCGTCCTTACGCTCGCCTGACGTTGCTTACATTTCCATGGTTGATTTCCGATCTCAGCCGAACACATTGAGCAGATGAGCCGTTCCCGCAGC
>CATWBO010000008.1 GCA_958349055.1 uncultured bacterium
CCCGCGCCGTGCGGTGGGCGGGCGGGATGCGAATGCAACGGGCATGCGTCGTCGTCGGGGAAAGGCGCATGCCCGTTGCACGGGGACGCGACCGGCGCTCCCGTGCGCGGCGAGTTTACAGCTTGGCGATGGCGTCGTCCACGTGCGAGACGTAGATGTCGTCGACCGCGACGTTCTGTCCCAGACCCTGGAGCAGGCACGTCACTTCGAAGCCGGCGGCCACGAACTTCGCAGCCCAGCTGTCGGGGTCGGTCTCGTCTGCCATGTCGTTGTTCGCGTGGTCGCCCGCGACCACCATGAACGGCGCGAGCACGGCCTTCTTGTAGCCTGCGGCGCTCGCGGCGGCGATAACATCCTCGCAGGTCGGTTCAGCCTCGACGGTGCCGACGAAGAACTGCGTCAAGCCCTCGTTCTTGAACACTTCCTGCATCTTGGCATAGTCGGCGTTGGAATCGGCTTCGGTGCCGTGGCCCATGAGGCACAGCGCCGTCTTGCCGTCGTCGAAGGACGCCATGTTCTCCTTAATGGCTGCGGCCACCTTCTTGTAGTCATCGTCGGAGGTGAGCAGCGGGTCGCCGAGCGAGATTTTGTCGAACTTGTCGGCGTACTTGTCGAGCTCGTCTTTCACGTCGGTGTATTCCAGGCCACCCATGAGATGCGTCGGCTGCACGACGATTTCCTTCACGCCGTCTTCCACGCAGCGGTCGAGCGCCTCGGTCATGTTGTCGATCGTGATGCCGTCGCGCTTCTTCAGCTTGTCGATGATGATCTGCGCGGTGAAGGCGCGGCGGATGTCGTAGTCCTGCCAGTACCTCTCGCGGATAGCGTCTTCGATGGCGCCGATGGTGATGTGGCGCGAGTCGTTGTAGCTCGTGCCGAAGCTCGTGACGAGGATGACCGGCTTCACGGCCTTCTCCTTTTCACTCGATTTCTCGGAACTCGCGGAGGTGTTGGAGCAGCCCGCGAGCGCGACTCCGGCGAGCGCGACGGCTCCGGTTGCTGCTGCGCCCATGAAGCAGCGGCGTGACATCTGGTCGGACATGGTTTTTCCTTTCCTCGGTTTGCCGGTCCCCCGGCGACAGTTGCTTGTCGGCACAAGCGAAAGAAAAGCGCACCCCTCGGGGTTCACAAGGAGCTAACGCCACGGCGATGCCGTGAGGAAAAGGCGAAGCAGTCTGGCTTGGGGCGCGAGGCGGTTCGCCCGCGCGTCCTATACAGTAATGTCCCTTGCCCAGGATTCCCACCTGGTTCCCTCCGCAAGCCAGCGCGGGCTGTGCGGGCGCCGCGCCGGTCATTTCCTTTTATCCGATTGTCATATGCTCGTTGCCGAAACTTTTACTATGATAGTGGGCACTTGTGAACGTGTCAAAGCCAGGGCGGGCGGCATTGCGCCTCCTGCCTGCGTATTTGCGCCGATTGCCGCCGCAGGCGCCGTGTTTTGCCCGCTGCGCGAATGGCGGCGTAAACGGTTGCGATGAGTAACGGGAAGGGAAGGCTCGGATGATTCATATCGTTGGCGCAGGCTCGGGCGCCGCCGACCTTATCACGCTGCGCGGGGCGCGCCTTCTGCGCGCGGCCGACGTGGTCGTTTGGGCGGGAAGCCTTGTGAATCCCGAGCTGCTCGCTGAGTGCAAGGAATCCTGCATCGTCTACGACAGCGCGCACATGACCTTGGAGGAAGTGCTCGACGTGATGTGCGCGGCAGGTGCGCGGGGCGAGGAAGTGGTGCGCCTGCACACGGGCGACCCGTGCCTGTACGGCGCCATCCAGGAGCAGATGGACGCGCTCGACGCGCGCGGCGTGGACTACGAGGTGGTGCCCGGCGTGTCGAGCTTTTGCGGTGCCGCGGCGGCGCTTCGCCAGGAATACACGCTGCCGGGAATCAGCCAGTCGGTCGTGATCACGCGGCTTTCCGGACGTACCCCCATGCCCGCGGGCGAGGGCATGCGCACCATGGCGGAAAGCGGCTCGACTATGGTTATCTTCCTGAGCTCGGGTATGCTCGCCGAGCTTTCCGCCGAGCTTTTGGCCGCGGGCCGCAGCTCCGACGAGCCGGCGGCGCTCGTGTACAAGGCGACCTGGCCTGAGGAGCGCGTGGTGCGCTGCACAGTGGGCACGCTCGCCGATGCGGGCGCGCGAGAGGGCATCGACCGCACGGCGCTCGTGGTGGTGGGCCGCGTGCTCGGAGCTCGCGGCGGGCTTGCGCACGACGGCGCGCAAGCGGAGTCGTACGAGCGCAGCAAGCTTTACGACCCTTCGTTTGCCACGGGGTATCGGAAGGCGAGCAGCTAGCGTGGCCTTCGAGCACTACATATATACCGGGACGACCCGCCTGCGCTGCGGCTACACCACGGGGAGTTGCGCCGCGCTCGCGGCGAAGGCGGCCTGTGAGATGGTCTTGTCACGAAAGCCCGTCGGCCGCGTGTCGATCGTCACCCCCGGCGGGCTGCCCGTCGAGGCGAACGTGGTCGACGCATTTATCGGCGAGGGGTGCGCCCAGTGCGCCGTGCGAAAGGACGCAGGCGACGATGCCGATGTGACCGACGGCGTGCTCGTGTACGCGCGCGTGGAACATGCGGGGTCGGGCACGGGTGCTGCGGGCAGCAAGGGCGTGCCCGCGCGCGAATCGGAAGTTTCCGTCGATGGCGGCGTGGGCGTGGGGCGCGTGACGTTGCCCGGGCTCGAGCAGCCGGTGGGGGCGGCCGCCATCAACGCGACGCCGCGCGCGATGATCACTTCGGCGGTGCGCGAGGTGTGCGCCGCGCACGGCTTTTCTGGAGATATTGCTGTGACGATTTCGGTACCCGAGGGCGTTTTCCTTGCCGAAAAGACCTTCAACCCGCACCTGGGGATAGAGGGCGGCATCTCCATCCTGGGCACGACGGGCATCGTCGAGCCGCGCAGCCTCGCTGCCTTGCGCGACAGCATCGAGCTCGAGATCCGGCAACATGCGGCTATGGGGCGGCGCGGAGTCGTGCTCACGCCCGGCAACTACGGCGGGCAGTTCATCTCGGGGCATTTCCACCTAAACGGTGCGCCGGTGGTCTTCATCTCCAACTTTGTGGGCGATGCGATTGATTGCTGCGTTCGCGAGGGATTCACCAATGTCCTTCTTGTGGGACACATCGGCAAGCTGGTGAAGGTCGCTGGCGGCATCATGGACACCCATTCGCGTACCGCCGACTGCCGCGCGGAGATTCTGGCCGCCCACGCGGCCTTGGCCGGCGCGGGCGCGAAGACCGTGCGCGAGATCATGTCGTCGGTCACGACCACGGCGGCGCTCGAGGTAATCGAGGCCGCCGGCGTGGGGGACGCTGCGCGCGCCTCGCTCGCTGCGGCAATCGAGGACAGGTTGCGCCGCCGCGCGGCGGGCGCATGCGACATCGCCGCGGTCGTGTTCGACGCCGAGCGCCGCGAGCTTTTCCGCACGTCGGGCGCCGATGCAGTTATCGGGGAATTGGGGGCGACGTATGAGTAGAGGCGTGCTGTACGGGGTGGGTACGGGGCCTGGCGACCCCGAGCTGCTCACGATCAAGGCCGTCCGCACAATCGAATCGTGTCCGGTCATCGCCGCACCGCAGACGGCGAACGGGGTCATGGTCGCGCTCGACATCGTGCGCGGCGCCGTCGACCTTACAGGCAAGACGGTGATCCCCGTGCGATTCTCGATGACGCGCGATCTCGAGCGCCGCACGGCCGAGCATGCCTCGCTTGTTCGCGAGCTTGTTGCGCACCTGGATGCGGCCCGCGACGTCGCGCTGCTGAACCTGGGGGACCCGAGCATCTACGCCACCTTCCAGCGCATAGCGCCCGACGTGCGCGCCCGCGGGTTCGAGGCGCGCGCCATTCCCGGCGTGCCGAGCTTCTGCGCGGTCGCCGCATCGCTCGAGCGCGACCTCACGCCTGAGATGTCGTCGCCTCTGCACATCGTGCCCGGCGGCTACGACGACGTGCGCCGCGCAATCGGCTGGCCGGGGACGAAGGTGGTCATGAAGGCGCGCCGCTCGCTTGCGGACACGAAGCGCATCCTTCGCGAGGAGGGCGCCTTCGACGGTGCCGAGCTCGTAGAGGATTGTGGGCTTCCGGGCGAGCGCGTGTACCGCTCGCTCCACGATGTGCCCGATCGGGGTAGCTACTTCTCGACGATGGTGGTGCGCTAGATGAGGGTTTCCTGCATAGCGTTCACCGAGAGGGGATATGCGTTTGCGGAGCGCACCGCACGCGCGCTTTCCGATTGCGCGCAGACAGGTGAAGATGACCCTGGCTGGGACGTTTCCGTTTCGCGCGGGTTCGGCGAGGGGAAGGCCGACCTGCGCGCATGGACGGCGCTCGCGTGGGAAGCGTCGGACGCGCTTCTGTTCGTGGGCGCGGCGGGCATCGCCGTGCGGGCGATCGCGCCGCATGTCGCCTCGAAGACAAACGATCCCGCGGTTGTGGCGATCGATGAGGCGGGGCGCTTTGCCGTCCCGCTTTTGTCGGGGCATTTGGGCGGTGCGAACGAGCTTGCGCAAACTGTGGCACGCGCGGCAGGGGCCATCCCCGTCATCACCACGGCGACCGACGTCCGCGGCGTGTGGGCGGTGGATACGTGGGCGCGCTGTGCGGGGCTCGCCGTTTCGAATCCCGAGGCCATCAAGCGAGTGTCGGCGCGGCTGCTTTCGGGCGGGCGCGTGGCGCTCTATTCCGACATGCCGATTTCGGGACAGCCGCCTGAGGGGGTTGACATTGCGTCCGACCGCGCTCGGGCCGATATCGTCGTGTCGCCGTTTGCTGGCGCGAATGCAGGTGCGTCCGTTCGCGCGGCGGAGACAACGGGCAAGGTCGTGCCCGCCGGTGAGACGGGGAAGCCTGCGGGCGTGCGGGCGCAGGCGCCTGCGCCCGAGCCGCTTCGCCTTGCCGTGCCCTGCATCGTTGCAGGCATAGGGTGCCGTCGCGGTGCGTGCGCCGAAGCGATCGGGGAGGCGTTTCTTCTCGCGTGCGGGCAGGCGGGCATCTCGCCTTCGGCCGTGCGCGAGGCGGCGACGATCGACGTGAAGGCGCACGAGGAGGGTCTGCTCGCCTTCTGCCGCGCGCGCAATATCCCGCTTGCGACGTATTCCGCAGATGAGTTGTCGCAGGTCGAAGGCAGCGTTTCGCCATCTGATTTCGTGCGCGCGACGGTGGGGGTCGACAACGTGTGCGAGCGCGCGGCGCTCGCGGACGGGGGCAAACTTATCTTCCCGAAGCTCGCTCACGGCGGCGTTACCGTCGCGTTTTCCAAGGTAACTATCGAACTTTCGTTTAAGGAGCGGTGATGGGAAAGCTCTTCGTGGTGGGGATCGGCCCGGGCGGCCCCGACGGCATGACGATTGCGGCCCGGCGCGCGCTCGAGGCGGCCGACATCGTTGTGGGGTACACGAAATACGTGGAGCTCGCGCTCGCCGCCGTGCCCGACGCGGCGCATCTCGCGACCCCGATGATGCACGAGGTCGAACGGTGCCGCCTGGCGCTTTCGCGCGCGCAGAGCGGAGAAGCCGTGGCGCTCGTGTGCAGCGGTGACGCGGGCGTGTACGGCATGGCGAGCCCCGTGCTGGAGCTTGCGGAGGACTACCCCGATGTAGACGTGGAAGTTATCGCCGGGGCCACCGCGGCTCAGAGCGGGTCGGCGGTGCTCGGCGCCCCGCTTGCCCACGACTTCGCGGTCGTGTCGCTTTCCGACCTGCTCACGCCATGGGAGGTCATCGAGCGCAGGCTCGCCGCCGTGGCGAGCGCCGACTTCTGCATCTGTTTGTACAACCCGCGCAGCAGAAAGCGCGCCGACAGGCTCTCGCGCGCGGCGAAGATTATGCTCGAATGGAAGGCCCCCGACACGCTCTGCGGTTGGGTACGCAACATCGGGCGCGAGGGGCAGCAGTCGGGCATGTGCAGGCTCTCCGAGCTGGGGGAGATCGACGCCGACATGTTCACCACCGTGTTCGTCGGCAACGCGGACACGAAGCTCGTAGACGGCCGTATGGTCACGCCGCGCGGGTATCGGGAGATTCCATGCGAAAGGTAACGATCATCGGGGCGGGGCCCGGAAACCCCGACTTGCTCTCGCGCGCGGCGCTCGACGCGATCGACATCGCCGACGTGGTCATCGGCGCTCATCGCGCGCTTGCCGGCATCGACGTGCCGCCCGACGTGGTGAGATGCGAGCTCGTGAAGACGGCGGACATCGTCGCCGCGCTCACCGATGCGGCGTCGTGGCGGCGCGCTGTGGTCGTGATGACGGGCGATGTGGGGCTGTTCAGCGGCGCGCGCCGCCTGGTGGAGGCGCTCTCCGGCGACGCGCAGGTGGACGTGCACGTCATTCCCGGCATAAGCTCAGCGTCGTATCTCGCCGCGCGCCTCGCGCGTCCATGGCAGGATTGGCGCTTCGTGAGCGCTCACGGCGTGGCGTGCGACATTGTGGCCGAGGCCGAGCGCGCAGGCGAGCTCTTCCTCGCCACGTCGGGCGGGGAAGACCCCTCGCGGCTTTCGGGCGAGCTTGTGCAGGGGGGCTTCGGGGACGCGCGCGTGACGGTGGCCGAGCGCCTGTCGTACCCCGACGAGCGCATCACCTGCGCGACCGCAAGTGAAATCGCAGGTCAGACGTTCGACGACCTGAACGTGATGCTTATCGAGTTCGCAGGCTGCGCCGGGTCGCCTGCGGGCTCTAGCGCAGCCTCCGAGGCGCCGGCCGGCGCGTCTGCGCCCGCGGCGGCTTCTTCCACGGCGGACTCTGCGGGCGCATCCCGCGCCGCGATCTCCCGCTGGCCGTACGCTTCCTCGGGCATTCCCGACGAGCTCTTCATCCGCGGCGACGTTCCCATGACCAAGCAGGAGGTGCGCGCCGTCGCGCTCGCGAAGCTGCGCCTTACCGCGACCGACACCGTGTGGGACGTCGGTGCCGGCACGGGGAGCGTGTCGATCGAGGCGGCGCTCGTCGCGCGAGCGGGGTCGGTATGGGCGGTCGAGCGCAACGCGGCCGGCATGCGGCTCATCCGAGAGAACGCGGATGCATTCGGGTGCGGCAACGTGCATGCTGTCCCCGGTGTCGCCCCCGAAGCGCTCGCGAAACTGCCCGTCCCCGACGCCGTGTTCGTCGGCGGGAGCGCGGGCGAGCTTCCCTCCATCGTGGAGGCGGCGCTCGAGAAGAACTCGCAGGTTCGCCTGTGCGTGCCATGCGTCACCGTTGAGACGCTCACCGAGGCGTGCGCGCTCCTCTCGGGTTCGCGCTTTAAGGGGTTCGAGGCGTGCCAGGTGTCGGCCGCCCGTGCCGAGGCTGTAGGCTCGCACCATCTTATGAAGGCGCAAAACCCCGTGTTCCTCGTCAGCGCACGTGGTGCAGGTGGGGAAGGCGGCGCCCGGTGAGCACGTCCATCCCGCGCTTCATGGTCGCTGCGCCCTCGAGCGGGAGCGGCAAGACGGTCGTAACGTGCGCGCTCCTGCGCGCGCTCGCGCGCCGCGGCCTTGCATGCGCGGCCTTCAAATGCGGCCCCGACTACATCGACCCGCTCTTTCATCGCCGCGTCGTGGGTGCGCGCTCGGGCAACTTAGACGGCTTCTTCACCGACGCCCCGACGCTGCGCGCCCTGCTCGCACGCGGCGCCGCAGGCGCGGATGTCGCGGTACTCGAGGGGGTTATGGGCTTCTACGACGGCATGGCGCCCGGCGTGGCCGACGCGAGTAGCTACCAGGTTGCGCGCGACACGGAAACGCCGGTCGTTTTAGTGGTGAACGGGCGCGGGGCGTCTTTATCGCTCGCCGCCGTAATCCATGGCATCGCCGAGTTCCTGCCTTGTGCGAACGTGCGCGGCGTCGTGCTGAACAAGACGAGCGCCGCTGCCTGCGCCTACGCGGCGCCTGCGATCGAGAAGCACACGGGCGTCACAGTTTTGGGGAATATCCCCGCCGACGAGGCGTTCTCGCTCGAAAGCCGGCATCTGGGGCTTGTGACCGCCGACGAGGTCGAGCAGCTCTCCGCGCGCATCGACAAGATGGCCGAGCTGGTGGAAAAGAGCGTCGACGTCGATCGCTTGCTCGAAATAGCGGCGACGGCACCCGATATCCGCGAGGAACCTTACCGGTTGGAGCTGATCGCGGGAGCGCGGCCCATCGTCGCCGTCGCACGTGACGAGGCGTTCTCGTTCTACTACGAGGAGAACCTGCGCGCGCTCGAGGACCTTGGTTGCGAGCTGGCCTTTTTCAGCCCCCTGTGTGATAGCGAGTTGCCCCGGGGGACAAGCGCCCTCTATCTGGGGGGCGGCTACCCGGAGCTCCATGCGCGGCAGCTCTCCGAGAACGCGCCGATGCGCGAAGCGGTGCGGCGCGCGGTGGAATCCGGTATGCCGACGGTCGCCGAATGCGGTGGGTTTCTGTACCTGCAGCGCGAAATCGCCGATAGCGAGGGGCGGCGCTGGCCTGTTGCGGGCGCCCTTGAGGGCGCAAGCGAGAACGGGGGAAGGCTGTCCCATTTCGGGTACGTGGAGCTCGCTTCCCAACGCGACGGGCTCTACGGGCCGCGCGGCACACGCATCCGCGCGCACGAGTTCCACTACTGGCAGTCCACCTGCCCGGGCGGCGACTTCTGGGCGCAGAAGCCCCGGCGCGACAAGGGCTGGCCGTGCATGACGACTACCCTGTCCCTGGTGGCGGGCTTCCCGCATGTGTACTATCCTGCTAACCCCGACGTTGCGCGCGCGTTCGCGTCTGCCGCAGCGTCGTTCGCAGAGAGGAGACGGCATGGCTGAAGCAACCGAAACCGCGCTTGCCTGTATCCGCGAGGAAGTCGAGCGCGCGTTCTCGTCGGCGCCGGGCGCCGTGCTCGAAGCCGCGCTCTCCCGGATCGCGCCCGCAGACGAGTGCGCCCGCGCCGCCGCGTACGCCGCGTGGGACTCCATCGCGCACCCCTTGGGGGGATTGGGCGACTTTGAAGACGCCGTCGCGTGTATCGCCGCAGCTCAGGGGAGCGCCGAGGTGGTCGAGTTTCCCCGTGCGCTCGCGGTATTCTTCTCCGACAACGGGGTCGTTGCCGAAGGCGTGTCACAAAGCGGGCAAGACGTGACGCGAGCCGTCGCGCGCAACATGTGCGAGGGGGCCACGAGCGCCTGCCGCATGGCGGCGTTCGCGGGTGCCGAGGTCGTGCCCGTCGACGTGGGTATGGTCCGGGGCATAGAAGATGCGCGCATGGTGCGCGCGAACGTGCGGCGGGGGAGCGGCAACATCGCGCACGGCTCCGCTATGTCTCGCGATGGGGCCGTGCGCGCGATCGAGGTCGGAATCGCCGTCGCGTGCGGTCTTGCCCGCGCCGGCGTGCGCCTTCTCGCCGCGGGCGAGATGGGCATCGGCAACACGACCACCTCGGCGGCGGTGGCCGCAGTGCTCATCCGGGCGGACGCGCGGAGCCTCGTCGGGCGCGGCGCGGGGCTCTCGGACGCCTCGCTCGCGCGTAAGCGCGACGTGGTCGAGCGTGCTATCGACGCGAACTCGCCCGATCCCGCCGACCCGATCGACGTGCTCTCGAAGGTGGGCGGCTTCGACATCGCGGCGATGTGCGGCTTCTACCTGGGGGCCGCTGCCTCGAAGGCGCCGGCGCTCCTCGACGGGGTCATATCCTGCACGGCGGCCCTGTGCGCGGCGCGCCTGTGCCCCAACGCCTTGGGCTACCTCGTGGGCACCCACGCATCAAGCGAACCCGCAAGCCAGGAGCTCCTTCGCGAGCTCGGCATAAAGGCACCCCTCGACGCAGGCATGCACTTGGGCGAGGGCGCGGGCGCCATGGCGTATCTGCCCCTTCTGGATTCGGCGCTGCGCGTGTACCGGGATGGTAAGACGTTCACGGCGACTGGCATGGCTGCTTACGAACATTTCGAGGCCGGGAAATGACGGTGACGCTCGTCATCGGCGCCGCCGCGAGCGGCAAGAGCGCCTACGCCGAGTCCCTGTGCCTCGGGCACGACGGCCCCCGCGTGTACCTGGCAACGATGGAGCCCTTCGGGGAAGAGGGCGCCCGCCGCATCGCGCGCCATCGGGCGCTGCGCGAGGGCAAGGGGTTTTCTACCCTCGAGCGCACGCGTGACGTGGGCGCCGCAGTGCCCGGGCTTCCGCGCGGCTGCACGCTTCTTTTGGAGGACGTGGGCAACCTGGTTGCGAACGAGCTCTTCGCGGAAGGCGGCTTGTCCCCGCGTGACCCTGACGCTGTGGCGCGCGAGGTGCTCGGAGGCATTGAACGGCTCGCTCAGGCCGCTGCGTATACGGTGGTGGTCACCGTCGACGTGTTCGCCGATGGGATGCGCTACGATGAAGGGACCGAGGCATGGAGGCGCGCGCTCGCGCGCGTGAACGCGGGCGTGGCGGCGCTGGCCGACCGCGCAGTCGAAGTGGTATGCGGGATTCCCGTGTGGATGAAAGGCGAAGGACCTACAAGGTGAAGACAGTAGAGGCAATCGGCGCGGCGTTCGGAACGTTCTCGCGCATCCCCGTCCCGAAATCGGCCTGGACTGATTTCGGGTTAACCCATGCGCTTGCCGCGTTTCCCCTGGTGGGCCTTGCGGAAGGCTTACTCATGACGGCGTGGGGGCGCGTGGCGAACCTGCTCGGCGTGCCCGCGACCATCGTCGCGGCCGTGTTCGTGGCGCTGCCTGTGGCGGTGACGGGAGGCATCCACCTAGACGGGCTCTGCGACACCTCCGATGCGCTTGCAAGTTGGGCCCCGCGCGAGCGAAAGCTCGAGATCATGCACGACCCGCGGGCGGGCGCCTTCGGGGTCATCGGTGTTGTTGTGTACCTTATTCTGCAGTTTTCCCTGTTCACCGCGCTGCCGCTTACGGCGGGGGTGTTCCTCGCGCTTCTGTGCTCGCTCGTGTTCTCCCGCGCGCTTTCGGGGCTTGCCGTTGAATGCTGGCCTGCCGCGCGGGCGGACGGCATGGCCGCGGGGCTCTCGCCTGCGAAGAAGCGCGCGGCGATCGTCGTGCCGCTTTGCGCTTTCGCTGCGGCTTCGGCTGCAGGGATGGTTGCGTGCGCTCGGGCCGTCGGCGCCCTTATGGCGGTGGCGGGGCTTTTGGCGCTCGCGTGGTACCGCCATGTTGCCCTGTTCCGATTCGGCGGGGTGACGGGGGATTTGGCCGGATGGTTTCTGCAATGGGCCGAGCTCGCGATGCTTGCCATGCTGGTGGCGGGGGGCATGCTCCTATGATGCTCGTGGTAGGTGGCGCGCATTCGGGGAAGAGGACCTTCGTGTGCGAAAAGCTCGGGTTCGCGGCGGACGATTTCGTCGACGCGGCGCAGCTTGCGGAGGACGGCGTGCCCGCGGCTTTTGCCGGCCGCGTCGCGTACCGTGCTGAGGAACTCGTACGCGCGCTCGACGCTGACCGGGCGCTCGAGCGACTGATCGGCTTCGACGCAGTGATTCTGCCCTTGGTCGGCTCGGGGATCGTCCCCATGTGTGCGGAAGACGCCCAATGGCGCGAGCGCGCGGGGCGCCTGGGATGCGCGCTCGCTGCGCGCGCCGACGTCGTCGTGCGCATGACGTGCGGGATACCCCAGGTCATCAAAGGAAACCTTGCCGATGCGCCTCGTGGGACGCAGGGCGCGGGCGCGCCTTTGGAAGTCGTCTTCGTGCGCCATGGTGCCACGTCTGGCACGGAAGACCATCGCTACAGCGGGGCGGGCACCGACGAGCCCCTGTCGAGCGCGGGCGAGCGCGCTTTGCGCGACCTCGCGTGCGACCGTGACGTGTTCCGTGTTATCACGAGCGGCATGGCCCGCACCGACCAGACGGCGCGCATTCTCTTCCCGAATGCGGAGCTTATGGCGTGCCCCGGTCTGCGCGAGATGGATTTTGGTGATTTCGAGGGGCGAAGCGCCGCCGAGCTTAAAGAGGATGCGCGCTACCGCGCCTGGGTAGACTCCTGGTGCGAGACGCGCTGCCCGCATGGCGAGGGCAAGAGCGATTTCATCCGCCGCGTCGTCGCGGCGTTTCGGGAGGCGTGCAAATCGGAGCGCGCCCAGGGGAGTGGTCGCGCCGTCTTCGTCGTTCACGCGGGTACCGTGAAAGCGCTACTCTCCGAGCTAGCTGTCCCGAAAATGGGATACTTCGACGTGCATACTGAGCCGGGCGGCGCATGGGCCGCCACCTGGGATGGGCGCTGCCTTCGCGACGTTCGTCCCGCTTCGGGGGGCGATGCCCGGTGATGACGATTCTTGCCGTCGCCGCTGGGTTCGCGGCCGACCTTGCCTTCGGCGACCCGCGCTGGCTTCCCCATCCCGTTGTCGCCATGGGGCGCGCGATCACGTGGGCCGAAGGCCGCCTGCGGGACGCATTCCCGCAAACGTCCGCGGGCACGCGCGCCGCAGGGCTTGTGCTCGCCGTGGCGCTTCCGCTTGCGTGTGGGCTTTTGACCTGGGGAATCCTGCATCTTTGCGGCATGGTTCACCCCGTCTTGCGCTTTGTGGCCGAGGCATGGGCGAGCTATCAGATTCTCGCGGCATGCGAGCTGCGCCGCCAGAGCCTGGCCGTGGCCCGCGCGTTCTCGAAGGGCGGCCTTGTCGCGGCGCGCGAAGCCGTCGGGCTCATCGTGGGACGCGACACGTCTGTTCTCGACGAGCAGGGCGTTGCGCGCGCCGCCGTGGAAACGGTGGCGGAGAACGCGAGCGACGGCGTCATCGCGCCGCTTTTCTACCTTATTATCGGGGGTGCGCCCTTGGGCATGGCGTATAAGGCGGTGAACACGCTCGACAGCATGGTGGGCTACAAAAACGAGCGCTACATCGACTTCGGCTGCGCCTCGGCGCGCCTCGACGATGCGGTGAATTGGATTCCCTCGCGCTTGTCGGCCCTGCTCATGATTGCCGTGTGCCCGATCGTCGGGCTCGACGCGCGCGGGGCGGCGCGCATCTGGCGCCGCGATAGGCGTCGCCATGCGAGCCCGAACGCGGCGCAGACCGAGTCAGCGTGCGCGGGCGCGCTCGGGCTGCGCCTGGCAGGACCCGCGGTGTATTTCGGTAAGCTCGTTGAGAAACCGACGATAGGCGACGCGTCCCGCGAAATCGAGTGGGGCGACATCGCCCGGGCGACAAGGCTCATGCTCGCCGCGTCCGTATGCGCGCTCGTCGTCTTCGGCGCCGCGCGCGCGGCGGTCGTGCTCGCCGTGGGGGCGATGGCATGAGGGAAGACCATGCCGCGCCCCGGGCTGCCGGGGGAATCCTGCGCGCCCGTGCGCATGGGGGTAGCACGCAATCGCTCGGCATCGCTTGCGAAGGGGGCGCCTCCGACCTCATTGACTTCTCGGTGAACGTGAATCCGGCAGGCCCCTCGCCGCGCGCCGTCGCCGCAGCTTGCAAGGCGCTTTCTCGAATCGACGCCTACCCCGATAGGGAAAGCCTCGCCCTCGTTCGCGCCCTAGCGCGCGCCCAGGGCATTCCCGAAGATACTATCGTCTGCGGCGCGGGCGCGTCCGACATCATCTGGCGGCTTGCCGCGGCGGTGCGCCCGAAACGCATCGTCGTGTGCGCGCCGACGTTCTCTGAATATGCGGAGGCGGCATCGTACTACGGCGCATGCGTGCAGGAGTTCCCGCTCTCCGAAGCGGACGACTTCGACGTGCCCGCCTCCTTCGCCCGCGCGATCGAGGGGCCGGGAGACGTGGCGTACCTCTGCAATCCGAACAACCCGACGGGGCGCCTCGTCGACCCCAGCGTGATCGATGCCGCGGCTTGCCGCTGCGAGCAGGTGGGCGCGCTGCTCGTCGTGGACGAGTGCTTCCTCGGATTTGCGCCCGACGCCCGCGAAAGGAGCGTGGCCGCACGCGCCGCGTGTTCGCGCCATGTGGCCGTGCTCTCCGCGTTCACCAAGCTCTACGGAATGGCGGGGTTGCGGTTGGGATATCTGATCAGCGGAAACGCCCAACTCATCGAGGGGATTCGCCGGGCGGGGCAGGCGTGGCCCGTCTCCTCGGTCGCCGAGGCCGCGGGCATCGCCGCCCTGGAAGACGTCGAATACGTCTCGCGCACGCGCGATGTATTGGCGGGCGAGCGAGCGTGGCTTTCCCACGAGCTCTCCTCGCTCGGGCTTTCCGTCGTGCCGTCGGATGCGAACTTCCTTTTAGTCCGCACGCCGGCGAAAGACATCCCCGAGCGCCTGTATAAACAGGGAGTTTTGGTCCGCACGTGCGACTCGTTTTCGGTACTGTCCCGTTTCTGGTGCCGCGTCGCGGTGCGCACGCGCAAGGAGAATGCCCGGCTTGCGATGGCGTTCAGTCGCGCGCTTCGGGCGGAAGGCGCATCGGGCGAAGGCGAACCCGACGAACGGGGCGGCGCTTCTTGCAGCGGCGCTATGGCGGGCGCGGATGGCCGAGGCTCGGCGAAGGAGGTCGATACCCGTGGGTAGGGCGAAGCCGATCATGATCCAGGGCACCATGTCGAACGCGGGGAAGAGCCTGCTTGCGGCTGGGCTGTGCCGTGTGCTTTCGCAGGGCGGCCTGCGCGTGACTCCCTTCAAGAGCCAGAACATGGCGCTCAACAGCGGTGTCACGGCCGACGGGCTCGAGATGGGGCGCGCCCAGATCATGCAGGCCGAGGCGTGCGGCATCGCGCCCGACGTGCGCATGAACCCCATCCTGCTCAAGCCCGAAAGCGACCACCGAAGCCAGCTCATCGTGGCCGGCAAGGCGCAGGGAGCCTTCGCTGCGAGGGACTACTTCGCGCGAAAGAAGGCGCTCATGCCGCAGATTTTGGAGGCGTTCGATTCGCTCGCGGAGGAAAACGACGTCATCGTCATCGAGGGCGCCGGCAGCCCCGCCGAAATCAACCTTTCCGAAAACGACATCGTCAACATGGGGCTCGCGCGCGCCGTGTCCTCCCCCGTGCTGCTCGCGGGCGACATCGACCCAGGCGGGGTGTTTGCCCAGCTCTACGGCACGGTCGCGCTCCTTGCGCCCGAGGACCGCGCGCTTTTGCGGGGGCTTGTGGTGAACAAGTTCCGCGGCGATGTGGAAATCCTGCGCCCGGGTTTGGCCCCGCTCGAGAAGATGTGCGGGGTTCCCGTCGTGGGGGTCGTGCCGTATCTTACGCTCGACCTGGACGACGAGGACTCGCTCGCGCCGCGCCTATCTGCCCGCGAGGCGCGCGGCGTCATCGACGTCGCCGTCGTGCGTTTTCCGCATCTGTCGAACTTCACCGACTTCGACCCGCTTTCGCGCGTGCCCGGCGTGGGCGTGCGCTACGTTTCCTCGACGACCGATCTGGGCCGACCCGACCTGGTGGTGCTTCCCGGCTCGAAGACTACGCTCGACGACGCGCGCTGGCTTGCGGCTAGCGGCATCGGAGCCTGTGTACGCGCGCTTTCGGGCGCGGGCACGCCGGTGCTCGGCATATGCGGAGGCTACCAGCTTTTGGGAGACGAGCTTTCCGACCCGCACGGCAGGGAAGGCGCTGGCACCGCGCGCGGGCTCGGGCTCATCCCTGCAAGTACGGTGTTCAAGGAGGAAAAGCGCCTCGCCCAGTCGGCACTGCGCATCACAGGCGCCCAAGGCGCGTTCTCGGTGTGGAACGGCATGACGGCGCGCGGGTACGAGATTCACGACGGCGAAACGACCGTCTCCTGCGCTCCTGCGGGCACGATTGGCGGCAAACCAGAAGGCGCGGCCTGCGGAAACGTGTTCGGAACCTATCTCCACGGCCTGTTCGACGAACCGGGTGTGGCGCTCGCCCTCGCGCGCTCGCTCGCGCGCATGCGCGGCCTGCCCGAGAGCGTCGTGGGTGCTGCGGGTGCGGCGTCCGCGGCCGATCATCGTGCGCGCGAGTTTGACCGCCTGGCCGACGTCGTGCGCGGGGCGCTCGACATGGAGTATGTCTACCGCATTATCGAGGAGGGCGTATGATCCACGTGTATCATGGCGACGGCAAAGGCAAGACCACGGCGGCGATGGGCCTCGCCCTTCGCATGCTCGCTGCAGGCCGCCGCGTCGTCGTCGTGCAGTTCCTGAAAGACGGCGAAAGCGGGGAGGTGCGACTGCTCGCCGAGCATTTCGGCGTGCCCGTGTTCGCGGGGAAGGCGTCGGACAAGTTTACCTGGTCGATGACGTCGGAAGAACTTGCCGCGACGTGCGAGCTGCACGATGGGAACCTCGCTTCCGCGCTCGCCGAGCTCGAGGGCGCTCAGGAGGGGCTGCTCGTGCTCGACGAGGCGCTCGATGCGCTTTCGAAGGGGCTTGTCGACGAGGCGCTCGTGGACCGCGCGCTCGATATATCCGCGCGCGGCGTCGAAGTAGCGCTCACCGGGCGCGCGCCTTCCCGCAAGATCGTGGAGAAGGCCGACTACATAACCGAGATGCGGTGCGAGAAACACCCCTACGCTCAGGGGATATGTGCAAGGGAAGGAGTGGAGTACTAGATGGATTCCAAGGAGATGGCGCCCGGCGACATCGAGCGGCGCAGCTTCGAGATCATCACCGAAGAGCTCGGCGGCCGCACGTTCCCGCCGCTCGAAGAGCCCGTCGTGAAGCGCGTCATCCACACCACTGCCGACTTCTCGTACGCCGATTCCCTCGTGTTCACCCATGACGCCGCGCACTGTGCGCTCGACGCACTGCGCGCAGGGGCCACGGTGCTCACCGACACGAACATGGCGCTCGCAGGCATAAGCAAGCCCGCGCTCGCGAAGCTCGGCTGCAAGGCCGTGTGCTACATGGCCGACTCTGATGTTGCCGCGGCTGCGCGCGCCGCGGGCACGACTCGCGCCGTTGCGAGTATGGACAAAGCTTGCCGCATCGAGGGTCCGCTTATCGTGGCCGTCGGCAACGCTCCCACAGCACTTCTGCGCCTCGCTGAGCTCATGGACGCGGGGAAGATCGCGCCCGCGCTCGTCGTTGGGGTGCCGGTCGGGTTTGTGAACGTGGTCGAGGCGAAAGAGGAGTTACTCGCGCGACGCGTGCCGGCCATCGTCGCGAGGGGTCGCAAGGGCGGCTCGACCGTGGCGGCCGCCATTATGAACGCGCTGCTCTACCAGATCACGCGCCCAGGCGGCCCGAAGTGACGGCGCCCGCATCCGCGCCGGCGCTGCGCATCTTCGCAGGCACCACCGAGGGCCGCCTTCTGTGCGAATGGGCGAGCGGGGCGGGCATCCCCGCCCGTGCCTATGCGGCAACCGAGTACGGAGGCGAGCTTTTGGGCGAGCTTCCAGGCATCGAGGTGCATGCGGGCAGGCTCGACGAGGCTGACATGGAGCGCGAGCTTTCCGGCGCACGCATCGTTGTCGATGCTACGCACCCCTTCGCTACGCTCGCAAGCGGCAATATCCGGGCCGCTTCGCTCGCCGTGGGTGCACGATGCCTGCGCCTTGCGCGCCCGGTCGAGGCGCTGCCCAAAGGCGTCGTGTCGGTCGCGTCGATCGCCTGCGCGGCGCGCTTTCTCTCCGAGAACCCGGGTCGCGCGCTTCTCACGACGGGGAGCAAGGAGCTTGCTCCCTACACGAGCGTCGCCGATTTCGCGGAGCGCTTCTTCGTGCGTGTGCTCCCGCTGCCCGGTGCTATAACGAAGTGCATCGACGCGGGGTTTTCGCCGTCGCACGTCATCGGCATGCAGGGGCCCTTCACCCGCGAGCTCAACGAGGCGATGCTTCGGCAGGTGGGCGCCCAGTGGCTTGTGACTAAGGACTCGGGAACCGTAGGCGGCACGGCCGAGAAGCTCGCCGCCGCGTGCGACGTGGGAGCGCGCTGCATCGTGGTCGCCCGTCCCGCCGAGGGAGGCGGGGCCCTTTCGCTTCGGGAAGTGGAAGACGTGCTCTTACGGGAGCTCGTGCGCTAGGCGCTCGCCGCGTCTGCGCGCCCTCCCACTCGCGAGGAGGAACGCCCCGAGCAAGCTCGACCCGTACAAGCCCGTCGTCCATCAATAGCTCGAGGACGACGCCCAGAACTGGCGCAAACAGCCCTTCAATAAGTTGCGGTAAAATAGTGTCTGTTGGCAGCATAAACAGGAACTATTTCACCGCAATTTAAGAGGTTTTGGAAGATATAGAAGGCGCGAGGCCACGAGGACTAAAACGTGGGCAACCGCCGTCATTTGCAAAAGCGTTATCGGGCCCAATCACTTTCTCTTTAGCTTGCGGCCCGGTTGTTAAAAAATATTCATGTCGCTGTCGGCCATGCCCTGCGTCTCGTCCGCATGGCGTTTGGTGTAGAGCGGATCGTCGGGATCGTTCCAAATGCGATCGGCCACGGGCGACCATGCCTCGGCTGCTGCCTTGGTCTTGTCGCGCAGCTGCTCGGGCGACTCCTTCTCGATAAGGTCGGTGCTGTGGGCGCCGCTCTCGGCGACCAGCTTGGGCAGGATGTCGGGATTCTCGAGCATGGGGCACGGCTTGAGATAGTTGTCGTTAAACGGCATGTTCTCGTAGTACTTCATAAACAGGGGAGAGCGCAGCGCATCGAGCAGGCTCATATCGTGGATGTTGGCGTTGGAGTAGTGGATGAACACACACGGCTCCACGTCGCCCGCGGCGTTAATGTGCAGGTAGCGACGGCCGCCGGCGATGCAGCCGCCAACGTACTCGCCATCGTTTTGGAAGTCGAGGGTAAACAGCGGCTTCTTCTCACGCATCTCGCGGATAAAGTGGTACATGTGCTCACGCTGCTCGGGCGTGGGCATGAGCTCGGATGTCGCGTTGCGGCCGACCGGCATAAAGTGGAAGTACCAGCAGAAGAGTGCGCCCTCGCTGATCATCCAATCCATGTTCTCCTCAGTGGCAACTGTGTCGGCGTTGGCGCTGGTCCAGCAGGTGGAGATGCCAAAGGGCAGGTTGCGCTCACGCAGGAGCTTCATGGCGTGCTCGATCTTGGCATAGGTGCCCTTGCCGCGGCGGGCGTCGGTGGTGTGCTCGTTGCCCTCGGCGCTGATGGCGGGCACAAAGTTGGCCACGCGGATCATATCGTCACAGAAGGCCTCGTCGATGAGCGTGGAGTTGGTGAAGCACAGGAACGCGCAGTCCTGGTGCTTCTCGCAAATCTTGATGAGGTCGTGCTTGCGGACGAGCGGCTCGCCGCCGGTGTAGATGTAGATGTGGGTGCCCAGGGCCTTGCCCTGCGTGACGATGGAGTCGATGTCGTCGAACGACAAATTTTGCTTGTAGCCGTACTCGGCGGCCCAGCAGCCCGTGCAATGCAGGTTGCAAGCGCTCGTGGGGTCCAGCAGAATGGCCCACGGAATGTTGCACTGATACTTCTCGCGGCTCTTTTCCTGCTCTGGCCAGGCCAGCAGGTTGCCATCGACGATGAGGGTCTTGAGCAGCCTCGAGCGCATCTCGGGGTTGAGGTCGAAGATCTTCATTATGAGGTCGTACCAGTTACCACGGCTCTTGATGACGTTGGTAAAGGCGGCGCGCTGCGAAGGAAATACCTTGTCGGGGACCAACTTGTTGATGAGGTCCATGATCTTGTCGATGTTTTCTTGCGGGTTGCTGTCCAGGTAGTCAATGAGTTTGTTGAGCGCGGCGCGCTCGGCGGACTGTGTAAGCGACATGGGTAATTCCTTTCACGTGTGCTTGCTGTAGGATATTACCCAAATGTGGAATAAACAGCGTGTAAAGATTGCCGAATGTGTCTATTCAACGAAGCAATTTGATTTGGGGAGTTCCAGTTGCGCTTACTGCTTATGAGTTGCGGTGAAATAGGGACTGAATAGGCCTTTTAACAGCCTAAACAGTCCCTATTTCACCGCAACTTATGAGGGGATGGGTTATTGGTACCTCAGGCACTCCACGGGGTCGAGCTTTGCCGCGCGGCGAGCGGGGTAGAAGCCAAAGATTACGCCGATGCCGACGGAGACACCGAAGGCCAGCAGCACCGTGGCGATTGAAAAGCTCGGTGTGATTTGCCCGCTGGCACCGAGTTCGCTGAGAACCCCTGATCCTGCGGCAAACATCGCAAGGCCCCAGGCCAGCAGATAGCCAATCAGGACACCCAGTAGGCCACCGGTGACGCACAGCGCCGAGGACTCGGCCAAAAATTGCGCGGTGATATCGCGACGACTGGCGCCCAGGGCACGGCGAATACCGATCTCGCGGATGCGCTCAGTCACGTTGGTTAGCATCATATTCATAATGCCGATACCGCCGACAAGCAGAGAGATACTGGCGACAGCGCCCATGATGAGAGAGAATGCGCCCATAAAGGAGTTGAGTGCATCGATGGCGCTTTTCATGGAGGTCGCCGATACACTGTCGTACTCATCGTCCTCCGAGATGCCCTTCATCGCGCGCACCTTGGACTCGATGTTTTTGCAGAGCTCATCCATGTCCGTGCCCTCGGCGGCAAGTGCCGTCACGCTGGGGAATGAAGGATTCTCGTCGCCAAACAGCCCGGATATGGTTTCGCGTGGCATATACAGCGAGAGCGAGCCCATGGAGTCGCTGCCGCCATCAATCACGCCTACAATCTGAACCTCGCCGTTGGACACCTTGATGGTTTTCCCCAGCGCATCCTGCTCGTTGCCGTAAAGCTGATCGGCGCCGCCGCGGCTGATGAGCGCCACGCGCGAGCCTGATTGAGACTCGGCCTGGGAATAGACACGTCCCGCAACGAGCTTGCTGGCACCCACGGCGTCGAGCATGTCGCTATCGACGCCCTGCGCCATGACGGTATAGCTTTTATCGCCAGACTTGTACTCGGTATACGCGCTGTCGACAATGCCGATCTGCTCTATCTGCGGCACCAGTTTTTGAAGCTTCTCGACGTCCGAATCGGTGAGTTCTTGGGACGAATAGATCTGAACCATACGAGCTGCGTTGAGCCCCAGGCTGTTGACCAAGCTGTTTTGGATGCCGCCGATGAGCGAAGTCATGGCAATGACCGAGGCGATGCCGATGACAATGCCCAGGATGGTGAGCAGGCTGCGTCCTTTGTTGGCCTCGAGCGAGTGAAGGGCTTCCTGGATGAGATCGCGGGCGCTCATGCCATCACTCCTTTCGGCGGGTTGGCGGAGGCGGAAATCATGGGCAGGCTATCTACGGCGCTGCTCAGGGTCCGCGGTGCATGTGGAATATACGCGCCGTCGTGGATGCGGCCGTCGCGAATGGTCACGGCGCGGTCGGCCTCGGCGGCGATTCCGGGGTCGTGCGTGATGAGTATGATGGTCTTCCCGCGCTCCTTGAGCTTGTGGAAGGTTTCCATGACGAGCGCTCCGGTGGCGGAGTCCAGGTTTCCCGTCGGCTCGTCAGCCAAAATGATGGGCGGATCGTTGACGAGGGCACGTGCGATGGCGACACGCTGCATCTGGCCGCCCGAGAGCTCGGATATGCGGTGGTCCCAGTGATCTACGGGCAGCGTGACGGCCTGCAGCGCGTGCACGGCGCGCATTTCGCGCTGGCTACGGGGCACGTTGGTGTAGGCCAGCGGCAGCATGACGTTTTCGATAACCGACAGGCGCGGCAGCAGGTTGAAGCTCTGAAAGACAAAGCCGATGCTCAGGGCGCGGACTTCGGTGAGCTCGTCATCATCGAGCTCGGCCACGTTGAGCCCTTGCAGGTAGTAGTCGCCCGCCGTCGGCTTATCCAGGCAACCTAGGATGTTCATGAGCGTTGACTTGCCCGAGCCCGAGGGGCCGGTAATGGCGACGAACTCGCCGGGATCTACCGCCAGGCTCACGTTGTGCAGGATATGGGCGCAGCCAGCCTCGCTATCAAAGATGCGGTGCACGTTGCGAATGTCGATGACGGGACGCATTACATACCCTCGTCGGCAGACATGTTGCCCGAATCCGCGCTGTAGCCGCCGTCAGCCGCCGCGTCCGCTCCGGTGTCCATGACGAGGGTGTCGCCATCGCGCAGTTTGGTGACCGGCACGTTAGGGTTGATTTCGTTGCCCTGGTCGTCGTGCTTGACCTGTGTCTTGCCGACTACGGCTTCGTTGTCGTTTTGCGTCACGACGGTCACCTTCACGCGATGGGTTTGCTTGCCCTCGTCATCGGTTGCCACGTTGACGTAATAGTGTTCGCCGTCTTCGGTCATGAGCGCCATCGTCGGCACCATCACAACGTCGTCGAGCTGCTCGGTCACCACCGATACCTCGGCCGTCATTCCCGGCTTCAGGCGCGTGTCGGGCGCTTCGATGAGGATGTCGACGTTAAAGGTTACGCTCCCGCCGCCACCGTTGGCGGTGTCGGAGTTTGCCACCGAGGCGATGGCCGTGACGGTGCCTTGGCTCACAATGTCGGGAAACGCGGGATAGGTCACGTTGGCGCTCTGGCCCACGGCGATCTTGGCGATATCCTTTTCGCCCACCTGAACCGTTACCTTCATCTTGGTGAGGTCGGCGATCTGCATGCACTGCTTGCCGCCGCTCGTATCGCTTTCGCCCATGATCATGCCGCCTGTTACCGTGGCGCCCACCTTGGCGTTAAGCTCCACGATGCTGCCCGAGCTCGGCGCCGTAACCGTGCGCCCGGCGGCCTTGGCGTTCGCCTGATCGAGGTTTGCCTGGGCCGATGCGAGGCTGCGCTGTGCGGCCGATACGGCGTTCGTGTTCGCTGATGCGGCGGAGATGCCAGCCGCTGCGGAAGCTCCATCGATGTCCGTCGTTGGGGTGGCCTGCGCGGCAGCTGCGGCTTTCTGCGCGTTGGCGAGGTCTTCCTGAGCGGCTGCAACTGCACGCTGCGCCTCGGCAACGTTGCGATCGAGCTCGTCGTTTTTAATGGTCATAAGTACGTCGCCCTCGTTGACGGATTGGCCTGCCTGCACGTTGATCGAATCGACTGTGCCGTCGACAGAAGGGGAGACCACTGAGGACGAAATGGGTTTGAGCTGGCCTTTCGCCTCGACCGTTGTGGTAAACGTGCCCTCGGTCACCATGTCGGTCACGGGCCCGTTAGCGCCCTGTGGCTGCGCATTGATAACAAGGGTTGCGACAATGGCAATGAGCGCGATGGCGCAAACGACACCGGCGGCAATGCCGCGGCGAATCAGCTTTTTGCGTCGACGTTCGGCACGTTTTGCCTTGAGCTTGGCATATGCCTCTTCATCGGAAATCTCGGCCGTATCGTTCGTGCGTTCGTTCTCCTTGTCGGCATGTACGTCTGTGATCAGAGGAAATGTTTCGGTAGCACCTTCGGGCATGTGATCGGAATCATCTGGACCCGGGGTGATCGTGGGGACATTCGGCATAGCGTCTCCTTTATAGAAAGAACCTCGATAAGTATATGCGCCCACCGGCTGGGGCGGGCGCATAGGACGGTTTCTTTCGGAACTGTTAGATTGGTCGTAGCGGTTCCACGTTGTATGAATGTGCGCGTTGCACTACGAGTGCACGACCACGCACAGGCCGACTTTGATGCAGTCGTGAAGTGCCTTGGCGTCGGCCAGGCGCAGGTTGATGCAACCGTGGCTGCCGCACCACTTGTAGGAGTTGGGGTCGTCAAAGCTCTTGTCGTTTTGCCACGTTGCATCGTGGAAGCCGACCATGTTTCCCTCAAACGGCATCCAATAGCTTACCGGGCTCTCGTATTTGGGCTTGCCGGTCTCGGGGTCCTTGGCACCGATGAGTTTGCTGGCGCCGTCGTTGCTGTTGATCTGCCAGACGCCCTCGGGCGTGGCATCCTCGCCCGGCTTTCCCGAGATAAAGTTGGCCTCCCACACGATATTGCCGCTCTCGTCGTAGTAGCGCGCGTGCTGCTCGGACAGATCGACATCGACGTATGCCTTCCAGTCGGGCTCTCCCTTTGCGGTAAAGGTGTCGGCTTTCTGGGAGTATTTGATCTCGATTTCGCCGGTCTGCTTGTTGTTAATGGCATCCTCGACCTGCTTTGCGAGCGAGCTGCTGTCGATGGACCAACCAAAGTCGCCGCCTTCGACGGCGCACTGCTTGCCATCGGCGCGCGTCCACCAGCGAGTGGAGCCCACGGTATTGAAGCCGTTGGCGAGCTCGGCTGCCCAGCTGCTGATCTGCGACGTATCGAGCGTGGGGTTGGCGGGATCGGCAAAGCTGATCCACTGCAACACGGAGCTGCCATCAACCTTGCCGGCATCCTCGCCGTTGAGCTTGAGGGTCACGTTGACGCCCAGGAAGTTGTTGGCGGCATCGCATGCAGCCTGAATCTGATCATCGGTCAGCGTTCCATTGAGCGGCTCATAGGCATCGTTGCCGAGCTTGGAAAGATCTACGGTCTCGGCCAGCGAGGCAAGCTCGAGCTCGGCATACTTAATGACATGCTCGCGGTTGAGTTTTTCGTTGGAGCGCGCCTTCTCGACGGTAAACTTGCCGGCCTGCTCGTCATAGGAGCTATTGGCCTCGAACGCGCCCGAACGGCCCTCGTTAAACTCGTCGATGGCGGCGCCCAGGTCTTCCTCAAACTTCTTTTGGTCAAAGGTATCGGAGAGCATGGACAGGTCGACATCCTGATCCAAGTCGACCTCGTCGGAAGCGACGGTGGATTTGGTCTTTCCGCCCAAGGACTCAACGAGGCGGACGGGCCACATAAAGGACTCGTTGTGGCTAATGATCTCTTTTGCGGCTGCTTCGCCGTCGACGATGGGCTCATCGGACTCGGGCTGATAGGTCCAGCTAAAGTCATCGCCCGTGACGGTGAGCTTGTAGTGCTTCCATGCTGAGTTAACCTTGGTGGCGGCAGACGAGGCGTTGGAGAACGAGACATCCACGCCGGCGATGGTGGTGTTGGGGTAGGCGACCTGCGAGAACGCTACGACACCCACGATGTAGACGATGGCGATAAGGCCCAGGACGACAAAGAGGGTCGTCTTCTTACCGGACTTTTTGTTGTCGACGGGCTTGCCTGCGAGGCCGCGGCCTCCTCGAGCATGTGTGGGAGCCTGCTTGGGAGCGTTGCCGCTTCCCTGACGCTGCTGGTTCAGGCGCGGGGAAGCGTTTGCTGCACCTCGCTGCTGACCGTGACTCGGCGCGATAGGGCGCGGCGACTGAACGCCGCCGGTGTGCCTGCTCGGCTGCTGCGGATCGGGAATCAGTTGAGTTCGGTCGTTTCGCGACATCGTATCAATATCCTTCGAGTTTCGCCTTGCGGCTCATCGTGTTTTTACTGGGCTTGCATTATAGCGATTACCTAGTTGTTTGTGGTATGGAAACGGTGGCATTCAAAAGAGGTGGGACATTTGTCCCACCTTTAAGTCGTCCTTTGTCGTTATCCGCACATACCGCATTTTGCACAGGCCGAAAGCGCGGCCGGAGCCTGCGCGATGCCGCCCTTTGCCGTCTCGCGCAGCGTGGCCGGCAACGCGTGGCCCACCGAGAGCATGACATGTGCCATCTGGTCAAACGGCACCAGGCTCTTAATGCCGGCGAGGGCGAGTTG
The DNA here is from genome assembly GCA_958349055.1 of uncultured bacterium. Taxonomy (GTDB): domain Bacteria; phylum Actinomycetota; class Coriobacteriia; order Coriobacteriales; family Coriobacteriaceae; genus Collinsella. Next base: position 25,312 of record CATWBO010000008.1, read on the forward strand.
TGCCGAGCTAAAGGCCGCCGCCACGCCGATGGCGTTGCGGTTTTGGCAGGGCACCTCCACGAGGCCACCGACGGGGTCGCAAACGAGGCCCAGCAGGTTGCTCAGCGCGATGGAACTGGCGTTGAGCGCCTGCTCGGGCGTGCCGCCGAGCATCTGCACCAGCGCGGCGGCAGCCATGGCGGCCGCACTTCCGACCTCGGCCTGACAGCCGCCCTCGGCGCCGGCAACGCAGGCGCTTGTGGCGAGGTTGAGGCCGATGGCGGCTGCGCAGTAGAGCGCGTCCATGACCTGCTCGTCGTCGAGCTGGAGGTGGTCGGCGAGTGCCAGCACGCAGCCGGGTACGACGCCTGCGGAGCCTGCCGTGGGGGCAGCGACGATCACACCCATCGTGGCTGAGCGCTCGAGCACGGCCATGGCGCGGACCACGGCGTCGGTCTGGACGGCGCCCATCAGGCTTGTGCTTAGATCGTTTCGGCTGCTGGCATCGACGAGCTTTGCCTCGCCGCCGATGAGGCCGCCGAGCGAACGCTGCGGATTGACGATGGGGGCTGTGGTCTCTTCGCGCATAACCTCGAGTACGCGGCGCATGGCGGCGACGGCGTGGGTCTCGCCGGTCAGACGCGCCTCGCGTACAGCCATGACGGCGCCGATGCTGAGCCCCAGTTCCTCGCAAGCATCGAGCAGCTGCTCGCCGTCGTCGAAGATTTCCTTGGCCGAGACGCCGGGGGAGAGCGATGAGGCAGAACCGGGGAGCTCGATAAAGGTCGCGTAATCGACATTGTCGAGCTTGCGTAGCATGGGGATAACGGTGTCGTCGGGCGCGCCGTCGGTCTCAAAGACGGAGTAGGCCTGGCCGCCCACTTCGGTGCGGTAGGTGCGGCAGAAGGCGATGTTCACATGGGCGTAGGCGAGCAGGTTGGTGAGCGCGGCGAGCACGCCGGGGACGTCCTGGTGCGCCACGAAGAGCGTTGAATACATGCCCGAGATGTCGACGCCGACGCCGTTGATGCGGCTGATGCGCATCTTGCCGCCGCCCAGGCTCTCGCCACGGACTTGCGCCGTGGCGCCCGTGGCGTCGACCATGTCGATGTCGACGGTATTGGGGTGGATGGAGGCGTCGTCGCCCTTGATGTCAAAGTGATATTCGAGGCCCTGCTCGTGCGCGAGCTCGAAGGCCTGCTTGATGTTCTCGTCATCGGTGTCGAGGCCCAGGATGCCTGCGACGAGCGCACGGTCGGTGCCGTGGCCGCGGTAGGTGTGGGCAAAGGAGTTCCACAGGCCAAAGGTGACTTTGGTGATGCGGCCTTCCAGCAGGCTGGCGGCAACTTGGGCGCACCGCAGGGCGCCGGCAGTGTGCGATGAACTGGGGCCGACCATGACGGGGCCCAAGATCTCGAATGCCGAGGTCGTAGCTAGTGTTTGCGGCTTGCCTGCCATGGCTGCTCCTTTGTTTTGTCCCGTCGTCCCGAGGGCTTTGGTATTTGGTCGCCTGCTCGGACAGTCCTGCTCGCACGGAGAGCACATTAAGTGCTCTCCGGCTCGTGCGGAACTCGCGATCGACCAAATACCAAAGCCCTCGGAACTTAGGATACATGGTTGGCGCAGCCAGGTGGCAAAATTCATTAGCCGGAGACGCTGTACGGTTTCATATCGAAACATCACCACCACCGGTTTAATAAAAAAGAAGTACCGCTTGGGGGCGGTACTTCTTTTTAAAGCGTGTGTGTTGTTGCGACCTTAATGGTTCTTAATTAGAGGCCGCAGGCTGCTTTGAGTTCTTCGACTCGGTCGGTATTCTCCCAGGTGAAGTCGGCGTCTTCTCGGCCGAAGTGACCGTAGGCTGCCGTCTTTTCGTAGATGGGGCGACGCAGGTCCAGGTCGCGGATGATTGCGCCCGGGCGCAGGTCGAAGGTCTTCTCTACGGCTTCAACGATCTTGTCCTCGGCAACATGTGCGGTACCGAAGGTGTCGACCATGATTGAGAGGGGCTTGGAAACGCCGATGGCGTAGGCAAGCTCGACTTCGCAGCGGTCGGCCAGGCCGGCGGCGACCACGTTCTTGGCGACCCAGCGCGCGGCATACGCGGCGGAGCGGTCAACCTTGGTGCAGTCCTTGCCGCTAAAGGCGCCGCCGCCGTGACGGCCGTAGCCGCCGTAGGTGTCGACGATGATCTTGCGGCCGGTCAGGCCCGTGTCGCCCATGGGGCCGCCCACAACAAAGCGACCGGTGGGGTTCACGTAGATGTCCGCGTTGTCCCACGGCATGTTCTCGGCGGCCATGACCGGGGTGATGACGTGCTCGATGAGGTCGGCCTTGATCTTGCCCATGTCCTCGATCTCGGCGGCGTGCTGCGTGGAGATGACGATGGTCGTGACCTCGACGGGCTTGCCGTCCTCGTAGCGCACGGTGACCTGGGTCTTGCCGTCGGGGCGCAGGTAGGGCAGAGTGCCGTCGTGGCGAACAGCGGCCAGGCGCTCGGCCAGGCGGCTTGCCAGGTAGTGCGGCATGGGCATGAGGGTCTTGGTCTCGTTGGAGGCATAACCGAACATCATGCCCTGGTCGCCGGCGCCGATCAGGTCGATCGGGTCTGTGGTAGCGCCGGTCTGGGTCTCGAAGGACTCGTCAACGCCCTGGGCGATATCGGGCGACTGCTCGTGGATGAGGCTCATGACGCCGCAGGTATCGCAGTCAAAACCGAACTTTGCGCGGTTGTAGCCAATGCGGCGGATAACGCCACGGGCAATCTCCTGCACGTCGACGTAGGCCTGGGTGCGGATCTCGCCGGCAACGATGACGGTACCGGTGGTCACGAGGGTCTCGCAGGCGCAGCGGACGTTCTCCACGTTGGCAGGCACGCCGTTGGGGGCGATGTAGCCCTGCTCCTGGAGCTCTATTTCTTTGGCGAGGATTGCGTCGAGGACGGCGTCGCTGATCTGGTCAGCGATCTTATCGGGATGGCCTTCGGTCACCGACTCCGACGTAAAAACAAAGGACCCGTGTTGGGGTGGGATGGAACGAAGTTCTTCTGACATGATTGTCCTTTCAAAAACGTGTCCCGGCGACCGTTACCATTCCGCCGGGCTCTCTATGCAAGGGCATATACTAGCGTGTTTACTGAATATTCACAGCGTTTCCGCACGTTTTGCCCAATGTTCAACATTTCGACTCAAGTTGATGGCCATTGGGTAATCGTTGGGGACGTTCTTAAACGACTAGTCAAAAGGGACACTCTTCCGAGGCACTCATTGGGGACAGACTTAAATGACCGGCCTTACCTAAGTGCCGACAGGTTGCCCAAAGACTTGTCATTTAAGTCTGTCCCCAATAAGTGGGTCGGTGCCCTTTGTGCGGAGGTTGCTTTGTTGCTTTATACTGATGCGGTTAGACATCCATCCTGCAATCGAGGAGATTTCCATGGCATCAGACGTTCGCGTCCGCTTTGCACCCTCACCGACGGGCAAGCTGCACATCGGCGGCGCCCGCACCGCTATCTATAACTGGGCTTTCGCCCGCGCAAACGGCGGCACGTTCATTCTGCGCATTGACGACACCGACCCCACTCGCTCCACCGACGAGAACACGCAGATCATCCTGCGCGCCATGCGTTGGCTGGGTCTGGACTGGGACGAGGGTCCCGAGGTGGGTGGCGACTTTGGTCCCTACGCACAGACCGAGCGCCTGGACCTGTATAAGCAGGCCGCCCAGAAGCTCTGGGACGAAGGCAAGGCCTATCCCTGCTTCTGCACCAAGGAGCAGCTCGACGCCGACCGCAAGGCCGCGCAGGAGTGTAAGGACCCCTTTCAGGGCTATCAGCGCCGCTGCCGCGATCTTGATCCCGAGGAGGCCCGCCGCCGCATCGAGGCCGGCGAGCCCTACGTCCTGCGCATCAAGGTTCCCGAGGACCGCGGCGACGTCGTCATCCACGATGCCGTCCACGGCGAGGTGACCTTCGACGCCAAGGAGCTCGACGACTTCGTCATCTTCCGCTCCGATGGCACGCCCACGTACAACTTCGCGACCGTCGTCGACGACGCCATGATGAAGATCACCCATGTCATCCGCGGCGACGACCACCTGTCCAACACCCCGCGTCAGGTCATGGTCTACGAGGCCCTCGGCGCGCCCGTGCCCACGTTCGCCCACATCTCCATGATCCTGGGGGCCGATGGCAAAAAGCTCTCCAAGCGCCACGGCGCCACTTCGGTGGAGGAGTACCGCGACGCCGGCTACCTGTCCGACGCCTTCGTCAACTACCTGGCGCTGCTCGGCTGGTCGCTCGACGGCGAGACCACGATCATTCCGCGCGATGTCCTGGCCAGCAAGTTCTCGCTCGACCGCATCTCCAAGAACCCGGCGACCTTTGACCCCAAGAAGCTCGATTGGGTCAATGCCGAGTACATCAACGGCATGTCCGATGCTCAGTTTGCCGATGAGATCATGGTCCCCGAGCTGCACGAGGCGGGTCTCATCGAGGGCAACGTCGAGTACGGCGAGGACTGGATTGATGCGCTTGCCGCCATCGTCAAGCCGCGCACCAAGATGCCGGCCGACGCCGTGACCGTCGCCGCTCCCATCTTTGCTACGGCCGAGACGCTCGAGTATGACGAGAAATCCGTTAACAAGGGCCTGGCAAAGGAAGGCATGGGCGCCATTCTGGATGCCGCCAAGGCTGCGCTTGAGGGCGTGGACGAGTGGGCTGCCGAGGCCATCGACGCCGCGCTTGAACCGCTGCCCGAGCAGATGGACCTTAAGAAGCGCGTGGTGTTCCAGGCCGTGCGCGTTGCCGTCTGCGGCAACATGGTGAGCCCTCCGCTGGGCGAGACCATGGCGCTCGTCGGCCGCGACGACTGCCTGGCGCGCATCGACCGCGCCCGCACGATGGCGCTGTAATCGCCGCGCAAACGTTTGTATCCGAGCCCCGCTCCCCACGAGTGGGGCTCTTGTTTCTGCCCCGATGAGTGGGTTGCTGGGACAAAATAATCAGTAGTGTTTGTCCCACCCCTTTCAGGTCCGTTCGTTAGAGGTGGCGTATGGCTCAACAACTGTCACTTTTTGGTTCGCCCGAACCGGAGCAAGCTCCCGTGAAGCATGCCCACGCGGCCAAGCAGGCAAAGCCCGAGCCTGCACCCGAGCCCATCGCCGCCTACGCGAGCGTGGTTCTCGACATTCCCACCCGCGCGCTGTCCGAACCATTCGCCTACTGCATTCCCCAGTCCCTTGCCAACGAGGCGCAGATCGGATCCACGGTCCTGGTTCACTTTGGTAACCGTGCCGCCGCAGGCTACATCGTCGACATTGCGCCCGAGCTGGGAGACCTGCAAGGTAACAACGCCCTCGACCCCGCGCACATTAAGCCCGTCGAAGCCATCCTCAGCAAGCCGCTCTTTACCGCTGAGGCTGCACGCATTGCGCGCTGGATGAGCCGCGAATATGTCGCGACGCTTTCCGAGTGCCTGCGCCTGTTCCTGCCGCCGGGCGGAAGCCCGCGCGTGGTCAAGGGCGATGACGGTGTGTGGACCGTTGAGCGCCCCGCCGTCAAACCTATCCAAAACCGTTGGGTCATGCTTACGCCCGAGGGCTTCGACTATACGCCGCCCAAAACCGCGGTTCGTCAGCGTCAGCTTATCGAGGCGCTCCAGTGCGGTCCGGTCACGACGCGCGACCTCTACCTGCTCTACAACAGCATGTCCGCTACCATCAGGGCACTCGAAAAGCGCGGCGTTGTGGTGGTTGAGGAGCGTCGTGCGTGGCGCGGCTGCAGCGAGCAGACTACTCTGTCCTCGGCAAGCGGCAAGGCGCCGGTCGCACTTACGAACGGCCAGCAGCAGGCGCTCGCGCAGATTGAGCGCGCACGCCTAGATGCCCATGGCGATGTGGTGCTCGTCGATGGCGTCACCGGATCCGGCAAAACCGAGGTCTACCTCTCTGCCATCGAGCGTGTACTGGCAGCCGGTCGTTCGGCCTGCGTGCTCGTGCCCGAGATCTCGCTGACCGCCCAGACCGTCGGCCGCTTCCGATCGCGTTTTGGCGAGACGGTCGCGGTCTTCCACTCGCGTCTCTCGGCCGGCGAGCGTCTGGACCAGTGGGACATGGTCGCCAGCGGTGCGGCTCGCGTGGTTGTCGGCGCGCGTTCGGCGCTCTTTTGCCCGCTCAGCGACTTGGGGCTTATCATCATCGACGAGGAACACGAGACCAGTTACAAGCAAGGCTCCAGTCCGCGCTACCACGCGCGCGAGGTGGCCGCCGAGATGGCGCGGCGCTACCGCTGCCCGCTCGTGTTGGGCTCCGCCACGCCTTCTGCCGAGGCCCTCGACCGCTGCCGCCGCGGCACGTATAACGGCGCCACCTGGACGCGCGTGGAGATGCCCGAGCGCCCCGGACACGCGGTCCTTCCTACGGTTCGCATTGCCGACCTGCGTCGCGAGTTCTCGCATGGCAGCCGCTCCATGTTCTCAAAACCGTTGATGGAAGGTCTCGAGCGCGTTGTCGAACGTCGCGAGAAGGCCGTGCTGCTGCACAACCGCCGTGGCTTTGCGCCCTTCCTGATGTGCCGAGAGTGTGGCTGCGTGCCCACCTGCAACCACTGCTCCACCGCGCTCACGTACCACGAGCGCACCCACACGTTGCAGTGCCATACCTGCGGATCTTCCTGGCGCGTGCAGCCCTATCCAGCACCCACGAGCCGCTGTCCCAAGTGCGGCAGCCGCTACCTGGCAAAAATGGGCCTGGGCACGCAGCAGATTGAGGACGCGCTGCACCAGATGCTGCCCGAGGACGTCGCCATCATTCGCATGGATGCCGATTCCACGCGCGGCAAGGACGCACATAAAAAGCTACTCGAGCAGTTCGATGCCGCCGATTGCGCGGTGCTGCTGGGCACCCAGATGATCGCCAAGGGCCTCGACTTTCCCGAGGTCACGCTCGTGGGCGTGGTCAATGCCGACTTTGCGCTAAAGTTGCCGGACTTCCGCGCAGGGGAGCGCGCCTACGATCTGCTGGAGCAGGTTGCGGGTCGCGCCGGCCGCGGTGACCGCCCCGGCGAGGTCATCATCCAGACCTATCTGCCCGAGGACCCGGTCATTCGCGCCGTCGCCGAGCACAACCGTTCCATCTTTACCGACTACGACCTGGGCCAGCGCCGCGACGCCCTGTATCCGCCGTTTGTACGCCTGGTCAACATCTTGGTGTGGTCGGCGAGCCAAGACGACGCGCAGGATTACACCGGGCGCATTGCGAAGCTCCTCAAGCGCCGCTGGCATGCCGCCGCGCCCGACTTTTTGCGGGCGGGGAGCGCCGTGCCACAGGTGCTGGGCCCGGCTTCGTGTGTAATCGAGAGAGCCAAGGACCGTTACCGCTTCCATCTGCTTGTGAAGTCGCCGGTAGGGTACCATGTCTCTGATGATATCGACGCCTGCCTTAAAGAGGTGGGCTCCGTGCGCGGCGTGAGCGTGAGCGTTGACGTCGACGCCTATGATTTGATGTAACAACCCGAAAGGATGGCCATGGAAGCCAACGGAATCGTACTGTCGCCCGACCCTCGTCTGCGCCAGGAGTGCGCCGTCATTGAGGAGATCACCCCGGCGATCGAGGCGCTTGCCGAGAAGATGAAGAAGATGATGTTCGAGAACGGCGGTTGCGGCCTGGCCGCCCCGCAGATCGGCGAGCTCATTCAGCTCGTCACCATCGACTGCGACTACAGCGACAAGAACGACTACGACCCGTACGTGCTCATCAACCCTGTCATTGTTGAGCAGAGCGACAACCTGGTGCCGTTTAGCGAGGGTTGCCTGTCCATTCCTGGCATTAGCTGCGAGATCGAGCGTCCGGACCACGTTGTCGTTGAGGCGTACGACCTGGATGCCAACCTGATTCGCTACGAGGCCACGGGCGACCTGTTCTGCGTGTGCCTGCAGCACGAGATCGATCACCTGCATGGCAATACCATGTTCGAGAGGCTTAAGCCGATGCAGCGCATCAAGGCCGTCAAGGAGTACCAGGACGCCCTGGCCCGCGGCGCTCGACCGGGCGAGACTGAGTAAGTCGTCCGTCCCTGGGGCGCCCGCCTATATCATCCCGTGCTCAAACATTCTCGCTTTGCTGCGAAACTGCGCGCGGGACGATATAGGCGGGCCCCGCCCGGGGGCTGCGTTGTCCTGGCTCCTTTTTCGCCCGGATGCCGTTGGGCCAGGGAGGGGCGTCTTCGCTGATAATGCCTTTGTTGAGAGAGCTGCTTTTATTGCGGCTCTTTCTTTGGTTTTGGGTATATTTGTTCTTGTTGAACTGTTATCGCGGATAGGCTGGGGACTTGGCTTTCCGCTGTTATTTGTAGCCGTCTTGGCTCTGGTTTTGAGGAGACATTGGTTATGCGTATTGTGTTTATGGGTACGCCGGATTTTGCGGTGCCTTCTTTGGTTTCGCTTGTTGAGGCTGGCAATGAGGTTGCGCTTGTTGTTACTCGTCCTGATGCTGTTCGTGGGCGTGGTAAGAAGCTTGAGCCTTCTCCTGTTAAGGCTAAGGCGCTTGAACTTGGGTTGCCCGTTACTGAAGCTAATCGTATGACGCCTGAGGTTGTTGAGGCGCTCCAGGCTGCTCAGGCTGATATTTTCTGTGTGGCTGCTTATGGCTGCATTTTGCCTGATGAGGTGCTGCATATGGCGCCGCTTGGTATTGTGAATGTCCATGCTTCGTTGCTGCCTCGTTGGCGTGGTGCGGCTCCCATTCAGCGTGCCATTCTTGCTGGTGATGAGGTTGCTGGCGTTTCCATTATGCGTATTGGGCATGGCGTTGATACGGGCGCTTATTGTGCCCAGGCTTCCACTTCGGTTGCCGGTAAGCATGCCGAGGCGCTTACGATGGAGCTTGGTGAGCTGGGCGGCAAGTTGCTCGCCGATACGCTTCCTTCGTTTGCCGACGGTACCGCTGTTTGGACCGAGCAGGATGAGGCACTCGTTACCCATGCTGCGAAGATTTCCAAGCAGGAGATGCTTCTTGATCCGCAGATGACGGCACTCGATTGCGTTCGTCATGTGCTGGCCTCGTCCGATACCGCCCCTGCTCGCTGCTTGATTGCCGGCAAGACCGTGCGCGTGCTCGATGCTGCGCCGGCTGATGTTACGCTCGGCGCGGGTCAGGTTCTTGTTAAGGCCAAGCGTGTTTACCTGGGGCTTTCCGATGGAGCGGTCGAACTGCTCGAGGTTAAGCCCGATGGCAAGCGTGCTATGACTGCTTCTGCTTGGGCTGCTGGCCTGCAGGGCGCCGAACTTAGCTGGGGTGTTTTGTCATGAGCAAGTTGTCTCCCGCGCGCAAGCTCGCGCTCGACGTGCTGATGGAGGCGGATCGTCGTGGCATGTACGCGCGCGACGTGCTGTCCTCCCGCGCTTCCGCCAAGGCCATTGACCAGCGCGATTCCGCTTTTGCCGCGCGTTTGGCGCTTGGTGTTGCGGCAACGCAGGGCATTTTGGATGAGTTGCTCGATCAGTTTCTGGATAAGCCCAAAAAGGTCGCGCCGCGCGTTCGCATGGCGCTTCGTATCTCGGCCTTCGAGATGCTCTATCTGCATACGCCTGGCCGCGTTGCCGTAAGTCAGGGTGTTGAACTGGTTCGCTGCGGTGCTAAGTCCGCCGCTGGCTTGGCCAATGCTGTACTGCATAAGGTTGCAGACAATGTTGAGGACTTTGCTACTGCGTCCGATGTGGATGAGCCTGAGCGACGCTTGGTTCGTCTGTCGCGCCTGATGGGTCTTCCTCGCTGGCTGTGCGCTCGCATTATGGCGTCGTTTGACACGCCAGAGGGTGCGCTTAACTTTGCCGGCAATCTGGCCCCCGCGCCGCTGGCCCTGCATGAGAACGCCTTTGCGACTAAGTCCGATCCGTATATCTCGCAGCTTGTAGCGCCTGTGTTCCCTGGCTGCCATGCTCCGGTCGATGCTCAAGTTGCCGTTGCTTCGGGTGTGTTTGAGCGTGCTGCTGCCGTGGCCTCGGACCTTAACGCCCAGCTTATCGCCACAGCTGCCACGCGCCCTGGTAGCTGCCTTGAGATTGGAGCCGGTCGTGGCACCAAGACCTATGTGATGATGTGCCAGGCTAAGCGTGCCGGTTATGAGCGTCAGCATACCGCGCTCGATCTGCACGACCGCAAGTGCGATCTCAATCTCGCGCGCCTGCATAAGGCGGGCATCAAGGGCGTGCGAACCGTCTCGGGCGATGCCTGCGAGCTCGATGAAGTGCTCACGTCCTTTGATGCCATGCTTGGCGAGCCCGCGCTGTTCGACACGGTCTTTATCGATGCGCCGTGCTCGGGTACCGGAACCATGCGTCGCCACCCCGAGATTCCGTGGCGCCTGACCGAGAACGATGTGACGACCGAGCTGCCTAAGCTGCAACTGACGATGCTCAAAGAGGCTGCCGCACGCGTGGCTGCCGGCGGCGAACTCATCTATGCGACGTGCTCGGTCTTTGATGAGGAGAACGCGCAGGTCGTTGATGCCTTCCTGACTTCGCCCGAGGGCGCGGGCTTTGCTGTTGCGCCGCTCTCCGAAGCTCAGATTCTGCAGCTCCCCGATTTCTCTCAGGCCAAGAAGCTCGTATCCGTCCGTCAAAACGACCGAGGTCTCTTCCAAAGCGTCCCCACAAACGCAGACTCCTACGACGGCCACTTCTGCGCCCGTCTGGTCCGCAAGTAACTTCTAAGTTGCGGTGAAATAGGGATTGAATATCGGCATCTACCCGCCAAATAGTCTTTATTTCACCGCAACTTACGAAGGCGGCCCTGCGATCGATTGTTGGTCGCAGGGCCGCCTTCGTGCGTTTTGTTGTTGCCAGCTGTTAGTGGTTATGCGGGCAGTTGGCGCAGCAGCCGCTGGTGGCGCTGGTGCTGGAACCACCGCTGCGCTGGTCGGTGTTGTAGAAACCACTACCCTCAAATTTAATGCCGCTGGCCGAGAACGTCTTGGCCGCCGGGGCACCGCAGCTCGGGCACACGACCTCGGGAGTCTCGGACATGGGATGCTCAACCTCAAACACGTTGCCGCAGCTCGAGCACTTGTAATCGTAGCGCGCCATAATACTTCCTTTTCAGCACAAAGCGGGCAGATTACTCTGCCCGCAAAAATTCAAACGTCTGTAACTGTACCCTATATCGTGCGTTTTATCACGCTTCACTCCAGAATCTATGCGTGTTGCGCAGGAGCTGTGCGGTTTTGCCCTCAGCGGCTGCAACGTCGGCCTCGTCAGCCTGCCAGGTCCAGTTGCCCGTGGCCACGCCCGGCACGTTCATACGTGCATCGTCGCCCAGCCCCAGAACATCCTGCAGCGGCATCATCACGAGGGGAGCGTCGCTTGCCAGCGCGTCGCCCATTAGCTTGCCCGCAAACTCCTTGCCGCTCGGCTCGTCGCCGCCCGCAAAGGAGCGCGTGCACCAACCCGCGAGCGTCGACGTGTCGTGCGTCGAGGTGTACAGAATCTTGCCCGGCGTGGGATGCACGCCACAGCGGACGTCGTAATCGCTAAACTCAAGCACGTCCATGCCGGGGAAGCCGCAGGTCGAGGCCATCGCGCGAACGCCGGGCGTCAAATAACCCAGATCCTCGGCGATAAAGTTGAGCGGACCCAGCTCGTCGTAGGCGGTCTGGAACAGATCCTTGCCCGGACCCGCCAACCAGCGGCCGTCGGCGCAGGCCTTGCCCGCGGGAATGCTGAAGTAGCTGTGGAAGCCCAGGAAGTGATCCAGGCGCACGCGGTCGTAGAGCGAAAATGCGCGGCGCAGACGGTCCATCCACCAACGGTAGCCGTTCTCCTTCATGTGGTCCCAGCGGAACGTCGGGTTGCCCCACACCTGGCCCTCGGGTGCAAAGTTGTCGGGTGGCGCGCCGGAAATCTCAATCGCCTTGCCGGTATCCGACAGCAAGAAGTTCTCGGGCTCGCTCCACGCGTCGGCCGAATCGTCCGAGACGTACATCGGAATGTCGCCGATTACCTCGATGCCTTTCTTGTGCGCGTAGTTCATGAGCTCGCACCAAGCCAGGTCAAAGCGGTACTGCATGTATGCCTGCAGCTCGGCCTCGTCGTGGAAGCGTTTATCGTCAATCAGATGCTCGTTGTAGCGCGCGACATCGGCCGGCCAATCATGGCGAGATTCGCCCTCAAAGTACTTCTTAACGGCCATGTAGACGCAGTACTTTTCGAGCCAATCGGCATTGCGATGTTTAAACGCGGTGTACAGTGGATCGGCATCCTCGCCACCGTGGGCCTTCCAGGTCTCAAAGTCGGCGGCTAGCTCCTTGTGATTCTCGGGCAGCAGGTCGATATTGCCAGCAAAAGCCGAGGGCCCGGCATAGGGGGAGCGGAAGAAGTCCGTCGGGTTGACGGGCAGGACCTGCCAGTAGCGCATGCCCATAGCGGCCAGATGGTCGATAAAGCGACGCGTGGGCGCGCCGATCGTGCCGTGCTTGCCGTCGTCGGTCGGCACCGAGGTGATATGGCACACGACGCCCGCGCCGTGATCGAGCGGCTCCTGCAGGCTCTGCTCGGCGTGGTGATAGATAATCGACGAACCCAGCGGGTACAGGTCGAGCGTGACCGTGCCGTTGTGGATCACGCACTCGTGGCCGCTAATGACGTCGCTTGCGCATTCGCCGAGCGCCGGAATCGTCACACGGTGCGAATTGCGCAGGCTGCGGTTGATGATGACGGTCGCGGACTCGCCGTCCTTGCCCGTGCGGTTGTACGCCAGCACCTCGTCGTTGAGCGCGAAGGCTTTGATCTCGCCGTCGATCATAAACGGCAGGGCACGGCGCACGGCAGATGCGTTCTTGACGATCGCGAGCGTGTCGAAGTCGTGCAGGTCCTCCTTTTTGGGCATGGTGCGGCGGTTGCCCGGGTCGGTGAGGCCTTCCAGGCCATACTCGTCGCCGTAGTAGATCGAAGGCACGCCGGGGAAGGTCATCTGCATGAGCGTCGCGAGCCAAAAACGGCTCTTGGCCAGGCCCATCGCGCCTTCGTCCAGACGCCATTTGCTGCGCTCGCACTCGGGCAGCTGCGACTCGTCGGGGCCGCCGCCAAGAACCGAAATAATGCGCGGACGGTCGTGGCTCGAGAGCAGATTGAGCGCGCAGGACAATGCCTCGCTCGGGTAGTTCTCACGCAGGGTCTCGATATCCTCGGCCGCCTGGTAGGCATTCTTGTAGCCCATCAAAAAGCCGATGACCATGTCGCGGAAGGGATAGTCCATAGCAGAATCGAGCTCGGAGCCCTGCAGGTAGCGGCGCAAATGACCGTAACTGACCTTGTTGGAGGCGTCTTCCCAAACTTCGCCGAGCAGCAGTGCGTCAGGCTTTTCGGCAAGTACTGCCTTCTTGATCTCGGCCAGGAAGTCGTCGGAAAGCTCGTCGGCCACATCCAGACGCCAGCCGTGAGCACCGGCGCGCAGCCACTTGCGAATGATGCCGTCCTCGCTCAGAATCCTGTCGCGCACCAGCTCGGAGTTCTCGTTGATGGCGGGCATGTTGCCCACGCCCCACCAGCAGTCGTACGAGCCGTCCTCGTGGAAGGTAAACGCATCGCGCCACGGCGAATCCTCACTCTGCCATGCACCTACGCCGGGGTAGTTGCCATAGCGATTGAAGTAGATGGAGTCGTCGCCCGTGTGGTTGAAGACGCCGTCCAGAATGATGGAAATGCCCAGCTTCTCGGCCGCCTGGCACAGTTCGGTAAAGTCCTGTTCGGTGCCTAGGATCGGGTCGATCTTAGTGTAGTCGGCCGTGTCGTAGCGATGGTTACTCGCGGCCTCAAAGATGGGGTTGAGGTAGATGGCCGTAAAGCCCAGCTCGGCGATGCGGGGCAGGTCTTCCTGAATACCCTTGAGCGATCCTCCGTAGAAGTCCCAGGTCTTAATGGAGCCGTCCTCGGCACGCTCGTACACGGGCGGCTCGTTCCAGTCCTCGACCATGCGGCGCTGAATGCCCTTACGCGGTATTTCGACCTCAGCCAGCGTGCGCTCGCGCCAGTGCTCGTCGCGGGCGTAGCGATCGGGGAAGATCTGATAGACCATGCCGCGCTCGTACCAAGTGGGACGGTTCTCGCGGTGCTTATAGACGGTAACCTGGAAGGACGGAACCTCGGCGTAGTCGTAGGTTACGCCCTCGCCGCCGGTGCGACCCTGCGGTGCGCCCAAGCGAACCTCGGGCTGGCCCTCGATATTGCATATAAAGCTGTACCAGATAAGACAGGGCTCGGCACATTTGAGTTCGCCGGTAAAGATTCCGTCCCCCTCGTGCTCCATCGGGATCAGGGTCTCACCGACGCCATCGACCCAGGTGCGCAGGGTAAGCGTTGCCTGATTGGGGTCGGCGTCCTCCAGAATCACCGAGAGCGAAACGGAAGTTCCAGTGGTCACAGCGCCAAACGGAGTGCGAAACTGCGGTAGGCGGCTGTTGTGTATCAATCTCATAGTACGGTCCAGTTCAATAGAATCATGGCCTGCTGGCCATGGGCTTTACGCACAGGATGTAAGTATATCTGTTGTACACAGGCTGTATAAACAACATCCGTTTACCATCGGCGAACGGTTGTCCTAGAAAATCGTTTTACCTCATCTATAGAACAAGGGGTGTCGCACTAAACGACACCCCTTGTTTATTGAGGATTAGATTGTGGATCGTCCGGACTAGCGGCGCTTGCGGGTGGCCGTTGCCTTGCGGACGGAGGTCTTCTTGGTCGGAGCCTTTTCCTCGGTCGAGGCGGCGGGGGAGACCGGGGCCTCCTTGGCAGGCTCGGCCTTTGCCGTAGCCTTCGGAGCGGTCTTGACCTCAGCGGCCTTCGGTGCCGGCTTGGGCTTTACCTCGGGCTTGGGCTCCTCTTTGATGGCGGCGGGCTTAGCCTCCGCCTTGGGAGCAGTAGCCTTGGTCGTGGACTTCTTGGCCGTCGTCGTTGCGCGCTTGCGCGTGGTGGTCTTGGCGGTCGGCTTGGCCTCGACAACTGCTTCGGCCTTGGGCTCTGCGGCTACCTCCTCGACCTTGACTGCGGGCTTTGCGGCAGCCTTCGGAGCGGCCTTGGTCGCAGTAGCCTTAGCGGCCGTCGACTTCGTTGCCGTGGTCTTCTTGGCAGCTGTTGCCTTCTTGGCGGTCGTGGTCGTCTTCTTGGCAGCGGTCTTTGCCGGAGCCTTTGCCGCGGGCTTAGCCTCGGCGGTGGCGATCTCGGCCTTTACCTCAGGAACGACCTCGGCCTCGGCGGCCTTCTTGGCAGCAGCGGTCGTGCGCTTGCGCGTGGTCGTTGCCTTGGCAGCCGTGGTTTTAGTCGCGGCGGCCTTGGTCGTCGTAACCTTCTTAGCGGTCGTCTTGCGGGTCGTGGTCTTCTTTGCCGCAGGCTTTGCAGCGGGCTTGACCTCGGCCTCTGCCTCAGGAACAACCTCAGCCTTCACCTCAGGCTCGGCCTTTGCGGGTTCAGCCTCAACCGGCTTCTCCTCGGCCTTGGGCTCCTCAGCGGCCGCCGGCTCAGCAACAGCCTCAGGCTCGTCGACAACAGCCGCCGGCCTCTCAATCTCCGGATGCATAAAGAAATACAGGTCCAGATACTTATCGGCCGAGCGCGTCCAGCTAAAGTCCTGGCTCATGGCCTGCGTGACCAGCTGGTTCCAGGCATCGCGGTTATCCCAGAACAGACGAGCCGCGCGGAATACCGCATCGCCCATCTCGTCGCCGTTAAAGTTACTAAACGAGAAGCCCGTGCCCTCGCCGGTAAACTCGTTATACGGGATTACAGTGTCCTTCAGACCACCGGTCTCGCGAACAATCGGCAGCGTGCCGTAACGCATGGCGATGATCTGCGACAGGCCGCAGGGCTCAAACTTCGACGGCATCAGGAACATATCGGCGGCGGCATACATGCGCTGCGACAGCGCAGGATCGAACTCGATGCGTGCGGCCATGGTGCCGGGGTACTTGTCCTGGAAGTAGCGCAGGCCGTCCTCGTAGTCGCGGTCGCCGGTGCCCAGCACCGCCACTTGCACGCCGCCGGCCAGGATGCGGTCGAGCGCGTACATGACCAGGTCCATGCCCTTCTGGCGCGTCAGGCGCGTGACCATCACCATGAGCGGGCGGTCGTCGCGAACCTCGAGCCCCAGCTCTTCCTGCAGCCTGGCCTTGCACACGGCCTTGCCGGAACGGTCTTCGACCGTGTAGTTGGCGGCAATGCGCTTGTCGGTCGCCGGGTCAAAGCCCGCGACGTCGATGCCATTCAAAATGCCCTGCAGCGCATACGAACGCTCACGCAGAACGCCGTCCAGGCCCTCGCCAAATTCGGGCGTCTGGATCTCGTTGGCATAGGTAGGGCTCACCGTAGTGATGGCGTCGGCATAGCGCAGGGCGCCCAGCATGTAGTTGATGCTGCAGGCGTCGCAACGCAGCTGCGAGGCGGCCGCCGGAATATGCGCCACGCCCAGGATGTCCTCCATCACGGTGTCGCTAAACTGGCCCTGGAACGCCACGTTGTGGATCGAGAACACGGTCTTGACGCGGTCGTACAGCGGCAGGCCCTGGTAGAACTCGCGCAAGAACACGGGCGCCAGTGCCGTCTGCCAGTCGTTGCAGTGCAGAATGTCGCACTCAAAGCCCCCGGGTAGGTGCTGCAGGCTCTCGGTGATGGCCTTGGAGAAGAACGCAAAGCGCTCACCGTCATCGAAGAAGCCGTACGGATAGTCGCGCGCAAAGTAGCGCTCGTTGTCGATGAACATATAGGTGACGCCGTCGTGCTCGAGCTTCTCGAGTCCGCAGTACTCATTGCGCCAGCCTAGGCTCACGTAAAAGTCGGAGAAGTGCTCCATCTGCGCCTTGTACTCGGCCTTGATGGTGGCGTACTTGGGCACCATCACGATAACCTCGGCGCCGGCGCGCACGAGCGCCGCAGGCAGCGAGCCCGCCACGTCGCCCAGGCCACCGGTCTTCACAAACGGTGCGCACTCGGCCGAGGCAAACACGATCTGCATCTTTTTGCTGGAATCTGCCATATTGTCTCCCATGTTGTAATTCGAGAATAGCCGCCTGGCACAAACCGGGCGGCTATTCTACATGTTACGAGCGATGTTGCGGTGCCAACGTTAACGTACGATGGTGGTGTCAGAAGTTAACGGAGCCTTGCCCAGCACCAGGATGTTCTCGGGCGTGCCGCGAAGCTCGGTGTTGGTGGGCACCACGTTGTTCTTGTCCAGGATGGCGTTCTCAACGCGGGCGCCGCTCTTGATGATGCAGCTCTGGTTGATGATCGAGTTGGTCACCGAGGCGCCTTCCTCAACCACAACGCCGCGCGACAGGATCGAGTTGCGCACGGTGCCCTTGATGATGCAGCCGGCCGAGATGATCGAGTTGCACGCGTGGCTGCCGGTCGCATAGCGCGAAGGCGGCACGTCGTGGGCCTTGGTCAGGATCGGGCGCTCGGGATCGAAGAGCTGGTCGGCCACGGTCTGGTCGAGCAGGTCCATGCTGCGGCGATACAGCGACTTCTCGCTAAACACGCCCACGACCTCGCCCTTGTACTCGTAGCTGCACACATCGATGTTGCCAAAGTCGCCCTGGAGTGCCTCGAGCAGGTCCAGATAGTCGGCGGCCTGGTAGTGATCGATGATCTCGAGCAGTGTCTCGCGGTTGACGATGCAGCAGTCCATGGACGCGTTGTCGCCGTACACGACGCCGGCGCTCACGCCCGTCAGACGGCCGTTCTCGCCAATCTCGAGCTTGGTCTCGTCATCGACGTTGCGCGTGGCCTTGCAGTACACCACGGTCATCTGGGCGCCGGAGTTCTCGTGCGCCTCGATGATGGTGTTGAGGTCCATGTTAAAGATGATGTTGGTGCCCATCATCACGACATAGGGCTTGTCCGAGCGCTGGAACAGCGTCTTGTTGGAGATGATGTCGCGCAGCAGGAAGCGCATGCCGCCCTTGGTGGTGCCATACGCGTTGCCGGGCACCATGAACAGGCCGCCCTTCTTGCGGTCCAGGCCCCAGTCCTTGCCCGAGCCCACGTGGTCGATCAGGGAGCGGTAGTTGCCCGGCATGACGACGCCGACGGTCTTGATGCCGGCATTCATCATGTTGGACAGCGGAAAGTCGATCAGGCGGTAGCGGCCCAAAAACGGTACGGACGCGATGGGGCGGTCCTTGAGCAGGACGCTGCCGTAGGACGAAGAGTAGTTAGCGGTGATGTAACCGATGGCCTTGCGATTGATCATCGGATCATTCCCCCTTCCCGATAACGACGTCATTTCCAACGACGGCCGTATCCTTGGTGGTATCGACAGAGCCGAGCTTCACGCCCTCTTCGACCGTGGAGTTCTCGCCCAAAATAGCGCGGCAGATGTGCGCGCCGCTCTTAACGTGCGCACCCGGCAGCAGCACGGAGTCCTCGACCACGGCGCGCTCCTCGATGATGACATCGGTCGAAAGGATCGAGTGGCGAGCGGTGCCGTAGATCTTGCAGCCGTTGGAGACCAGGCAGTCGTCCAGGCGGCCGTCCGGGCCAATGTAGTGCGGCGGACGCGTGGTGATGTTGGACATGATGGGGAAGTGCTTGTCGAACAGATCGAACTCGGGATTGTTGCCCAGCAGGTCCATAGAGGTCTCGTGGAAGCTGGCGATGGTGCCGACGTCCTTCCAAAAGCCGTGGAACTCGTAGCTGTACAGGCGCTTATTCTCGCCGAGCAGCTTGGGGATGATGTCCTTGCCAAAGTCGTGGCTCGAGCGCTGATCCAGAGCGTCCTCTTCGAGCGCCTCGATCAGCACGTCGGCCGAGAAGATGTAGATGCCCATGGACGCGAGGTTCGAATCGGGCTTCTCGGGCTTCTCGGTGAACTTGGTGATGCGGCCGTCCTCGGGGTCGGTGGTCAGGATTCCAAAACGGCTGGCCTCCTCCCACGGCACGGGCATAACACTCACCGTGAGGTCGGCGTTGTTCTCAATGTGCGTCTTGAGCATCTTGCGGTAGTCCATGCGATACAGGTGATCGCCCGAAAGAATCAGGACGTACTTGGGGTCGTTTGCCTTGATGTAGTCGAGGTTCTGCGTAATGGCGTCGGCCGTGCCCGCATACCAGGCGCCGCCGGTCTGCGTCTCGTACGGCGGCAGGATCGACACGCCGCCGTCGCGGCTGTCCAGATCCCACGCCTCGCCGGAGCCCACGTAGGCATGCAGCAGGTAGGGACGGTACTGCGTCAGAACGCCCACCGTGTCGATGCCCGAGTTGGAGCAGTTGGACAGCGAAAAGTCGATAATGCGGAACTTACCACCAAAGCTAACCGCCGGCTTGGCGATCTTTTGGGTGAGTGCCCCCAATCGGCTGCCCTGTCCTCCTGCGAGGAGCATCGCGATGCATTCTTTCTTACTCATCGATTTCTCCTTCTGTCATCGATGTTCCTAAACCCATTAGCGACGGGCGCGGCGCTCGGTCGCGCCCGTCGAGTAATGCCGTGCGGCAAAGGGAGCTCGCGCGCCTTTACGCGTGCCAGATCTCGTCGCGGTACTCGCGAATGGTGCGGTCGCTCGAGAACCAGCCGGAGGAGGCGGTGTTGAGCAGGGCCTTGCGGTTCCAGGTCTCCTGGTCGCCATAGCTGCCCGTGAGCTTCTCCCATGCATCCACGTAGCTGCGGAAGTCTGCCATGACCAGGTCGGGGTCGTTGTTGTTCATGAGCTCGTTGTAGATGCTCTCAAAGTTGCCCGAAAGGCCCGCAAAGGTGTTGTCCTTGAGCTCGTCCATCACGCGGCCCAGACGCTCGCGGTCACCGTTGAGGGTATCCCACGCAAAGTAGCTGTTGGATGCCCAGAGCTGCTCGACCTCGGGAGCGGTCAGGCCAAAGATGGCCTCGTTCTCGCGGCCGGCCAGGTCGGCGATCTCGATGTTGGCGCCGTCGAGGGTGCCCAGCGTAATGGCGCCGTTCATCATGAGCTTCATGTTGGACGTGCCCGAGGCCTCCTTGCCGGCCGTGGAGATCTGCTCCGAGATCTCGGCGGCGGGGTAGATGAGCTGGGCGTTGCTCACGCGGAAGTTGGGGATAAAGCAGACCTTCATGACCTCGTTGACGCGGGCATCGTTGTTGATGACGTCGGCCACGGAGTTAATGAGGCGGATGGTCTCCTTGGCAAAGGTGTAGCTCGAGGCAGCCTTGCCGCTAAAGATGAAGGTCGTCGGCGTCACGTGGAAGTTGGGGTCGGCGATGCGACGGTTGTAGATGTCCATCACCTTCATGATGTTCATGAGCTGGCGCTTGTAAGCGTGGAAGCGCTTCACCTGAACATCAAAGACGGTGTTGGGGTCAATGACCAGACCGGTCTCGGCCTTGACGTAGGCGGCCAGGCGCTCCTTGTTGGCGCGCTTGGAGGCGCCCACGGCCTTGAGGAACTCGGTGTCGTTCTGGAACTCCTTGAGCTTTTCCAGCTCAAAGGCGTCCTTGAGCCAGCCGTCGCCAATGGCCTCGGTCACGAGCTTGGCGTAGGTGGGGTTGGCCTCGGCAAAGAAGCGACGGTGCGAGATGCCGTTGGTCTTGTTGTTGAACTTCTCGGGCGTGAGGGCATAGAAGTCCTTGAGCACGATGTTCTTGATGATGTCGGAGTGAATCTTGGCCACGCCGTTGACGCTGTGGCTGCAGATCACGGACAGGTTGGCCATGCGAATCTCGCCGTCCCACAGAATGGCGGTCTGGCGCAGACGCTCCTGCCAGCCCTCCTGCGTGGTGTCGAACGACTCGTGCCAACGACGGCTGATCTCGTCGATGATCTGGTACACGCGGGGGAGGAGCTTAGAGAACGTACCGATGGGCCACTTCTCCAGAGCCTCGGGCAGGATGGTGTGGTTGGTGTAGCTCACGACTTGCGTCACGATGTTCCAGGCGTCGTCCCACTCGAGCTTCTTCTCGTCGATGAGGATGCGCATGAGTTCGGGGCCGCACATGGCGGGGTGGGTGTCGTTGGTGTGGATAGCCACAAACTGCGGCAGCAGCTCCCAGTTCTCGCCGTGCTCCTTCTCAAAGGTGTCGAGCAGACTGTAGATGCCTGCCGAGACAAACAGGTACTCCTGCTTCAGGCGCAGCAGACGGCCGTGCTCGCCGGCGTCGTTGGGGTAGAGAATGGCGCTGATGGCCTCGGCCTCGGCGCGCTCGGCGTCGGCCAGGGCGTAGTCGCCGCGGTTGAACGCCTCAAGGTCAAAGTGCTCCTCGACCGGCTCGGCGGCCCAGACGCGCAGTTTGTTGACGGTCTCGCCGGCATAGCCCACCACGGGGATGTCATAAGGGACAGCCAGGATGTCCTGCGTGTCCACCGTGCGGTAGAACGTGCGGCCATTCTCCTCAAAGCCCTCAACGTGTCCACCAAACTTGATGGTCACGGCCTTGTCCTGACGACGGACCTCCCAGGGATAGCCGTGGGTGAGCCACTCGTCGGTGGCCTCGACCTGGCTGCCGTTAACGATTTCCTGCTTAAACAGGCCGTAGCGGTAGCGCATGCCGTTGCCATAGCCGGCGATGCCCTCGGCTGCCATGGAATCCAGGAAGCACGCTGCCAGACGGCCCAGGCCACCGTTGCCCAGCGCCGGATCGGGCTCCTGGTTCTCGATGACGGACAGGTCAAAACCCATGTCGTCGAGCGCCTCGGCGACCATGTCGCGCACGCCAAAGTTGAGCAGGTAGTTGTCGAGCAGGCGGCCAATCAAAAACTCGATCGAGAAGTAGTACACGCGCTTTTTGCCCTCGGCGGTGGCGCGGGCGTCGCTCTTGGTGGCAACGGTGCGGGCCTTCTCGGCTACGAGCTTGGCCAGGGCGTTAAAGCGGTCCAGGTCGCTGGCGGCCTCGACGCTCTTGCCGCTAATGCTCATGACGGCATCGCGATAGAGCTCGGTAAACTCCTGCTTGTTGTCGAAGATCTTATTCATACGTTCCTTTCCCCCGGGGATATCTCCCGGAACGGTTATGACTTACATCCTACGCCCCAGCGGGGCGGGTAATTACAGCTGTAACGGCTTTGTTACGCATCCTTTGCGGACGACTTAACAGATGCAGACTTGGCCTTGGTAGCAGCCTTTTTGACAGCCGGCTTCTTGGTCGCGGTAGCCTTAGCAGCGGGCTTTGCGGCGGTCTTGGCCTTGGTGGTCGTAGCCTTGGCCTTAGCCGGAGCCTTCTTGGCAGCCGCAGGCTTGGGCTTCACCGAGGACGCGCGCTTCTTGGGCGCAGCCTTGGGCTCCTTAACCACCGGCGGCTTGTAGCTGCTGGGGCCACGGCGCTTAAGCACCACGCCAGCCAGGCCGGGCACCTTAATCTCGATGGAGTCCATCTGCCCGTTCCAGGGATAGGGCTCGCTCGAGCAGGTGTAAGGCTCTTCTCCGGCATAGCCGCTGCCGCCAAACTCGGGACGGTCGGAGTCAAAGATGACCTCCCAGTCGCCCTCGCGCGGCACGCCCACGCGGAAGCTCTCGTAGCTCGCCGGGTCAAAGTTGATCAGGATCACCAGGTCGTCGTCGATGTCCTCGCCCTGGCGCACAAAGCTCACGATGGACTGCTTGGAGTTGTCCGCATCGATCCAGGTAAAGCCGTCATCGGTGTAGCCGCGCTCGTACAGAGCGGGCTCGGCAGTGTACAGGTGGTTGAGCGCCTTAATGAACGCCTGATGATGCTTGTGGGTCTCGTACTCCTCGGTCAGGAACCACTGGATGGACTCGTAGTAGCGCCACTCGATAAACTGGCCGATCTCGTTGCCCATAAAGTTAAGCTTGGCACCGGGATGCGTCATCTGGTAGAAGGCGAGCGTGCGCAGGCCGGCAAACTGGCGCCACCAGTCGCCCGGCATGCGGCCGATCAGCGAGCACTTGCCGTGCACGACCTCGTCGTGGCTCAGTGGGCAGATAAAGTTCTCGGTAAAGGCGTACATAATGGAGAACGTGAGCAGCCCGTGGTTGCCGGGGCGCCACGGAAAATCGGTCTGCATGTAGTGCAGGGTGTCGTTCATCCAGCCCATGTCCCACTTGTAGTGGAAGCCCAGGCCGCCGTCCTGCGGCGGGTAGGTCACGAGTGGCCACGCGGTGGACTCCTCGGCCATCATCATTACGTCGGGGTAGTGCGCCTCTACAGCGCAGTTGACCTGACGGATAAACGCGCTGGCGTCCAAGTCCTCCTCGGTACCGTACTTGTTGAACTTCTTTTGGCCCGGATCGTCGATGCCAAAGTTGAGGTACAGCATGCTGGACACGCCGTCCATGCGAATGCCATCTACGTGGAAGTTCTCGAGCCAGTACAGCACGTTGGAAACCAGGAAGGAGCGGACCTCGCCACGGGCGAAGTCGAACTTGTGCGTGCCCCAATTGGGGTGAATCTCGTGCTCAAACAGCATGTGGCCGTTAAAGGTGGCAAGGCCGTGGGAGTCGGCGCAAAAACCGCCGGGCACCCAGTCCATGATCACGCCGATGCCCGCCTCGTGGCACGCATCGATAAAGTGCATGAGCTGCTGCGGGTTGCCATAGCGCGACGTGGCGGCATAGTAGCCGGTCGTCTGGTAGCCCCAGGAGCCATCGAAGGGATGTTCCATAAGGGGCATGACCTCGATATGCGTATAGCCCATGTCGCGCACATAGTCCACGAGCTCCACCGACAGGTCGTCGTAAGTGTAGAACTCGCCGCGCTGCGCGGGGAAGGGATCCATGGGGCCGGGGTAGTTGCCGTACTCGTCCGGCTCGCCCTGCGGCGCATCGCCGTGGCGCTTCCACGAACCAATATGCACCTCGTAGATGTTGAGCGGCTGCGACATGTGGTTGTGGCCGGCACGGCGCTTGAGCCACGTGGTGTCGTTCCACTTGTAGCCATCGAGGGTCCACAGCACGCTGGCGGTACCCGGAGGGCACTCGGCCTTAAAGGCATACGGATCGGCCTTGTAAAGCTTTTCGCCCTCGTTGGTCTCGATCAGATACTTATACAGCTGGCCCTGCTCGGCGCCAGGAATAAAGCCTTCCCAAATAGCGCTCGTATGTACGGGCACCAGCGGGTTGGCTTCTTCATTCCAGTCGTTAAATTCGCCAATGACATGCACGCTCTTTACATCGGGCGCCCAAACGCAAAAGCGCCAGCCGCGCGTACGGTTCTGCGTGTCGGGGTGCGCGCCCATCTTTTCCCAGCTGCGCTCCCACATGCCAATGCCAAACAGATAGACATCGTCCTTTGAGAGCTCCGGTGCGTGCGGAGCCGGCTTGCGGGTTGCGGGCTTTTTGGTCGTTGGCTTTAGCTTTGTATCGCTCACGTTTGATCCCATCATGACGCGGCAGCGTGTTGCCTTGGTGACTAGATGCGAAAGGTCCAGGGCTGCACGAATCGAAGGGACGGCGATAGTTCTATGATTCGTTCCACCTCGCGTGCTCGGTGGAACTTTCGGCAGAAACTACCATAACACCTGTACATTACTTTTATGGAGGAAAGTGGTTTTGCGGTGGCTTTTAATCGGTGAGCGCCATGTTTGGACCACTGGCAGAATTGCGATGGTAAAACTCTTGACAGTTTTACCAATTAGGGTTTCAAGATTGTTAGTTTGACGTTTGGTAAAACGTTTTTAGCAGGATGTTTACCATTTGACATCGAAAGGTTCGTTTATGTCCCAGACCGCCGCCCCCAACGTTGCTTTTATTTTCGATTGCGACGGCACACTGGTTAATAGCACCCCCGTTTGGGCCTATGCCCAGCCCGAGTTATTGCACCGCCACGGAGTTGACGTGACGGTCGACGATTTTGCCCAGTTTGAGCATTTGTCGCTCGAGGATGAGTGCCAGGCCTACCACGACACCTGGGGCATTGGAGCGAATGGCGAGGAACTGTATCGCGAGCTGAGCGACATTCTGATTGATGGGTACTCCAAGGTGCCGCCGCGCGAGGGGCTCCTGGCATTTTTGAAGCGGGCGAAGGCGGCGGGCATTGCCATGTGCGTTGCCACGTCCACGCCAGCCGAGCTGGTTAAGTCTGCGCTTGCGGGAGCCGGGCTCGACGCGTACATGGATTTTGTTACCACGACGGGCGAGGCAGGACGCTCCAAACAGTTCCCCGACGTATACGAGCTGGCGTTGCGCCGTCTGGAGGAGCGCCATGGGTACAAGTTTGCGCGCGCCTGGGTGTTTGAGGACGCCGTTTTTGGCCTTAAGAGCTCTGGCGCCGCGGGCTTTAAGCGTGTAGGTATCTATGACCCGCACGGCCGCATGAAGCGCGACGACGTGCGCGCCAACTGCGATATCTTTATCGATAGCTATGAGGACCTGGATCTGGCCCGCGTGCTTTCGTTTGAGGGATAGGCGAGGGCTGTGGCTTGTAAGGTATTAGTGGTCTGTGGTTCGCCCGTGGTGGCGAGCGCGGATCTGTTGCGTAGGCTAGCAGGGGAGTGCGACCACGTTGTCGCCGTGGACCGCGGGCTCGATGCGCTGCTGAGCGCGGGGCTAGGCTGCGACGTTTATGTGGGGGATGCCGACACGGTGAGCGATGCGGGTCGTGCGTTGGTCGATGCCGCCGAAGCCTTTGAGGTAGAGCGCCACGACCCGTACAAGGACTATACCGATCTGGCACTGGCGCTCGATTCCGTCCGGCGCCGCTGGCCGGGTGCCGAAGTGGTTGCGACCTGCGCTACGGGCGGCCGTCCGGATATGGCGCTTTCCGTACTGGGTCTACTCGCAGGCTACGATGACGCCCCAGTCTGGATTGCCGAGGACAAGGTGGTTTCCCGCATCCTTCGCGCAGGCGAATCTTGGACCATTGAGGGCGCCGAGGGCAAGACGTTCTCCATCATCGCCATTGCCCCCAACACCGAGGTAAGCGAACACGGCCTAGAATGGGAACTAAACCACGCACCGTTGGGCTTGTTGGCCGACACCGGCATCAGCAACGTCGTTAGGTCAAAAGCCACGATCCAAGTCCACACCGGCACCGCCATCGCTTACCTCTACAAGTAAGGGCCTCCGCATCAGGGTTTTATCGGGACGGTGGGCAGAAATAATCGCTCGAAGAGTGATTATTTCTGCCCCAGGAAAACCCGTAAGGAGGATAGGCAAATCAAAATTCCCCCTTGCATCCCCAAACACATTCCCCTATAGTATCTCCTCGTCACGGGGGCGTAGCTCAGCTGGGAGAGCGCTTGACTGGCAGTCAAGAGGTCAGGGGTTCGATCCCCCTCGTCTCCACCATCGTGAATACAAAGGCCTTCGGTATTCCGGAGGCCTTTTTTCATGCCAAAACACCATACGCCACAAACCCCACCTACGCCAACAAAAAGTTGCACAATTTATTTCCCATCTCTGTACATAGTTTGTTAGACAAACGCGATTATCAGTGTAGATCGCCGTTCCATTTGGGCTTCAGGAACGCCCCTAATCAGCGTTAGCATCCCATTAACCTGCATCAATGTGAACAACACCCCAAAACAACCCCCTTGAGCACGCTAAATGAACGAAATGTTGTTCATCACTAACCAAATAGGTTTCGTTACAAGCTTGTGCTAGGATACCTAACGTCACATGAGTTCAACTGTGTTCACGGTTCCAGCAAACCTCAAAGCGCAGGGTCGATCAGCATCCGGCCGTAACGGCGGTGCCAAAAACACCACGAGCTCCAATAAAGCTGTCATGCAGTAAGTCTTAGTTGGCCTGCATGTCAACACGTAGCAGTTCTTCAGCTGTTTGCGTGCGTTCCAGTTTTGTACCCGCTTGACTGGGCCGCACGCAGTCAGCTGGGGGTGTGGGCAAACTTGCGATACACGCCTACAGCCTCAGTGGCTGCACATTTACATACCGTTCACGGTGGGGCAGAGCCACGTGCTTGTCTAACTGGGCTCAGGGTTTGAATATGGAGCGCCTTCGCGCACAAGCGCCCTGGCGAAGCCATAGCCAAACCCCGTGAGCCACACGTAAGACAGCAAGGGGGTGGTGCTCGTGTGGTATGTGATCCAGGTCATTAACGGTCGCGAAGATGTAATGCGCGAGCGCATCGAGCGTATGGTGCCGGCAAGCGCCATGCAGGAGCTCTTTTATCCCCAATATCAAACCGAGATCAAGGTTCACGGCGAGTGGGTCAACACGACCAAGCCGCTGTTTCCCGGCTATCTCATCTGCGATACGGCAGATCCCCGCACCGTGCAACAGTATCTGCTGCGCATGGACGACTTTGCCCGGGTGCTTTCCCAGGACGATCAGTTTGTGCCGCTGGCAAAAGAAGAGACCCAGCTCATTGGCAGTTTTACCAATAGGGGAGACCGCGTAGTGCCCATGAGCGAGGCCTTAAAAGACGGCGACCAGGTCGTAGTAACGGCTGGTCCGCTGCTGGGCCACGAGGGTCTCATCAAAACCATTAACAGACGCAAGAGCACGGCTTATTTGGAGCTCGATCTGTGCGGCCGACGCGTAACCACCCGCGTTGGCCTTGCGGTGCTTTCAAACGAGCAGCGTGTGATGCGCAACCTCAAAAAGGTGATCGCCTAGCTGCTGGCGATCGCAATAAAGAACAGGGAGGATCCCCGACCTGGGGACGAAGTGTTGGAAGAGAACGTGTCGGATAAAACTCAATACGCAACGGATGCGCCCGCGGGGGCGGCGCTGATTGCCCAGGCTATGGACCGGCGCGATGGCGCCGGCCGCTACAAGGCCATGCAATCCATCATGGAATGGGACCGCTCGCGCCTGGCCTACCGGGCCGTGAAGCGCGCGTTCGACATCGTGTTCAGCGGCGTTGTGCTTGCCGTAATCGCCATCCCCAGCCTGGTGCTCGCCGCTGCCATCCGCCTGGAGAGCGAGGGCAGCCCATTCTACAGCCAGATCCGCGTGGGCCAGACCCGACCCGACGGCAGCCTGACCACCTTCCGCATGTGGAAGTTCCGAAGCATGTACAAGGACGCCGACGACCGCCTCGCTGAGCTCAAGGAGCGCAACGAGATCGCCGGCGCCATGTTCAAGATGAAAGAGGACCCCCGCGTCACCAAGATTGGCAGGTTCATCCGAAAGCACTCAATCGACGAGTTCCCGCAGTTCCTGAATGTGTTCCTGGGACAGATGTCCGTCGTGGGCCCGCGTCCGCCGCTGCCGAATGAGGTTGCGCAGTACACCGAGTACGACCTGCAGCGCCAGGCAGTGAAGCCTGGCATTACCGGCTGGTGGCAGGTTACCGACCGCAACGATACGGACTTCGATGGCATGGTGCGACGTGATTTGGAGTACATCGCTAAGCGCGGCGTGATTACCGATCTAAAAATCATCGCCCTTACAGTCATTGAAGTAATAACGGGGGGGGGTGCCTGCTAGAGGCATTTCCCGAGATATTTCCAATGGCGGGGTGTTAGCCCATGTCTAGGAAACCAACGGGAACCCTCTTCTACCGCATATGCAAGAGAACGTTCGACATAGTATTCAGCGCCTGTTGCACGGCGCTTCTCGCGATACCTATAGCCGGTGTATGCGCAGCGATATGCGCAGAATCGCCGGGACGGCCCATCTACGCGCAAGAGCGAGTGGGCAGGGGCGGTCGGGCGATTCGAGTGCTTAAGCTCCGCAGCATGGTCACTGACGCAAACGATGTGCATAAGTACCTAAACCCTGAGCAATTAAACCAGTGGGAGGTCGAGCGCAAGGTCGACAACGATCCCCGCATTACCAAGGTGGGCCAGTTCATCCGTAAATGTTCCATCGATGAGATGCCGCAGTTTCTCAACGTACTTAAGGGTGACCTATCCGTTATCGGCCCGCGTCCCATCACGCGTGAAGAGTTGGAGCAACACTTCTCCGACGAGGAGAAGGAAGAGCTGTTGAGCGTCACCCCGGGCATCACTGGCCTATGGCAGGCGACTGACCGCAATGCTGCGACCTTTGAAAGCGGCTTGCGTCAACAGATTGAGCTTCGCTACGTACGCAATCGCTGTTTCCGCATGGATTGGAAGTGCTTCGTAGGTACTTTTGGCGCCATGTTCGGCAATTCCAAAACCGGTCGTTGATTTTCGAAACACTAATTATAGAAAGGTGAAATAAATGTCTTGCAATAGAACAGTGCCGTTCAATATTCCTCCTTGCGTAGGGGATGAAATCCAGTTTGTCCAACAGGCAGTTGAGGTCAACCACAAGATTGCTGGTGATGGCTTGTTTACAAAAAAGTGCAACGAATGGCTTGAGAGTCGCTTCAACTCCAATAAGATTCTGCTGACCACGAGCGGTACTAGTGCTCTCGAGATGGCTGCAATTCTTTGCGATCTAAAGCCTGGCGATGAGGTCATTCTCCCTTCGTTTACATTTACTTCAACGGCAACAGCGTTTGTTCTTGCTGGCGCGAAACTTGTTTTCGTTGATATCCGTCCTGACACCATGAATATCGACGAGACGAAAATCGAGTCCGCCATCACTGAACGTACTCGTGTTATCGTGCCCGTACACTATGCTGGCGTCGCATGCGAGATGGATACTATCATGGATATCGCCCGGCGCCACAACCTTCTAGTTGTCGAGGATGCGGCGCAGGCTGTCATTGCTACCTATAAGGGACGTGCTCTCGGCACTATCGGTGACTTTGGTTGCTATAGCTTCCATGAGACGAAGAACTATTCGATGGGCGAAGGCGGCGCCATCTCTATCAACAATTCCGCTTACTGCGATCGCGCGGAGATCATCCGTGAGAAGGGTACCAACCGCGCACAGTTCTTCCGCGGCCAAGTCGCAAAGTATAACTGGGTCGACTTCGGTTCGAGCTATCTTCCCTCCGAGCTCAACGCAGCCTATCTGTGGGCTCAGCTCCAACACGCCGATGAAATCAACGAGAATCGTCTGACAACATGGCGAGCCTATTACGCCGCCTTTGAACCCCTTGCGGAGAAAGGACTTTTGGAGCTTCCGCGCGTTCCCGAGGGCTGTGAGCATAATGCGCACATGTTTTATATCAAGTTGCGCGATCTGGAGGCCCGAACTTCTTTCATTACATTCATGAAGGAGCATGGCGTGGGGTGCGTGTTCCATTATGTTCCCCTGCATTCCGCTCCGGCTGGTGAGAGATTCGGCCGCTTCAGCGGAGAAGATGAACACACTACTCCCGATTCCGATCGTTTGGTTCGTCTGCCTATGTACTACGGTATGTCGCTTGAAGATTTCGAGTATGTCGTTTCCTGCGCCAAAGAGTACTTTCTCAAGAAGGCGAGGGCGTAGGAATGGGTGAAATGCGTCCCATTAAAGTGGCCTTCATTGAAGGCAAGATGAATTCTGGCGGCAAGAAGACGCTTTCCATGCAGTATTTTCTTAACTTCGACCCGGAGAAGGTCGAGGTCCACTTCATCTGCGACTCTGACTCCAACGCCGTGCCGACCGAGGAAATTGAGGCTCGCGGCGGGCGCGTCCATATCATCGCCCCTTACCAGAATATAGCGAAAAATATGTCCGATATGGCCGACGTGTTTAAGCGGGAGCACTTCGATGTGCTGCACGCCTATAACAGCACGATGAATCTGTTTCCATTGCGCGTGGCCAAGAAGTGCGGAATCCCGGTACGTATCTCCGAGAGTCTGTCCATGGCAAACGAGCGTGAGCCCAAGACCGTACTCAAGCTTATTTTGCGCAGATTCTCAAAGCTCTTTGCAACACATTATATGTCCTGCGGCGAGGACTGCGGCCGCTGGCAGTTCGGCGACGCTCTTTACGACGCGGGGAAGGTTAGCGTTTTCAAAACGGCCATCGACTCGCGCAAGAACTCGTTCGATCCCGTCCTTCGAGCGCAGACACGCGCAGAGCTGGGCGTTGCGGACGACGAGTTACTCGCAGG
This sequence comes from uncultured bacterium, assembly GCA_958349055.1. Lineage (GTDB taxonomy): Bacteria > Actinomycetota > Coriobacteriia > Coriobacteriales > Coriobacteriaceae > Collinsella. The sequence goes on from CATWBO010000008.1 coordinate 56,080, forward strand.
GTTCATTGGCAGGTTTGCTGCGCAGAAAAATCCCATGTTCCTGATGGAGATCGTGGGGGAGCTGTGCAAACTCAATCCCAAGGCAAAGTTTCTACTCATCGGCGACGGCGAGTACAAGGAGCAGATGCTCACATTTATGGACGCCAACAGTTTTGCCGACCGTGTGATGTACTTGGGTCGCAGGGAGGACATCGTCGGGTTTTACCAGGCGATGGATTGCTTCTTGCTGCCGAGTCTATATGAGGGACTTCCTGTTGTCGGTCTTGAGGCCCAGTGCGCGGGTGCTGAAGTGTTTTTCTCGAGTGAAATCACGCCAGAGGCGTCGTTCTGCGACCAAGGGCACTTTATGTCCCTGACTGACGGCGCCAAGAAGTGGGCCGAAGAGATAAACGTCGTCTGCAGCCGTGGAAAGGAACGCACATCTCGCACCGATGAGTGCATCGCCTCCGGCTTTGACTCTCGAGCCGAGGCTTTTAGGCTGCAGGACTACTACGCCAAGGCCTTAGCGGAGATGGGACGATAATTGAAGACTAATTTGGCTGCCCCTACCAAGTTGCCCTTAATTTCGGTTGTTGTGCCTATCTATAACGTCGAGAGGTATCTCGAGGAATGCATCAAAAGCATCTTGTCTCAGACCTACTCTAATATCGAGGTGGTTCTGGTCGATGATGGCTCAACAGACAACTGCCCAGCGATATGCGATCGATATGCAGCCGGAAACGACCGGGTGAAATCCGTCCATCGCGAAAATGGAGGGCTTAGTGCCGCCCGAAACACGGGCGTCAAGGCTTGCGACGGGGACTACGTCGGGTTCATCGATAGCGACGACTATATCTCACCCGTTTTCTACGAGGCACTGTATCGGGCTATTAAGCAGAGCGGTGTTGAGATGGCGGCTATGAGATACGGTGTCGACTTCTTTGACGGAGAGGAACCTGAGCTGGGACGGGACATCGAGGACGCTAGCGAGTACGAGCTTCTGAGCGAGGAGCAGTACCAGGAAGAGATTTTGTACCAGAAGAGCTGGGCCGGGGCCGTTTGGCGGCTCTATTCGCGTGATCTCGCTGAGAAGATCTACTTCCCAGAAGGGCTTTATTACGAGGATGACGAGACGGCTTATAGGTTTGCCCATGGCTGCGGAAAGGTCGCTGTGTTGAAGGCAACCGATCTCTACGCTTACCGGCAGCGTCCTACCAGCATCATGCGAGGTGCTTTTAATCCTAAGAAGATGGAGAGCTGCTTGGAGATTACTCGGCGCATGCGCAGCAAAATGCTCGAATGGTACCCGCAGCTCTCTGACGCTACATGCTCACGCTGTTTTGCTATCTGCCGAGTCGTTTTCTCTCAGATCCCCAAGGAGGACAAGGCAGCTCAGGTAACGATGTGGAAGGAATTGCAGGAGTATTCTGCAACTGTTATTCGCGATCCGAAGGCACGCAAGAAGGAAAGACTGGCGGCTTTAATATCGAGGATGGGACGCGTTCCGTTCCGCATTTTCTGCGATGTCTACCGACGACTGCTGCACGCCCAGTAGATTGCGACGTTAAAGGCTTTTTATGTTTCCATATATTGCAATAGTTGTCATAATTATTTTTTTTCTGCTCCTCTCCTCGGCGCATGTTGCTGATAGCGGGAAAGTTGGGTTTGTGGTCGTTGCCGCGGCTCTCAGCACTGTTGCTGGTTTTCGAGCGATGAGCGTTGGCACCGATACGAGAACCTACAGTACCATGTTCTACTGGATTGCAGGTTGTTCTGATTTAAGCAGCGCTTTTACCGTGTCCACTATCAATGCTCCTGTATATGTCTTTTACGCATGGGTTCTAGGTCGACTTGGACTTTCTCATCAAGCCTTGCTTTTGTTTAACGCGATTGTCACAAATACCGGTATCGCTATTTTTGCTAAGAGAACTTCGGACAATCCCCTTATTCCAATTCTCATATACTTCTGCTTGGGTCTGTATTTCCAAAGTCTCAACGGGATGAGACAATACGTTGCGATAGCCCTAGCAATCAACGCGTACCTCGATTTTTATTATTATGGAATTCGAAAGCCGAGAGCATGGGTCTTATTCCTCCTAGCGTCCGGAATCCACAATACAGTTTTGATTTTGCTCCCTGGAATCGGAGCAGCTCTTTACCTTCGAAAGCAAGACCATAAACGAAAAGGCCTTTGCTTTGTCAGCGCAATTGCCGCTCTATTCAGCCTGTCGCTCGTTGCTCTTTCGAACGTATTCATGGACTTATTCCCGATATATTCTATGTATGACGGTGTACAGAACATCGCGTTATTCTCTGGGGCATTCCAAGGACGAATTCGCTATCTATACGCAGTCCTTCTTGTTATCTGTGTCTTCGGATTTTTCTCTCTTGATAAGAAAGACGGAGACAAGATTGAAACAAAGGAAACTAATCTGATATTCGCGCTCTTCCCCCTTTGCATCATATCCGGAATTGTTGGACTCGTATATGGAACTAGCTCTTTGATTAACAGGCTTCTTTGGTTTTATATGCCTGGCTATATTGCTTTCATACCCGCCGTTGTTAATAACACTGAGAAGGGGTGGGCCATTCTATTGAGATTCGGAATTGCGTCCGTTCTTCTTATTTGGCTCATAGCACAGTTCGTTGAGAACCAAGATGACATGCTGCCATATGCGCTTGGCATGGGACTCTTCTAGTGACTATTGGCTTCAAAGAAAGGGGACAACTTGATTCCGAAAATAATTCATTATGTTTGGTTCGGCGGCAAGCCGCTTGGCGAGAAGGAGCTTGCGTGCATTGCCTCCTGGAAGAAGTATTGCCCCGATTACGAGATAAAGCGTTGGGATGAGGATAACTTCGATCTCGACATCAACTCATATTGCAAAGAAGCCTATGCGGCGAAGAAATGGGCGTTCGTTAGCGATTATGTAAGATTATGGGTACTTGTAAATAACGGCGGTGTCTATATGGATACCGATGTCGAGGTCACCAAGCCTCTCGACTCTTTTCTTGAGCTTGAGGCGTTCTCTGGATTTGAGTCCGATGGGGATATTCCAACGGGGATAATGGGATGCCGCAAAGGTTTTCCGCTATTCCAGGCTTTGTTGGATGATTATGAAACTCGGCGTTTTCTCAAACTGGATGGTTCTTTCAATATGACGACGAACGTCGTGTACATTACTGAAGCCTGTCTCGAAAAGGGCCTTATCCGCAACGGACAACTTCAAACTGTCGATGGCTTTACACTATATCCCAAAGATTGGTTTTGTCCAAAAAGTCATGAGACCGGACGCATCTTTATTACCGAAAATACGCACGCAATACACCATTTCGCCGGTTCTTGGGAGAACGAGAGTACAAAAGAGATCGTTGCTCTGAAAAAAGATCTTTTAGGCCGCCATCCCTGGATAAATATCAAGGTTGCCGCTGTGATCGCCAAATTGAAATACGCATTCTCCCACGGCGATTATAAGCCGCTGATCGACGGTTTCCGTAGCGCTTTTAAGCAAGCCGGCAAGTGATAGGTGAGGCAAAGACATGCAGTACATTTCAGGATTGGCTTTTGAATAATATGGCTTCTACATTCCAATCAAATAGAGTTGCAATCATGACGTGGTTCAGTTACCACAACTATGGATCTGCACTTCAGGTAACGGCACTTCGGCATGTTGTAAAAAGCTTCGGCTATGACGTTGATATCGTGGATTATGCGCCCTACGGGAAATATATCAAGCGTCCGGCGTTCAAAAGTGCTTTTGATGTCTACGGGGGTCTCCTCGATAAAGCAAAAGACAGGCTTTTAAACATAGACTATCAGCCGAAAGAGAGGGAGCGACTCTTCGATGCGTTTCTCGGCGAGCAATTAAATCTGACTGAAATCTGCCCCACGATGGCTGAACTTGAAGGGCTGAACGACTCTTACGATGCTTTCATCTGCGGCAGCGATCAGATTTGGGCTCCGAGTGTATATGACCCACATTATTTTCTCGACTTCGTCGCAGACGACCGACTCAAGATTGCCTATGCGCCGAGCGTCGGATTACCGAAAGTGCAAGACTCCGACGTGGCAAGGCATATGGCTGGACTATGTGGCAGGCTGGATGCTTTGTCTACCCGTGAGGAGTCCGGGAGCAGCATCATTAGCCGCCTTACCGGGAGAAATGTAGCGACTGTTGTCGACCCCACCCTCCTTATTGAAGGTGAGAAATGGCCTGAACTGGTATCTGCGAAATCCATTCGTCGCGACAAGCCCTACCTACTTGCGTACATGCTTGGAGCCAATGAGCGACATTGGAAGAGAATATATAAATTGGGAGAACTGCTGAGCTTAGAGGTTCGGCTTGTGCCGGTGTTCAAGAAAGACCTGAAGCGGTCTGGGTGTATAACCGACCCTATTGGCCCGGCCGAGTTCGTTTCCCTCGTTGACGGGGCCTCCTACGTCTGCACTGATTCGTTCCATGGTGTCGCGTTCTCCATCAATATGAACCGCAATTTCTGCGCCTTCGAGCGCTTCAAGCGCGGTGATTCGGGGAGCCAGAACTCACGTGTCTACAACATACTCGATAAGGCAGGTCTCAAGTCGCGACTTGCCTCGGATGAAGCTAGAGACGAGGAGCTGGTCGCCTCCATTGATTGGTCCGCTCCTAACGACAAAATGGCTGCCGAGAGATATCGCTCGCTCACTTGGCTCGAAGCCGCTCTAAAGATGGATTCCAGGCCTCCCGCCCATAAGAACAATGTTTGTCGGAGCCGCACGCTCTGCTGCGGGTGTACTGCATGTTCCAGTGCTTGTCCAGTTGATGCCATCGATGTCTCTCTGGATGAAGAGGGCTTCTGGCGAGCTTTTGTGGATGAGAATGCCTGCATCTCTTGCGGTAAATGTCGCAATGTTTGCCCTTTCATTAAACATGACGAATCCTTGGCCGTCGATGAAGGTCGTCTCTTCTCCTTCAAGTCGTTTGACGGTGAGCAACTGCTCCACTCGTCAAGTGGTGGCGCTGGAGCGTCCATTGCCAAGATGTCAGCCGCTGACGGCGCAGCCCTACTAGGCTGTTCCTACGAGGACGGACGCGGAGCCGTGGGTCGCCTCGTCGAGGCCACCGACTCGGAAGGTGTGGCCTCGCTCGCGGGCAGCAAATATACCCAAGAAGAGGTTGGTACCGCACTCTCTCTCGCGGCCCGTCATGACGGGCCGCTCGTTGTCTTTGGCACGCCGTGCCAAATTCAGGCGGCGAAGAATCTCATGTGCGGTCGAAGCGACGTCACCTACGTCGACTTTGTATGTCACGGTGTGCCCACCAGGTACCTGCTAGACCGTTATGCTGACTGGCTTTCTTCTGAGTACTCCATGAGGGTCGAAAATCTACATGTGGACTTCCGCCACAAGCCGCGTGGTTGGAGAGAGATATACCTATATGCGAGCGATGGCATTCATGAGTACTGTGAACACCAGCGCAAAGACCCATATTTTCTTATGTTTGAGGCCGGGCAGTGCTATGCGAGCTGTTGCTACGAATGCCCTTGGAGGACGGCGAGTGCTGCGGATGTTAGGATGGCGGACTACTGGGGGCCGAGATTCGCAGACGATAAGACCGGCGTGAGTATGGTACTGGCCTTGACGAATCGTGGCTACGAAGTCATGGACGGGCTGCGCAAGTACGGCGATATCGCGGATCGACCATTTGATGACTACAGGAAGTATCAGCAGTGCGAAAATATGCCCGCTCCCGCATTCCGCGACGAGCTTATTGCGGAACTATCCGATTCCGCATCGAGCTTGAAGGCTCTAAGCGATGAGTATGCTGAGCCCGTCGCCTCGACCCGCGATGCCTTGGAACGCCTTGACCCGCTTAAGTCTGTTGTTAAGCGCATGATCGGGAGGCGATGAATTTGACGGGAGGGCGCACGCGTGAGTTGGCGGTGAACACTGGGCTATTCGCCATCAGCTCCTTTGGATCGAAAATCATATCGTTTCTCCTGCTGCCTCTTTACACCGCTGTCCTATCGACTGGTGATTACGGCACTGTCGACCTAATAAACAGTACCGTCAGCCTTCTAGTGCCCTTGCTGACGCTCAACATACAAGATGCGGTGCTTCGGTTCGGCTTGGGCAGAGATGCAGAACCTGAGGAGATTCTCTCTATAGGACTTCGCATGACTGCGGGTGGCAGCTGTGTGCTTTTTCTGATCGTAGCCAACCTTCTAGTTTTTCACATCGCCCCGTTTGACAGTGCCTATTGCGTGTTTCTCGTTGCAATGTTCGTTTTTACGGCTCTCTCCAACGTGCTAACCATGTACGCGAAGTCGCAAGACCACGTCATGTCGCTCGTGGTGAGCGGCATCGGAAACACCTTGATTATGAGCGTTTCTGCCATACTTTTGCTCGTTGTGGCCAAGGCGGGCGTAGTGGGATACATGGCTTCTATGATTCTCGGCTGCCTCTTTTCCACGCTATATCTCTTCTTCGTTTGCAAGGCTTGGAGAGGCCTCTCCGTGAAAGTCCAAAGCGGACTATTGGGATCGATGATTGCGCTGAGTGCACCTTTGGTCGCCAATAGCCTCGCATGGTGGATTAACGATGTAAGTGACCGTTATGTCGTAACTTTCGTATGTGGTGCCGCGGCGAACGGGATTTACGCCGTTGCTTACAAGATTCCGACAATCCTTTCGACCCTGCAGACGATTTTTTACAATGCTTGGGCCATTTCCGCCGTGAAAGAATTCGATCCCAAGGATGCCGATGGCTACTTAGGCCGAATGTATGAATTGTATTCCGGCGCTATGTCGATCGCATGCTCGATGATTATGCTGCTTGATGTGCCGCTCGCCATGGTTCTTTACTCGAGCGACTTCTTCGAAGCTTGGCGATTTGTTCCCCTACTGTTGGTGGGCGTTTTTCTAAACGGTCTTGCTTTGTTCGAGGGCTGTCTCTTTACTGCGGCTCGTAAAACGAAAGCAGTTTCCTGGACAACAATTGCGGGAGCGTGTGTGGGCATTGTTTCCTGCGTCGGACTCACCTTCGCGATAGGGCCCCTCGGTGCGGCGGTTGCTACCGTAGTCGGTTACGTTATGACATGGGCTACCAGGACGGCAGCTATGACTCGAAACGTAGTTCAATTGAGGGTCTCCTGGGGTAATGAGACAGCGACCCTGGCTTTACTTCTGGTTCAGGCGGTTCTGGCCATGCAGTGGGGCACGCAGCCCCTACAACTTTTGTTTTTCTTTTCTGTTCTGTTCTTGCGACGCGGGCAGATTAACGGAATTTCAGCCGTTGTTATGTCGAAGATCAAGAGCGGGCGGAGTTAATAGTCCATTTTCGCTGCGAGAAGGAAATAAATGAGATGAAGGGCATTATCCTCGCGGGCGGGTCTGGAACCCGGTTGCACCCCATAACCAAGGCTGTAAGCAAGCAGCTGCTTCCGATTTACGACAAGCCGTTGGTGTACTATCCATTGAGCGTGCTGATGCTCGCCGGTATTCGCGAAGTGCTTGTCATCTCGACGCCGCGTGACCTGCCAGCGTTCGAGAAACTCCTCGGCGACGGCGCCGAATTGGGCATGCGATTGGAATACGCCGAACAGGCCGAGCCTCGCGGCCTAGCTGAAGCTTTTACCATCGGGGGCGACTTTCTTGCCGGCGAGCCGTGTGCGCTAGTTCTGGGCGACAACATGTTCCATGGTCAAGACCTCACTCGCGTGCTTGTACGCGCAAAGGAGAGAGTGGAATGTTATGGCGGGGCCGTTGTATTTGGATACCCCGTACAGGACGCCAGGGCCTTCGGTGTGGTGGAGTTCGATCAAAATCATCGTGTAGTTGGCATCGAGGAAAAGCCCGAGGTTCCAAAATCGAACTACGCAGTACCGGGGCTGTATTTCTATGACGGGCAAGTCTCCGATATCGCGGCCAACGTTAAGCCGAGCGCACGCGGTGAGCTAGAGATTACGAGCATCAACAATGCCTACCTGGATCAGGGTCAATTGTCGGTCGAGCTGATGGGGCGAGGCATGGCGTGGCTGGATACGGGCACGCCCGAAGGTCTTTTAAAGGCCGCCGAGTACGTGGAGGCCGTTCAGAGCCGCCAGGGATATTACATCGCATGCTTGGAAGAAATCGCCTATCGTCGCGGCTTTATCGACTATACACAGTTATATGAACTGGGCGAAGCGCTGAAGAAGACCGCATATGGCAAGTATCTTTTGAACGTGGCCAACGAGGCAAGGAGGGGGTAAATATGACAGACATTTTCGAACCTAAGAACATCATCGTCACGGGCGGCTGCGGCTTCATCGGCAGCAACTTCGTGCACTACGTGGTCAACAACCACCCGGGTGTCCATGTCACCGTCCTGGACAAGCTGACCTACGCCGGCAACCCCGAGAACATCGCCGGGCTGCCCTCCGACCGCGTGGAGCTCGTCGTGGGCGACATCTGCGACGCCGAGCTGCTCGACAAAATCGTCCCCGGCCACGGCGCGATCGTCCACTACGCCGCGGAGTCCCACAACGACAACTCCATCGCCGACCCGGAGCCCTTCCTTCGCACGAACGTCGAGGGCACCTTCCGCCTGCTGGAGGCCGTCCGCAAATACGGCGTCCGCTACCACCACGTCTCCACCGACGAGGTCTACGGCGACCTGGCGCTCGACGACCCGGCGAAGTTCACCGAGGAGACTCCGTACAAGCCGTCCTCGCCGTACAGCTCCACCAAGGCGTCCTCCGACATGCTCGTGCGCGCCTGGACGCGCACCTACGGCCTGCGCACCACGATCTCCAACTGCTCCAACAACTACGGCCCCTACCAGCACGTGGAGAAGTTCATCCCCAGGCAGATCACGAACATCGTCGACGGCGTCCGCCCCAAGCTCTACGGGAAGGGCGAGAACGTCCGCGACTGGATCCACACCGAGGACCACAGCTCCGCGGTGTGGGACATCCTCACCAAGGGCCGCATGGGGGAGACCTACCTCATCGGCGCCAATGGGGAGAAGAACAACATCACCGTCCTGCGCATGATCCTGGAGGCCATGGGCCGCGACCCCGAGGACTTCGACTGGGTCGCCGACCGCCCCGGCCACGACCGCCGCTACGCCATCGACAGCACCAAGCTCCAGCGCGAGCTCGGCTGGAGGCCGGCCCACACCGACTTCGCAGAGGGGCTGAAGCAGACCATCGACTGGTACGTCGCCAACGAGTCCTGGTGGCGCCCGGCCAAGGAGGCCACCGAGGCACGCTACAGGGCTCAGGGCCAGTAGGAAGGTTGTGACTTTGATGAAAAAAATAATGCTCGTCTTCGGTACGCGCCCGGAGGCAATCAAGATGAGCCCGCTCGTCAACGAGCTGAAGGCGCGCGCGGATGAGTTCGAGACCGTCGTGACCGTGACCGGCCAGCATCGCGAGATGTTGGACCAAGTTCTGCGTGTCTTCGGTGTGACTCCCGACCACGACCTGGCAATCATGAAGCCGGGCCAGACGCTGTTCGACGTGACGTGCGACGTGTTGCTCAAGCTCAAGGCGGTCCTCGAGGACGAGAGGCCCGACGTGGTCCTGGTCCACGGTGACACCACGACCAGCTTCGCCGCTGCGCTCGCATGCTTCTACCTGCAGATCCCCGTGGGGCACGTCGAGGCGGGCCTTCGCACGCACGACATCTACAGCCCCTGGCCCGAGGAGTTCAACCGCCAGGCGGTCGACATCGTGAGCGAGTACTACTTCGCCCCGACGGAGGCGAGCAAGGAGAACTTGCTCAATGAGGGCAAGTCTGAAGGCAAAATCTGGGTGACCGGCAACACCGGTATCGACGCCCTGCGTACCACCGTGCGCGAGGGGTACTCCCACCCCGAGCTCGAGTGGGCCGAGGGCTCCCGCCTCATCCTCATCACGGCACACCGCCGCGAGAACCTGGGCGAGCCCATGCACCGCATGTTCCGCGCCATCCGACGCGTGATGGAGGAGCACCCCGACACCAAGGCGATCTACCCCATCCACATGAACCCGCTCGTCCGTAATGCCGCCCACGAGGAGCTCGACGGCTTCGACCGCCTGCATATTATCGACCCGCTCGAGGTGCTCGACTTCCACAACTTCATGGCGGCGAGCCACCTCATCCTCACCGACTCGGGCGGCATCCAGGAGGAGGCCCCGAGCTTGGGCAAGCCGGTGCTCGTGATGCGCGACACCACCGAGCGCCCCGAGGGAGTCGCCGCCGGCACGCTGAAGCTCGTCGGCACCGAGGAGGACGTCATCTACCGCGAGTTCAGCCGCCTGCTCAGCGATCAGGCCGAGTACGAGGGCATGAGCCATGCGTCGAATCCGTACGGTGACGGGCATGCGAGCGAGCGCATCGCGGAAGTACTGGCACAGTAGATTTGGAACGAGGCATCTGATTGATTCCTGAGTTGGTAGACATTGGGGCCAAAAGAAGAGTACTTCCTCTGGGTAGGTATTCCTGCACGCTTGATGATATACGTGAAAGATATGTACCTGAAGACGATGGAAACCGCATCGCAATATGGGATGGTTTATTAACTGTCGTCAACTTGGTAAAAGAGACAGTCGGAAGCATCGCAGAGCTGTGGATTGGCGGCAGCTTTATCACCAGTGAAGAAAAACCTCATGATATTGACGTTGTTTTCTTCTTTAAAGAAGAATGCCTTAAAACCGTTGATGCCAAAGGAGCTTTTCTTCTGAATGTATTATCCGGACGTTACGGCCCCGATCGCAGGGTCAATAACTACGTTGATAGCTATATGATAGTTGTTCCACCAACGGAATTCGAAAATGATGCCAAACAGGGCTACACACCGTGGCGTGGGTATTGGGATCAATTCTGGTCTAAAACTCGTTTCGAGGATGATGACAAACGGTGGTTATATCCAGCTGCTGGGTATTTGGAGGTGATGATGGATGGGTACGACGATTAGCCCAGATGCTCTACTCGAGAGTCTCGGTTTCAGCGAGAACGAAAACTATGATCTCCCTGAGGACCTGAATGATCTCTCTGTATCCAGTTTACGTGCCTTTATTAGCCAATCGTACCTTCAGCATTCGAGTGAATCCTCCGCATTGATTCACATCACTGGACCTTCCGTTGTAGGGCACAGTGCGCCCCTGCGCAGCGTTGGTGACTTTATGACTCAGCTACAATCAACATTTGAGGCTGTTGGCGCTTCTATCGAAGGATTTAAAGCGCTGAGCGGTAGCATTCCCTCTAAAATTGCTAAAAGGACTGAACTTGCTCTAGTTGCATCTCCGCTTCCCGGATCCGTAATTCTGGAAGTTGCGCCCTCCATGCCCAGGATTGAGGATTTCCGCCCAAATGGCGAACCGGCTCTATTCGACGTTGGAACAACTATTGATGCGAAAACTTTGGCTGACTGTGCCTTTGAAGAGCTTTCAAGCCTACTGTCAGATTTATCTTGCGAGACTCCGGATCAGGACGTGTTCGTCGAACATCTTGCTGAATTAGGTCCCCGAGTTGCTTCAAATGTTCAATCTCTATGCGAGACTGTGGACAAAAGTCAAATTGACGTTGATTTTGCTTGGCGGGAACCCTCCAAAGAGAATAAAACAATTTGCGTGAGTCATTCCTTTGCTAAATTCGCTGCCTCAGTTATTAAAGACGCCCAGGTTAATGTTGAACAGATTCATATAGAGGGAGTTTTATTAACCGTTACCACATCAGAAAAAGACCATCTTCGTATTAAGGAAGAAGGTAGTTCGGGATTATCTAGGGACACTGTTCTTCCAATTGGTGATATTCCTCCCGAGCAACTTTACGGCCTTCAGCCTGGCGACAGGGTGGCAGTTGATGCCGAAAGACAACTGTTCACGCGCGCAGGAGGAAGAAGCCATCAAAAGCTCGTAGGTGTTGGCATTAGCAAGATTAATCGTTTGGAGTAAATAGGAGGCGATGGTCGACTTCTGCGATTATTACCTGTTATGCATGAGAGCCCTCCTTTCACCGACTGGCAAAACGATTTACACCTAATTCCTGGTGCTGCTCACGGGGATTTCCTTTGTTTATGCCTTGATCTCGCTAAACTAATAACTGCTGCTACCAGGGCATTTTCTGGTGCACATTCTATTGGCTCCTACGAAGATCGGAGCGGGTATGTTTGCTGCCGAGTCCTACACCAGCCGTCATTACATTGCGATTGTTGCCATGGCCTGCCTATGCGTTTTGCTGGGCGGGCCTTCTTATGCCGCAGGCGCGGAGAGCCTCATCATCGCGGGCGCGACGTACTACGAGCCGGGCGTGTCGGGTCCCGGCTGGGCTTGGACCGATGCCGACCATCTGGAGCTTAACGGCTACGCGGGCGAGGCCATCGGCGCCGAAGGCAACCTGGTGCTGACGCTTGCCGGGCGGAACTCCGTGACGGAGTCGCATGCGCCCGATGCGGACATCACGCTGTGCGGCATGGAGGTGTGGGGCAGCCTGACGCTTCGCGGCGCCGGGACCCTGACGGCGACGGGCTCGCAGTGCGGGATCCACGTTTCGCGGGCGCTCGTGGTGGACGGCTGCACCGTCGATGCCCGGGCAGACGGGGCCAATATTACGGACGAGGCGGTCGCCGGCGTGATCGCTGGCGACCTGGTCGTGCGCGGCGGCGGGCGCATCGTCGCAGCGGGCGCCGGGCCCGGAGCGGGCGTGCGCGCTTACGGCGTGTACCTGCAGGACACGGGCCTTGGCGATGGTGCGGCTGGCTGCCGGCTTTCCGTCGACGCCTCGTGGCTTGACGCGACCGGCGCCGACGGCGGCGTTGCGTGTGCGGGCGGATCGCTTGTGTCTGCGCGGTTTGTGACGCCTGTTGGTGGGGCCTTTGGCCCCGGCGGCGTGGTGGATGCCTCCGGGGCCATGGCTCCGCATGTGGTGATTGAGCCCGAGGGCGCGACGGCGCCGGCGGGGGAGACCGACGGGCGCGAGGTGCCCGGTGGCGCGGGCGAGCCGGCTGGTGGCGCCGGTCCTGCCGGTGGGCAGCCCGGTGCCGGGTCCGCGACGGATCCCGCCCTGAAGCCCGCGACTGCGACGCCCAAGACGATCACGACAACCAAAACGACAGTAAACAGGACCACGGTGTCCACGCCATCCAAGGCCAAGGCTGCCGGCCCCGCCACCGCCACGCTCCCCAAGACCGCCGACAGCAACTGGATCGCCGCCTCATTAGCGCTATTCCTGCTAGGAGCAGCGCTTATAGCTGCCGCGCACCGCTGCTCGGTATCGCATGCATCGTCATGGCGGTTGTTCCCGCTTTGAGCTACGCAGGCAACCGATTAAAAGCGAGTTTTATGTTTCCCAAAGTAGGGGCGCACCGGCTAACGCCGGCGCGCCCCTACTACTGAACGGACAGTTTTAATTACTAAGGATACGGCAGCAATCCGTACATTCCGCACTGATATCTTCTGAATTGAAGACGCCGATGGCGTATCCATATACCATTGGCGTCGACACCATCAGATGCGGACCGCGCGGTGACCCCACATTCCG
>CATWBO010000009.1 GCA_958349055.1 uncultured bacterium
ATACTCATGGAAAACCTCCCATTTCCCGATGTCCAAGAAATGGGAGGCAGTTCACAGGCACCTTTGTGGTGGTCCCGTTTATCTCGATCTGTAACATCTAAGCCCCAATTTGCCGAGTAGTTGTTACAGATTTAGACAAACGGTTGCCGTCGGTCATTTCATCTCAATCTGTAACACCAAGGACCCAAAAGGGCCGCTAGCTGTTACAGATTGAGACAGCGGAGCGCCGGAGCCGAAAACCGCCACAAAGGTGCCTGTCCGGCGGGTTCTTATTTCGATGGGGTCCAGGTTATTTCATCGTCAAATAGCCAAGTGCGTGCTGAGCTGCTGTCGCGCGCTGTCTGCGGATCGGGCTCGCAGGTTTGTTCGTAGGCATCCTCGGTACACCGATCCATAAAATTGACGACTGCCGTCTGATCGCCCGCCATGACGTAGATCACGTTGCCATCCGAGATATAGACTCCCGGCCCTTCGTTGTCCACGTAGCCGGGGTCGTATGAAACGCTGCACAGTCTACTCCCGTTTGCCGCATCGAGTTCAAGGGTCGAATAATACCCGCCAACCATTTGGCCTTTCTTGGCTCGATATATTGCGGCGCCGTACCATCGATTAAACGTCTTGCCTTTGAGTAAATTGGTTGCCTTGCCGATAAGCTGCTCATCTTGGGTATAGCGCGTGGCCCCAAGTTCGATTCGGGGATAGTTACTGACCCCAAGCGCTGCGGGCGTACCGTCAAAATCGACGGTGATTGAATCGGGTTTGACGATATCGGTGAGGATTTCGATGGGGTAGCTTACGGTTTCAACCGCCGCCTGCGTTGCCGAGGCAGGGAGAAATGCGAGATAGATAATGCCTACGCCGACTGCGGTAATTGCAAACGCTAAGACGAGCAGGCCGATATAGGTGGATCGTTTCACGGCGGGCACCTCGCAAACAGTATGCATTCATTAAGATAAATGATACCAGCTTACGACAATATTCAAAAGAAAGCGATCGTTCGAAATGACGGGGCTAAAAGGCCCTATTGGGCTTCGATTTGATCTCTAATAGGAGTATTTGCCTCCCCTCGTTCTGGGCGAGAGGTCAATAATTGAGTTCACGAGTTTTGCGCAATACTGTTCTCACTAAACTCGCTATTTTCACTATAAGCACTATAAAAACGACAGGGACGATGACGAGAACGTTGTGGCGTACGATAGCCAAGCCGTTTAAGCCAGCACCCATGTCTTGAATCTCCATCAATATCTGTGCGAACGGGCTATCGTTGGTCCTCGATTTCGTCGCTGTGTTCTCGTTGGGTCTTGGGATCGCCAAACGTAGACTGGGCTTGATGTCGCCTCTTTTAATCGGGGTTGATTCTTCTCTGGACCACCACAAAGGGGACGGGCACCTTTGTGGTGGTTCTTGGTTTGTCTCGATCTGTAACATCTTGGCCGCTAAAAGTGGGCCTGGTGTTACAGATTTAGATTTTCGATTCGGGTGTCTTCGGTTTGTCTCGATCTGTAACAGTTAGACCCTAATTTGCCGAGTAGATGTTACAGATTGAGACAAACGGTTGCCGCTGGTCATTTCATCTCGATCTGTAACATCTAGGATCAAAAATGGCTGCTAGATGTTACAGATCGAGACGGTAGTGCGCCTGGGCAGCGGCGGGCTGACATCTCAGTACCCTATCCATCAATCACTCAGAAAATCTTATATATAGAGACTTAGATTTATGTATAAGATCGCGCAAAGCTGGCAACAATACTTCTCGAACAACGTGAAGCCGCCCCGTAGGGCGGCCACCCCAAGAGAGGTGATTCCATGAGAATCGATAAGCTAGCAATGACGTCGCGCGAGGCGCTGCAGACCGCCATGAGCACGGCTGCCGACGCGCAGGCCGGCGCGGTGGAGCCGATTCACCTGCTGTCCGCCCTGCTCGGTGCCGGCGAGCGCAATATCTCCGTGATCATCGAGCGCATCGGTGCCGACCCGGCCCAGCTCGCGCGCTCCACACAGGATGCCATCGACCACGCGCCCAAGGTTTCGGGCGAGGGCCAACAGATGGGCCTGTCCAACGAGCTCGTCCGCGTCATCGAAAAGGCCGAGAAGAAGGCCACCAAGATGGGTGACAGCTTTGTGGTGACCGAGCATCTGCTGATGGCACTTGCCGAGGACAAGGGCGAGGCAGGCCGAGTGCTGCGTGACGCCGGCGTCACCAAGGAGCGCATCGAGCAGGTCTACGAGGAGCTGCGTGGTGATGACCGCGTGACGTCTGCCGAGGACAAGACTCAGTTTGAGGCGTTGGAGCAGTACGGTCGCAACATCTGCGATCTGGCCCGCGCCGGCAAGCTCGACCCGGTCATCGGCCGTACCGACGAGATCCGTCGTACTATTCAGGTCCTGTCCCGCCGCACCAAGAATAACCCCGTGCTCATCGGCGAGCCGGGCGTCGGCAAGACGGCCATCGTCGAGGGCATCGCCCAGCGTATCGTGGCCGGCGACGTGCCGAGCACCCTGCGCGACCGCGACCTCATCGAGCTCGACATGAGCGCGCTGGTCGCCGGCGCCAAGTACCGCGGTGAGTTCGAGGACCGCTTAAAGGCCGTGCTCAAGGAAGTGCAAAAATCCGAGGGCAAGGTCATCCTGTTCATCGATGAGCTCCACACCATCGTGGGCGCGGGTGCCACCGAGGGCTCCATGGATGCCGGCAACATCCTGAAGCCGGCGCTCGCCCGTGGCGATTTGCACGCGATCGGCGCGACCACGCTCGACGAGTACCGCAAGTACATCGAGAAGGACGCGGCGCTCGCCCGTCGTTTCCAGACCGTTATGGTGAGCGAGCCTACCGTCGAGGACACCATCTCGATCCTGCGTGGCCTCAAGGAGAAGTACGAGATCTTCCACGGCGTGCACATCACCGATAGCGCGCTCGTGGCAGCTGCCGACCTCTCCGATCGCTACATCGCCGACCGCTTCCTGCCCGATAAGGCCATCGACCTGGTCGATGAGGCGGCAAGCCGCCTGCGCATGGAGCTCGACAGCATGCCGGTCGAGATCGACGCCACCACGCGTCAGCTCACCCAGCTGCAGATCGAGGAGCAGGCACTCATGAAGGAGACCGACGAGGCCTCCAAGGAGCGTCTGGAGGCCCTGCGCCAAGAGATCGCCGAGGTCCAAGAAAAGCTCAACGTGCAAAAGGCCGGCTGGCTCAACCAAAAGAACGCCATCGACCACGTGCAGGAGCTTAAGGGCCAGCTCGACGAGGCCAGAAGCGAAGAGGAACGCGCGACGCGCAACGGCGATCTGGGCCGTGCGTCCGAGCTGCGCTACTCCGTGATTCCGGGTCTGCAGCAGCAGATTCAGGATTCCGAGGCTGCGCTCGAGGCTCAAAAGCAGCAGGACGGCGAGGGCCTCAACGAGCAGGTGACCTCCGATGAGATCGCCGAGGTCGTGAGCGCCTGGACCGGCGTGCCCGTGTCCAAGATGATGCAGGGCGAGCTCGACAAGCTCAAGGGCTTGGAGGGTGAGCTGCATAAGCGCGTTATCGGTCAGGATGAGGCGGTCTCCGCTGTGGCCGCGGCTGTGCGCCGCAGCCGTGCGGGCCTCTCCGACCCGGACAAGCCCATCGGCAGCTTCTTCTTCCTGGGCCCCACCGGCGTGGGCAAGACCGAGCTCGCCAAGGCGCTGGCTGAGTGCCTGTTCGACGACGAGCGCGCGCTCGTGCGTATCGACATGTCCGAGTACATGGAGAAGTTCAGCGTCCAGCGTCTGATCGGTGCGCCTCCGGGATACGTGGGTTACGACGAGGGTGGTCAGCTCACCGAGGCTGTGCGCCGTCGTCCGTACTCCGTGATCTTGCTCGACGAGATGGAGAAGGCTCATCCGGATGTCTTCAACGTGCTGTTGCAGGTGCTCGACGACGGCCGTTTGACCGACGGCCAGGGTCGTCAGGTGTCCTTCAAGAACACGATTATTATCATGACGTCTAACGTGGGCTCCAAGGCTATCGCCGAGCTTTCCGGTAAGGACGAGGAGGAGATGCGCCATCAGGTCGACGCGGCCATGGCTCAGACCTTCCGCCCCGAGTTCCTCAACCGTATCGACGATATCGTGGTGTTCCATCCGCTCGGCATGGCGCAGATTGAGAAGATCGTCGATATCCAGCTCGCCGATGTCCGCGCACGCCTGGCCAAGGAGCGCATGACGCTTGCCATCACCCCGGCGGCCAAGCAGATGCTCGCCGTGGGCGGCCTGGACCCGGTCTTTGGCGCTCGTCCGCTCAAGCGTCTGGTCCAGCGCGAGGTCGTGGATGCCATCGCGGCCGCTATCATCGACGGCACGGTGCGCGAGGGCGATCAGGTGACGGTCGATGTCGACAAGGACGGTGCTTTTACCGTCGTGTGCGATAACACGCCGTCTGCCACCTACGAGGTGCCCGACGCCGAGTAGATTTTTGGGGCCGGCTTTAAACCGCCCCTCATCGCAAAACGCCAAGGGCGGCGGATCCAATTGGATCCGCCGCCCTTTTTCGTGCGACAATCGATGATGTTGAACGGATGCGATGCAAGGAGATGCGCAGATGACAGACAAGAACAAGACGAACACGCCGGCGACCGATGCCGCACCCGCCGCACCCAAGTCTGCGCCTAAGCCGGCACCCAAGCCGCGTGACCCCTATATCCGCGCCGAGAACGAGGACGACGACGGCTACGATCCCTACAGCGATCGCCGCCCCGAGCGCGAGCCTCTCTTCGAAGCCGACCCCTGGCGCTAAGTAGCTCATTTGGGACGGGGCTTTTTTAGCTACTTTTGCCCCCTCCCGCCTGCCTGATGATTTTTCTGGGACGGGGATTTAATAATCATTCGGTACAAAATGATTATTAAATCCCCGTCCCAGAAAAATCATTCTCTCGAGCTTGGTGGCCCCTCAGCCGTTCGACATCCTCCGGGAGACCAGTAACAGAAAAATATGCTCACCAATTAATCAAGATACGCATAAATCTTGCTCTCCTGCTAATCAAGAATCGATATAATCTTGATTAGCATATAAGCAAGATTGGAGAATCATGGCATTCAACGACTTGGTGGCCCAGAAAATAAAGGACTTTGAGCAACAAGGAGTTCCACAGGTCTTTGAGCGCGACCTTGATCTGGGAAACCCGCAGGAACCCAAGCGCGACAACATCGTAAATGTGATTGTGGGAGCCCGTCGTTGTGGAAAGACGTATCGCCTGTATCAGGAGATGCAGCGGCTTCAGGGTCAAGGTATCGAGCTTGACCGGATGCTTTATTTCAATTTTGAGGATGAGCGCTTGCGTCCGTATGAGCCGTCGCTGCTAGCGGACGTGCTCGATACATTCTATGCGCTATATCCTGCTGCTCGAACCGAGGGTGTCTACATTTTCTTCGATGAAATCCAGGAAATTCCCGAATGGGGTGCGTTTCTGCGGCGTGTGGTCGATACGGAGAAAGCGACCGTCTACGTGACGGGATCTTCTTCTAAGATGCTGTCCTCGGAACTTAAGAGCGAGTTCAGGGGCCGCTCTCTTGTGCGAGAGCTGTTTCCGTTGAGTTTTTCGGAATACGTCCGATATAAGACGGGGGGCGTTCCTGAGTCGAACGCGTCCTTCTCCTCGAGCGATGCAGCGTTGCTCCGACACCATCTGGTCGGATATCTCGAGCGAGGGGGATTCATCGCGACACTTGAGCAGACGCCCGCAGACGCGATTCAGCTGCTACAGGAATATGCGTCGCGAACGGTCGCCATGGACGTCGTTGAACGTTACGACGTCAAGAGCCCTCGTTTGGCCTCGCTGTTCCTGACGCGGTGCATGGCATCTTCGGGACGAGAGCTGTCGGTGAACAAAGTGTACAACGAGTTCAAAAGCAGGCAGATACCCGTCAGTCGTAATTCGCTCGGCGACTTACTTGAGTATTACGAGGACGCTTACCTGTTGTTTTCGGTGCCGGAGTTCACGCGTTCACTTGCAAATAATGCGCGGTCTGCATCTAAAGTCTACGCTGTCGATCCTGCGATGTTTGGAGCGTTCTCTCCCGCATCGGCATTGGACCAGGGCCAGAGGCTCGAGACCGCGGTGTTCAATGCGCTTAGAAGAAGGACTCCCGCCGTGCGGACCGGCTCGGTCTGCCGCTTGCTGATCAAAGAGAAGAATAAAAGCCATGAGGTGGACTTTGTGGCAGGGGATGCGCTTCTTATGCAGGCTTATAGCCTGATTCAGGTGAGTGCGGATATGGCAAACGAGAAAACGCGCGAGCGCGAAATCGCTGCGCTTGATGCCTCGATGGCCCAGTTTGATCTTGGCGAGTCGGTAATCGTTACCATGGACGAGCAAGCCGATATTCCATGCGAACACGGCGTAGTACACGCTGTGCCCGCATGGAAGTGGCTCCTTGCCTAATCATCTATGGATCTGTGGGGCAGGACCCAAATTAGCTACCCTGGACGCCGCGGTCCGCTAGTCCTGGGCTTTGATGCTCGGCAGGAGAATCTGGGCGAGGTAGTCGGTCTCAAGTTTGGTCGCGGCGTCTGCCTTGCCGTCTTTGCCGACCAGTACGTTCTTGATCTGGCTATAGGTGTAGCGGTTACCGGTCGTGAGCTCGACAAGCTCAATGGCCGTGTCCATGGGGTAGGTTGACACGGGATTCTGCGTCCGTCCGTTGATGGTCTGGGGCACCACGTACGGATAGACGGGGCCGCTGGCGTAGACGGTATAACCGTTGCCTAGATTGGCCGCGCCCAAAACCGTATCGCCCTCATCGGGCGTAAAGCTCTCGCCCTCGCGCACCGCGACGAGCGTCACAATCGGCGTATCGCTGTCGCCGGCAAGATAGATGCATAGCGTGCTGCCATTTTGCCAAGTCTCGACCTTGCCGTACCACTCGACGGGGATATCGAGCTGGTAGAGGTCGGTTGCCTTGTGGCGAGCGTCAGCATCGCGGGCTGCCTGTGCCTTTTGCGCGCTCACGGCATTGACGGCGGTGTCGCGCCGCGCGGTTGCTGCCTGCTGGAGCACTTTGGCAGCCGCGGCGGAGCTCGTGCCTCCCTCCTCGGCATACTTGGCGGCGGCATCGATCTGGTCGTCAGTCACCGTGTCGGCCGAAGGCACCTTGAGCTTAAAGGTAGCCTGGGCACTTAAATCCTGTCCATCGCTCTTGATCGTGACCTGCGCCTTGGTGGTCGGGACGGTATAGATGGTGCCGTCGGCCGCGATGGGGGAGGCAGCGATGGAGAGCGTGTAATCGCCGGGCAGCAGTTTGATGCCGCGGCCGTGCTCGTCAACATAGAGCGTTTCGCTCACGGATGAGCCATCAGCGTCCTGACCGCTCACCTGTACGGGAATCTTGGAGCCGGTGGAACAGGCGAGGCCCGCGGCATGCACGCCAATCTGCACCGACATCATCGTGTGGGCATTGGCGGCGACAGCGGCAGCCTGCTCTTGCTGATAGCCGTTCCAGGCAGCATAGCCTGCACCGCCGGCGACGAGCGCGACGGCCACGACACCGGCGACCATCAGATTGCGGCGCTTGGGCGACATCTTGCGATGGCGAACCTCGGCCTCGCGTGCCGAGGGAACGGACGGCAGGGGAATATCGCCCATGGCGATGGTCTCGTCCACGGCTGGTGCGGAACCCAGGCCAGGGAGCTCGCTGGTCAGCGAATCTTCGGCCGGCAAGCTGTCGAGCAAGACGGTTTCCTCGCCCGTGTCGGATTCGGGCTGATTGCCGGCCTCGCTTTCGGTGTCTTCGTGACCTGCCTCATCTTCGGCAGGCTCAACGTCGTCTGCATCCTGATCATCGGGCTGCGCCTCGATTTCTGGCTTATCCTGCACATCAACGCCCGAATCGTCAAACGCAATCTCATCGAGTGAAATCCGGTCTAAGCTCTCCAAGGCCTCAGCGCAAGCTTCTGCATCTTGGGCCGCATCCTCTTGGCCCATCGTCTCATCTTTCATATATCCCCCAAGCTCAATATCGGGACAACAATGTACCCAAAAACGGGACCCCCTAGAGCCGCCACATGATTTGAAATCCGATTTTATATGTGCGCGTGTTTTGAATAGAGGCGCAACAACAAAAAGCCCCCGGAAAGCGGACAAATCGCTTTCCGGGGGCATGCAATACGTTGCATTGCGCGGAGTCGGCCAGGCGGCTTCACATTCAAGCGGCGTTCGCGCTGGGCATGTTACTCGGCGTGAGCGTAATCCACCTTGGCGCGGCGGGCGGTAGCCTTCTCCCAGTCGCTGGTGCCCTCAAAGACATCCTGCTTGTAGGGGTTGCGGCCGAGCTTCTTGGCGCGGTAGGCGACATAGATGATCGCGGCGATGTTGGCGACCAGCGCGGCGATGGAGACCGCGGTGGCGGCGGCGGGGTCGAGCGTGGAGTGGGTCACAAAGATGGACTCCTCCTGGAAGTACGGGAACACCTGGGCAAACATGCACCAAATGGCCAGCGTAAAGGCGCGGTTCTGGATCCAGCCGCCCTTGTTCCAGATAAAGGCGGCGACGGTGGGCGCCAGCAGCAGCGCAAAGCCGCAGAACCAGGAGTGGGTGGGCAGGCAGTTGTAGGTGTAGCAGAAGTTCCAGATGTCGTAGGCGATGATGTAGACCCAGGTCATGTCGGGCCACAGCATGTCGGTTTTGTCCTCGGAGGCGTAGACGCTCCACCAACCGGTCATGCAGAAGATGTTGATGATACCGGCGATGCCGTTGAACACGTTGTTCCAGCCGGCCAACTGCGTAGCACCTTCGGAGGTGACCCAGGTGGACTCGCCCAGGACAAAGAAATGATAGGCGCTCTCGAAGTCGGACACGACGGCGATCATGATGTTGATGGCGACGATCACAAACGGCCACGCGCGGAACCAGTGCGCCTTGCCGATCTTGCCCCACTGATACTTAATGGCGATGAAGCCCCAGCAACCGGCCAACGCCGCGTAGACCTTGGCGTAGTGGAACCAGCTGTTCTGGTACACATGGGTGGGGTTGGTGAGCGCCCACTCGGCACCCTGCGACACGCCAATGGCGATGGCGACGCAGTAGATGGTCATGGCCAGCGGGGCCACGCCAAAGATGATGGCCGCGCCGAGCTTGGTGCGGCGGCCGACCTCGTTGAGCACGATCAGGCCAACAAAGACCATGGCCCAGCCGACCCAGTGGATAAGGGTATCGCTACCCCAAACATCGAACAGCATGCTGCTCTCCTTTCACACGCCCGCGGCCCCTCTTCCGATCGCGGGCAGTTTGGCCAAATGTCGTCAGTTCCCGGGCCTGCGCTCCGGATACTTGGCGGTGTAGCCCTCGATGTGGAGCGTCGAGGCGATGATTTCCTTGACCGTCTCGTCGGGCACATCGGGGTGCGTGCGGATATACATCAACAACCCCATGATGAGGGTGTAGAACGTCTCGTAGACATGGTCGATGCGTAGCTCATGATGGGCGACAAAATCCACCACGGTGGTGTCGCAGATATACTGCGCCACGCGCTGGACCACGTTGTGCAGAAAGCCGCCGTAGAGCGCGCCGCTGTTACTGGTCAGCGTGTGCGGCAGCTCGTGGCCGCTGGCGACCAGGCGCTTAAAGAGCGGGGCGACGGTGTCGAGCGCGCCTTCGATATCGCCGACGGTGCGGCTGGCGTTCCACTGCTCGAGCTCGGAGATAAAGCCATCGATCGCCTCGTCCATAACGGCGGTGACGGCGGCGTCCATATCGGCAAAGTAGTGGTAGAACAGCGAGCGCGTGCAGCCGGCCCGCTTGGTCACGGCCGATACCGAAAGGTGGGATACACCCAGCTCGGAGCTTACGGTGCGCACGGCATCGAGGATCTCGCGACGGCGTTCGTCACCCGTCAGGCGCTTTGCCGCGCTATCGGACGCAAGAGTGGCGTCGGCCACAGGGATATCTGCGTACGTGTCGCCCATGTTTTGCCGCCTTTCATCCTCTTTTGCCGGACCGTTCGCCTAACAGTCTTGAATATTGTTGACGGTTCGTCAATACTATTTTTGACACAATGTCAACAATGGCGGGTGAACGGCATGGGGGCATGCCCGACCTGCAAAAAAAGAGGGGCGCTGCGGTCTCGCCGGACTGCGGCAAGAGAAGGGACAACCATGATTCTCAACGGACCGGGAATTAGCTATACCGAGCCCGACATCGGTGCGGAGTTCGTGCCGCCGCTGCCGGAGCATCCGCGCGAGGCCATCGTCAAGCTGTGCGAGCACTGCACCAACCGTCTGCTTCATCGCGACGAACTGCTGGGCTACGAGTACTGGTCGTTTGCCGAGGCCGCAACCGATGAGCAGGCCGAAGTGCTCTGCAAGATGAAGATGCGCCGTCCCTACACGCTGCCTGAGATGGTCAAGCTCACCGGCATGCCCGAGGCCGATATCGAGAAGATGCTCGACGACATGAGCTACACGGGCTTGCTCGAGTACAACTGGGAAAACCCCGAGCGTGCCAAGCAGTGGGTGCTGCCCATGCTGGTGCCTGGCTCTGCCGAGTTCCTCAACATGCGCGTGAGCCAGCTCGAGGAGCACCCGGTCTACGCCAAGTTCTTTGAGCAGGCGTCCAAGGGGCCGCTGTCCCGCGCCACGCCGATGGTGCCGCCCGGAGGCGCCGGCATCGGCATGCACGTCATTCCGGTCGAGAAAGCCATCGACGCCACGAGCACCTCGGTGCCCATTGAGCATATCGAGCATTGGCTCGACAAATACGAGGGCAAGTATGCCGCCAGCACCTGCAGCTGCCGCGCGAGCCGTCGCGTGATGGGCGAGGGCTGCGCCGATGACCCGGCCGACTGGTGCATTGCCGTGGGCGATATGGCCGACTACGTGGTCGAGACCGACCGTGGCCATTACGTGACCCGCGATGAGGTCTACGACATCCTTCGCCAGGCCGAGGACAACGGCTTTGTGCACCAGATCACCAATATCGACGGCGAGAACAAGATCTTCGCCATCTGCAACTGCAACGTTAACGTGTGCTACGCCCTGCGTACCTCGCAGCTGTTCAACACGCCTAACCTGTCGCGCTCGGCCTACGTCGCCAAGGTCGAGAAGGACAAGTGCGTGGCCTGCGGCCGCTGCGTTGAGGTGTGCCCGGCCGGCGCCGCCAAGCTGGGCCAGAAGCTCTGCAGCAAAAAGGCCGGCGGGCGTGTGCCCGAGTATCCGCGCCAGGAGCTGCCCGATGCCACCAAGTGGGACCACACCAAGTGGTCGCCCAACTACCGCAACGACAACCGTATCGAGACGCATGAGTCCGGCACCGCGCCCTGCAAGACGGCCTGCCCTGCGCATGTTGCCGTTCAGGGTTATTTGAAGCTCGCGGCCCAGGGCCGCTATGACGAGGCCCTTGCGCTCATCAAGCGCGAGAACCCGCTGCCCGCTATCTGCGGCCGCGTGTGCAACCGCCGCTGCGAGGACGCTTGCACCCGCGGTCGCGTGGACGCCGCCGTGGCCATCGATGAGGTCAAGAAGTTCATCGCCCAGCGCGATCTGGATGCCGCGACCCGCTATGTCCCGCCTGTGGTGACTCCGACGCGCGTCGGCGGCTTCGATCAGAAGATCGCCATCATCGGCGCCGGTCCGGCTGGTCTGTCCTGCGCCTTCTACCTGGCCGAGAAGGGCTACAAGCCCGTCGTGTTCGAGAAGAACGAGCGCCCGGGCGGCATGCTCACCTACGGTATTCCCAGCTTTAAGCTGCAGAAGGATGTTATCGAGGCCGAGGTCGAGGTCATCCGCCTGATGGGCGCCGAGTTCCGCTACGGCGTGGAGGTCGGCCGCGATGTGACGCTCGACGAGCTGCGCGCGCAGGGCTTTAAGGCCTTCTACGTGGCCATTGGCTGCCAGGGCGGCCGCCTTGCCGGTATTCCGGGCGAGGATGCCGAGGACGTGACCGTTGCCGTCGACTTCTTGCGCGAGGTCAACGGCGGCAAGGTCGACGCGCTGCCCGGCCGCACCATCGTGGTGGGCGGCGGCAACGTTGCCATCGACGTGGCCCGCAACGCCTGCCGTCTGGGTTCCGAGCACGTTGAGATGTTCTGCCTGGAGAGCGAGGCCCAGATGCCCGCCAGCGAGGAAGAGCGTCGCGAGGCCGTCGAGGACGGCGCACACATCAGCTGCGGTTGGGGTCCCAAGGAGGTCCATCTGGACGAGGCCGGTCGCGTGTGCGGCATTACCTTCAAGCGCTGCACGCGTGTCACGGACGACGAGGGCCGTTTTGCGCCCGAGTACGATGAGAACGACCTGCGTCGCGTGGATGCCGACCGCGTGGTCATGTCGATCGGTCAGTCCATTGTGTGGGGCGACCTGTTGGCTGGCTCCAAGGTTGAGCTTGGTCGCGGCCAGGGTGCTCTCGCCGATCCCCAGACCTATCAGACCGCCGAGCCCGACATCTTTGTGGGCGGCGACGTCTATACCGGCCCGAGCTTTGCCATCGATGCCATCGCAGCTGGCCACGAGGCCGCCGTGTCCATCCATCGCTTTGTGCAGCCGGGCTCTACGCTCACCATCGGCCGCAACCAGCGCCGCTACACCGCGCTCGACCGCGACGATGTCGTGATTGAGAGCTATGACAACGCGAGCCGCGAGGTTGCGCGCGTGGACCGCGAGCGCGAGAAGGCTGCGCCGTTTAGCGAGTATGTCGAGACCTTTACCGAAGAGCAGGTGCGCACCGAGACCGCCCGCTGCCTGGGCTGCGGCGCCTCGATCGTCGACCCCAACAAGTGCATCGGCTGCGGCCTGTGCACCACCAAGTGTGCGTTTGACGCCATTCATCTGGATCGCGATCGCCCCGAGTGCTCCACCATGGTCAAATACGAGCAAAAGCTCCCGAGCCTCGGCAAGTACGCTCTAAAGCGTGCGATTAAGATCAAATTTGGGAAAAAGTAAGAAACGAAACAAGCAGGAGAACGGCGCAGAGAGCGGTTGGACAGCGAGCGAGTCCCAGGCGTGGCGAGGTGCCTTGAAAGAGGAGGGCATAGGGCTTTTGCCCATGCCCGACGATTGAAAGGCAGATCGCCACGCCTGGGGCTCGCGCAGCGTCAAGCCGACCGCCGTTCGTTAGAACGGCGGAAGAAAAAGTGCACGAGCTCGGAATCGTTTACCACATCATTCGCGATGTCGAGAATGTGGCGCGCGCCAATGGCGTGGGCCGCGTCTCGAGCGTGACGCTGCTGCTGGGCGAGGTCTCGGGCGTCGTTCCCGATTTGCTGCTCGACGCTTGGCGCTGGGCGGCAGATAAAAAGCCAATCACCGAGGGCGCGGAGCTTATCGTGGAGCCTGTCAACGCCGTGACGCATTGCGAGGCATGCGGCCGTGACTATGCGACGGTCGACTACGGCAAGACCTGCCCCCATTGCGGCAGCGGCGAGACCTATCTGCTCCAGGGCCAGGAGGTCATGATCAAGCAGATCGAGACCCCCGACGAGGACCCGGCAGACGCTGCTCCTGACGGCCTCTCCGACGTCCCCGATGCCGTCGACGCCGCCAACCCTCTCCACATCGCCTAGGATCCCCTATAAGTTGCGGTGAAATAGTTCCTAAATCCAGCCTTCTGGCTCTTAAACAAGAACTATTCCACCGCAACTTTTTTGAGTAGTATCGAAGTGCATAAGTCACGCTAATAGTCAAGTTATGTCTGTTTAAACAAAATAGCGGCAGTACAAGCGCATACGCGCTTGCCTAAAATCGATATTAATGAACAGCCTGCTTGTATCTGTAAAATGCATGGCTTGATGAGCGACGCCTTGGCGTGTAATGAGTCAAAAAGCAGCAACGTAATCAATTTGTAACAAAACTTGACGTTTAAACAAATAATCCAACCTTTTGCAGTTTTAGCTATAATTCCACAAAGCAAACAGGTATACTCCTTTCATGTCGTGTAGGAAATACGTAGACAAAAAGGAGGTTATGTGATGGTAAGTATTGTTCTTGCTAGCCACGGGGACTTGGCTGCTGGAATCAAGCAGACGGGCTCGATGGTCTTTGGCGATCAGCCGTCTGTAGCCGTGGTCTCGCTCGAGCCGAGCATGGGCCCCGACGACTTCCGTGCCAAGGTCGAGGAAGCAGTCGCTTCCTTCGAGGACCAGGAGCAGGTGCTCTTCCTCGTTGATCTGTGGGGCGGCACGCCGTTCAACCAGATCAGCGGGCTCATCGAGGGCCACGATTCCTGGGCTATCGTCACCGGTGTCAACCTGCCTATGCTCATCGAGGCATATTCGCAGCGCTTTGACGCAAAGAACACTGCACATGCGATCGCAAAACATCTCGTGACTGAGGCTAAGGCTGGCGTGCGCGTCAAGCCCGAGTCTCTGGAGCCCGAGGAGAAGAAGCCGGCTGCGGCCGCCGCTGCTCCTGCAGGCGCCATCCCTCCGGGAACGGTCATCGGCGACGGGCACATCAAGATTGCCCACGTCCGTATCGACACCCGTCTGCTTCATGGCCAGGTGGCCACCACGTGGACCAAGCAGATCAACCCCAACCGCATCATCGTGGTTTCCGACGGCGTTGCTCACGACGAGCTCCGCAAGACCATGATCGAGCAGGCTGCCCCTCCGGGAGTCCATGCCAACGTCGTGCCCATCAAGAAGATGGCCGAGGTCGTCAAGGACACGCGCTTTGGTGACACCAAGGCGATGCTGCTCTTCGAGAACCCGCAGGATCTGCTCAAGGCCATCGAGGCCGGCGTCGACATCAAGGAAGTCAACATCGGTTCCATGGCCCACTCCAAGGGCAAGGTCGTCGTCACCAACGCCGTCGCTATGGGCGATGACGACGTCAAGACTCTCGAGGCCCTCAAGGCCAAGGGCGTCAAGTTCGAGGTCCGCAAGGTTCCTTCGGATTCCTCCGAGGATCTCGACGCCATGTTGAAGAAAGCTAAGGCCGAACTGGCCGCTCAAGCATAGTAAAGGAGGGTCCGATACATGTCTGCAATCACTATTCTGCTTGTTGCGATTGTCGCGTTGCTTGCCGGTATGGAAGGCATTCTGGATGAGTTCCAGTTCCATCAGCCGCTCGTGGCATGCACGCTTATCGGTCTCGTAACCGGTCACCTTCAGGAGGGTATCCTCCTGGGCGGTTCGCTCCAGATGATGGCCCTTGGCTGGGCTAACGTCGGTGCCGCCGTCGCGCCTGACGCTGCTCTGGCATCGGTCGCTTCTTCGATCATCATGGTGCTCGCCCTCAACGGCGGCGCTACCGATCCGTCGAAGGCCGTTACCGCCGCCATCGCCGTCGCCGTCCCGCTGTCGGTCGCCGGCCTGTTCCTGACCATGATCTGCCGTACTCTGGCTACCGCTATTGCTCACGCCATGGACGGTTGCGCCGAGAAAGGCGATTTCGCCGGCATCGAGCGCTGGCAGTACGCTGCCATCCTCATGCAGGGCCTTCGTATCGCCATCCCGGCCGTCCTGCTGTGCATCATCCCGGCCGAGGCCGTTACCAACGCGCTCAACGCTATGCCTGACTGGCTGTCCGGCGGCATGGCTGTCGGCGGCGGCATGGTCGCTTCCGTCGGTTACGCCATGGTCATCAACATGATGGCCACCAAGGAGACCTGGCCGTTCTTCATCCTCGGCTTTGTCCTTGCTGCCATCCCTCAGCTCACGCTGATCGCCCTTGGCCTCATCGGCATCTCCCTTGCCCTTATCTACCTTGGCCTTAAGGATCTGGCCAAGCAGGGTGGCGGCATGGGCGGTGGCTCCGGCGACCCGCTCGGCGACATTCTGAACGATTACGAGTAGGAGGGGAGTGATACATATGGCAGAGAACAAGATTCAGCTTACCAAGGCTGACCGCAAGAAGGTTTGCTTCCGTCATCAGTTCCTTCAGGGCTCGTGGAACTACGAGCGTATGCAGAATGGCGGCTGGTGCTTCGCAATGATCCCTGCGATCAAGAAGCTCTACACCAGCAAGGATGACCAGATTGCCGCTCTTAAGCGCCACCTGGAGTTCTATAACACCCACCCCTATGTTTCCGCCCCCGTCATTGGCGTTACCCTCGCTCTTGAGGAGGAGCGCGCCAACGGTGCTCCGATTGACGACGTCGCCATCCAGGGCGTTAAGGTCGGTATGATGGGCCCGCTCGCCGGCGTCGGCGACCCCGCCTTCTGGTTCACCCTTCGCCCGATTCTGGGCGCTCTGGGTGCTTCCATGGCCCTGTCCGGCAGCATTGCCGGCCCGCTGCTGTTCTTCTTCGCGTGGAACATCATCCGTTACGCTTTCCTGTGGTACACGCAGGAGTTTGGCTACAAGGTCGGCTCCTCCATCGCCAAGGACCTCTCCGGCGGTCTGATGGGCAAGGTCACCGAGGGCGCTTCCATCCTGGGTATGTTCATCATCGGTGCCCTGGTCGAGCGCTGGGTGTCCATCTCCTTCACCCCGGTCGTCTCCAAGGTCACGCAGTCTGCCGGCGCTTTCATTGACTGGGCCAACCTGCCTTCCGGTTCCGAGGGCGTCAAGGAAGCGCTGACGATGTACAACTCCGTCGGTGCTACCGCCCTTGATCAGGTGAAGGTCACCACGCTTCAGGCCAACCTCGATCAGCTCATCCCCGGCCTTGCCGCCGTGTGCCTGACGCTTCTGGTCTGCAAGCTCCTCAAGAAGAAGGTCAGCCCGATTGTCATCATCCTGGCTCTCTTCGCCGTCGGTATCATCGGTCGCGTCTGCGGCTTCATGTAAGCACGCTTCGGCTTAAGACCGAGGTTTGCTGAACAAGGGCTTTTGAGCCATTGAAACGGACCGCACCCGGTGGGTACACTGGATGCGGTCCGATTTGTTTTATTTGGAGGGCGAGGCGCGCATGGCGCAATCTCAGAACAGCACGGTCGATCTGGCAACGCCGGCAACCTGCCTGATGGGGCTTACCAGCCACGGCAATGTGATGGTGGGCAACAAGGCATTCGAGTACTACAACGAGCGCAACCCCGAGGATTATATTCAAATCCCGTGGGACGAGGTCGACTACATCGCGGCCGAGGTTTTGCGCGGCACCAAGAAGATCACGCGCTTTGCCATCTTCACCAAGGATAACGGTCACTTTACGTTTTCGACGCGCGACGACAAAGAGACGCTTCGCGCGGTGCGCAAGTACGTAGACGAGGATAAACTCGTGCGTTCGCCTGACTTTATCGATGTGACGGCCAAGGGCGCCAAGAGCATCCCCTCCGTCATCAAAAACCTTTTCCACAAAGGCAACTAGTCGTTGGGTAGTCATCTGCGACGTTCTTAAACAAGTAGTCATTGAAAGAACGTCGCAGATGACTATCTCGAAGAGCGGCTATGCGCTGCATGGTGGTGGCGCAAATCTGCTACACTAATACAACATGCCTCCGTAGCTCAGGGGATAGAGCACCGCTCTCCTAAAGCGGGTGTCGACGGTTCGAATCCGCCCGGGGGCACCAGAGATTTGCCGAGCCCGGTACCACCACGGTGCCGGGCTCTTCTGGTCTAAAGGCCGGATTCGGGCCGTCGACACCCGCGTCACTCATTTCCCCGCGGGGGGGGATTTTCGAATCCGCCCGGGGGCACCAGAGGAATATCGAGCCCGGTACCGCTACGGTGCCGGGCTCTTCTGGTTTAAAGGTATGCCGTGGTTTTCGCTACTTCAGATGAAGAAAGCGCCCGTTTGCAGGGGGAGCAAACGGGCGCAATTGAGCGAATGTATTTGCATCATCAGCCGCTGTGGGCAACGTCTTGATGACTAGTTGGTCGTACCGGAATCGTCGCCTGAATCAGTACCAGAGCCAGAAATCGAAACCGTCAACGTGATCGTGTTGTCGGTGGACTGCTTACCGGTGGGGGAGACGCCCGTAACGGTGGCGTTCTCGTTGCCGCTCACGGGGTTGCCGTTCTGATCGCAGAAGGCGATGTTGTAGAACCCGGCGTTGTTGAGCGCGGTGACAGCGGCGGAGATGCTCTTGCCATACAGGTTGCCCGGAACGCTGGCCTTACCGGACTTCTTGGCGATGACGACGGTGATCGTGGCACCGGGCTTCTGCTTGCCACTGGGGTTCCAGCTAATGACCGTGCCCTCGGTAACGGAGTCGTTTTCCTGATAGCTCACGTCAACGCCAAAGCCGGCCATGTCGAGGGCGTTGCGCGCCTGAGCCTCGGTCATGTCGGTCAGATCGGGCACCGAGGTGGTATCAGGGCCGCTGGAGACCTTGTACGAGATGGTCGTGCCCTTCTCGACCTCCTTGCCGGCGTCAGTGCCCTGCTCAAAGACCTGGCCCTCTTCGGCCTCGTTGGCGGCCTCGGTAGCGCTGCCCTTCAGGCCCACGCTTGCCAGCGCGGCCTCGGCCTGGTCCTTGGTCAGGCCGACGAGCTGCGGAACCTCAACCTTCTCGGAGGGCTTAGGGCCCTTGGAGATTACCAAGTTCACCCTCGTGCCCTTGGCTTTCTTGGTGTTGCCGTTGGGGGTCTGCTCGGCGACCTTTCCCTCGTCGACATCGTCGTTGTAGCTCTGGTCGACGGTGCCAACCTCAAGGCCGGCTTCCTTGATCTGCTCAATAGCGGTTTCCTGGTCCTTGCCCAGCACGTCGGGCACCGTGACCTGTTCGCCACTGAACATGCCCGTGGCAAAGGCCACTACAACGCCAATCACGGCGACGGCGGCAATCACGGCGGCGATGATCTTGTTCTTGTTGGACTTAGGCTTCTCGACCTCGTAGGAGCCCGTGGAGCCCGAGACAGCGCTGCGGGCGGTGTTCTGACCGCTCACGCCCGAGACGGGACGAACCATGGCGCGCGTGGAGTCGGAAAGCTCGCGCGTCTTGGTGGCGCCCAGGTCGCCGGCGGCACCGATGATGCGCGTGGGCTCCGAGACGTTGACGGCGCGGCCGGACAGGTAGCTGTTGAGCACCTGGCGCAGCTCGTCGGCCGTCTGGAAGCGGTTGGCCGGGTCCTTCTCCATGCACTTGAGGATGATGCGCTCCAGGTCGGCATCGACGCCGGAGTTGATCTGGCTCGGCGGAATGGGGAGCTCGTTGACCTGCTTGAGCGCGACCGAGATGGCGTCGTCGCCGTCAAAGGGCACGCGGCCGGTGGCGCACTCGTACATGACGACACCCAGCGAGTAGATATCCGAGGTGGGGCCGAGGTCCTGGCCGCGGGTCTGCTCGGGGCTTACATAGTGGGCGGTGCCCAGAACGTTGTTATCCTGCGTGAGGTGGCTGTTCTTGGCGCGTGCGATGCCAAAATCCATGACCTTGATGTTGCCGTCGGGCAGCACCATGATGTTCTGCGGCTTAATGTCGCGGTGGATGATCTCGTGCTTGTGGGCGACCGAAAGTGCAGAGCTGATCTGCGAGCCGATCTGGGCGACCTTCTTGGGGTCGAGGGCGCCATGGCTCTTGATGCCGCTCTTAAGGTCGGTACCGCGCAGGTACTCCATGACGATGTAATAGGTGTCGCCGTCCTTGCCCCAATCGTAGACACCTACGATATAGGGGGAGGAGAGGCCGGCTGCTGCCTGGGCCTCCTGCTTAAAGCGCGCGGCGAAGGTGGCGTCGCCAGCGTACTGCGGCAGCATGATCTTGACGGCTACCGTGCGGTCGAGGACCTGATCCTGCGCACGGAAGACGGTCGCCATGCCGCCTGTCCCCACCTTATCCTTGAGGAGGTATCTTCCCCCGAGGACCCTCTGTTCCATTCCTGCTCCTAACATAACTATTCGCTCAACGATGTGTGTAGTACCTACTGTGTGGCCGCTGGGCCATGTGGCGCATTGCCGCTAGCCCTTAGGCCGCGGTGCGCCCCGGGTGTCCGATTCGATCACGGGCATCACGCTCCCTGGGCGGCGAGCGCCGCGGTCAGGACGATGCCGGCGATCTTGGCCGCCTTGACGTCGTGTTGGTCGTAATCCTCCAAGGCCACCGAGATGGCGACCGTGGGTGAATCGTAAGGTGCAAAGCCGATAAACGTCGAGTTGACGTTGGTGCCTCCGGTCTCGGGCGAGCCGGTCTTGCCGGCAACCTTGACGCCCGGAATCTGGGCATCGGTGCCGGTGCCGGACTGGACGACGGCGAGCATGGCCTGCTTGACCTGGTCGGCCGTGGCGGAGCTGACGGCCTGGCCTAGCGAGCGGGACTGCGTGGTCTTGACCACGGTTCCGTCCGGTGCGAGCACTTGGGAAACAAAGAACGGGTCCATGACCACGCCGCTGTTGGCGATGGCTGCGGCGATCACGGCATTTTGCATGACCGTGGTCTGCGGGCCGGGCGTGTGATCCATGCCGACAGGCTGGCCGGCGCCTGCCCAAGCAGTCTCCCACTCGGTCATGAGCGATGGGTCGGCCATGATGGAGGCCGTGGAGGTCAGGTCCTGGCCGAGCTTCTGGCCGCAGCCAAAGGCGTTGGCAAACTGAACGAGCGTGTTTGCGCCGACCTCGTTTGCCACCTGGCCAAAGACGACGTTGGAGGACACGGCAAAGGCCTGTTGCAAGCTGATAGTGCCGTAGCTCTCGTTGTCGTAGTTGGTGACCGGGGCGTTGCCGATGTCCATGGAGCCGGGCGCCTGGTACGTGCTGGTAAGGCTGGCGGTGCCGGTTTCGAGTGCCGCGGAGAGCGTGACGACCTTAAAGGTCGAGCCCGGGGTGTACAGCGCGTCCATGGCACGGTTGTACATGGAGCCGTCCTCGCCGCCGCCCGACTGGAGCAGCGCATCGATATTGGTGTTGTCGTAGGTGGGCGAGCTCGCGCACGCAAGGACCGCACCGGTGCGCGGATCCATGACCACCACGGCGCCCTTAAAGCCCTTGAGCGCCTGCTCGGCAGCCGTCTGGATGCGCGAGTCGATGGTGAGCTTGGCGGTATTGCCCGGCTGGGTCTGCCCCGCGAGCGACGCGATGGCGTTGTTCCAGCTGGAGTAATCCTTGGAGCCGGTGAGCGTATCGTTCATGACGCTCTCGATGCCGGCGGTGCCGTATTGCTGGCTCACGTAGCCCACCACGTGCGCGGCCATGTTGCCGTTGGGGTAGGAACGGGCGTAGGTGCCGTCCTCCTGCTGCAGCGACTCGGCCAGCGTCACGCCGTCGGACGTGATGATGGAGCCACGCTGGATGTACTTGGAGCGGGCGATGGTGTGGTTGTTGGTCGGCATGTCCTGGTAGTCCTTCGCCTTGATGACCTGGACATAGGTGAGGTTGCCGATAAGGATGGCGAACAGCGCCGTAAAGGCAAACACGGCACGAGTCAGACGGTTGGCAAGTGCCACGCGGCCGAGCACGCCGGACTCAGGCGTGTCGAGCAGGCGACGACGCATGCGAGAACCCGCGGAGTGGTTGCCGTGGCTGTAGGAAGGTGCGTTGGCAAAGCGCGTACCGGTCGGGGCAGCGGCGGATGCGACCTGGTCATCGGTGATGGCGGCCATGGTGCCGGTGCCGGTGAGCTCGGCTTCGCGTCCGGTTGCCTCGTCGCCGGCGCGCAGCAGCAGCGCGACGATGATAAAGCTCGCCAGCAGCGAGGAGCCACCTTGGCTCATAAAGGGCAGGGTGACGCCGGTTAGCGGGATCAGGCGGGTTACGCCGCCAACGATTAAGAATGCCTGGAAGCTGATGGCCGCCGTAAGGCCGGTCGCGCTAAAGGCGGCAAGGTCGGACTTGGCGCGGGCGGCCGTGGTGAGGCCACGCACGGCAAAAAGCATAAACAGGATGAGCACGGCGCCGCCGCCCAAAAGGCCCATTTCCTCGCCGATGGCCGAGAAGATAAAGTCGGACTCGACGACGGGGATGTTGTTTGCCATACCGTTGCCAATGCCGACGCCAACCAGGCCGCCGTCGGCGAGCGAGAAGAGCGACTGCACGATCTGGTAGCCCTGGCCCTGGGCGTCCTTAAACGGGTCGGCCCAGATCTGGAAACGCACCTGCACGTGCGACAGGAACTTGTAGGCGCCCACGGCTCCAACGCCCAGCAGCGCAAGGCCGATGATGACGTACGAAAAGCGTCCCGTGGCAACATAGAGCATCAGCAAAAAGATGGTGTAGAACAGGACGGCCGAGCCCAGGTCGCGTTCGAAGACGACGACGAGCAGGCACACGCCCCACACGGCAAACAGCGGCAGCAGCAGGCGGAAGCGCGGAATCTTGAGGCCCAGGATCTTGCGGTTGGAGATGGAGAGCAGCTCGCGGTTCTCGGCCAGATAGCCTGCCAGGAACAGGACGATAAAGACCTTGGCGAACTCGCCGGGCTGGATGGTAAAGCCCGCGATGCGAATCCACAACTTGGAGCCCGAGATCGTTGTGCCGATAAAGATGGGCAGCATCAGCAGGATGATGCCGATAATGCCAAAGGTGTACTTGTAGCGCATGACTACGTCGAGGTTTTTGACCAGTGCGAGCGTTCCCACCATCAGGGCCACCGAGACAAACAGGATGATGAGCTGTGAGATGGCGAGAGCGGGGGCGAGACGCGTCACGAACGTGATGCCGATGCCCGAAAGCACAAAGACAATGGGCAGGATGGCGGGGTCGGCGCCGGGCGCCAAGATGCGCACGGCAATGTGGGCCGCGGCAAAGGCGGCAAAGAGGCCGATCGGTACGGCGAGCGTCTCAAAGGAGATGGCAGCGCCCGCGGTGAGGACGTACATCGCATACAGCAGGATGACGGGGAACGCCGAGGCGATGAGCAAGAGCAGCTCGGTGTTGCGGCGACTCATAAGCGGCACTCCCTTTCTAATTCTTATCGGAGGCTTCGGCCTCGGCGGACTGTTCGGCGGTTTTCTCAGAATCTGATTCGGCGGTCGATCCCTGATCGGTGCTGTCGCGAATCGTTTGCGCGTCGATCACCTGGCGGGTTTGCTCCTCGTCGATCTGGTGGCGGTACTTGGATATCGTGTCCTGCGCATCGTCGACACTTGTTTGCGGAATGCCCGCCTTGAGGCGGTTTTGCGTGTCTTCGGGCAGGTCGGACAGCTTAATGCTGGTTTCGCTCTCGAGCCAGTGGAGCTTGAGTCCGAGCGGCTTGCCGGGTATGCCGCGCCAGACTGCGACATTGCCCTGGTAGGTTCCCAGGTAGTACGAGCCGGTAACGCCTGCGTATGCCCAGATGGCAGCCGCCAACACCAAGACGAGACCCAAGACGACGCCGATGGTGACGTTGCGGCGACGCACGCGTTGCGCCTCGCGCATAACGCCATCGTCAACCAGGTCAACGACTACTACGGTCACGTTGTCGTGGCCGCCGGCGGCAAGCGCCGCGTCCACTAGGTTGTCGACGCAGATTTGCGCGGTTGAGGACTGCGTGGCGATGTTCTCGATATCGCTATCGGGAATCATGCTCGAAAGGCCGTCGGAGCACAGGATCAGGCGGTCGCCTTCCTCGATATGCAGAGTGAAGTGGTCGGCATACATGGCGGGGTCCGAGCCCAGCGCACGGGTGATGACCGAACGGTTGGGGTGGACGCGAGCCTCGTCTGCCGTAATCTCGCCGGCGTCCACGAGTTCTTCCACATAGGAGTGGTCGCGGGTCACGCGGATGAGCGTGCCCTCGTGGAGCAGGTAGGCGCGAGAGTCACCCACGTGGGCGATGGCGAGCGTGTCGTTTTCGATATAGGCGCAAGTGGCTGTGCAGCCCATGCCGGGCTTGCCCAGGCCGTTCAGGGCCGCCTCGATTACGGCGGCGTTGGCTGCCTCGACGGCTGCGGCCAGGCGTGCTGCGTCGGCGGACTGCGGGGCCGTCTTGGCAATAGTCTCGACGGCGATGGAAGAGGCTACCTCGCCGGCGGCGTGACCGCCCATGCCGTCGCATACGCAAAAGAGCGGCGACTGCACCAGGTAGGAATCCTCATTGTGCGGGCGTACGCAGCCAACGTCGGAGCGGGCGCCCCACATGAGTTGCGTGGTGGTGCCGGCATCATAGGTCGAGTCGGTCTCGATGCGCTCCTCGGTCAGGGGCTCAAAGCTCATGGTCGAGCCGGGGTCTTTGAGCTTGGCCTCAACGGCGGCAACGTCGATCTCGGCTGTGTCACCGGGAGAGACGGTGTCGGTCTCGGCGTTTGATTCGGAATCGCTGGTGTCCGGGGAGCCGGGCTCCTCGGACACGCGGGCGGTCGACTCGTCGTCTTGCGGGCTGACGTCTATAGGCTCGGGCGTCGCAAAGTGCGACGGCGCGGGCATGCTTTGCGACTGGGCGGCGGGCTCGGCCACGGCATCGGACTCGCTTGCGGGCGCAGGCTGCGGGGTCTTGGGTGCAGGGCCGTCCTCGGGGGATGGCTCCGCTTCGGGTGCCGGCGTAGACACGGGCGCAACTTCGGATGCCGGAGCTATGGGAAACGCCGGCGCGGCGGGCTCGGGTGCCGCAAACACCGCAGCGCTCTCGTTGATTGCCGCGGCGACGGTCTCTGCAAAGTGAGCCGGCGCCGGGG
Organism: uncultured bacterium; assembly: GCA_958349055.1. GTDB lineage: Bacteria > Actinomycetota > Coriobacteriia > Coriobacteriales > Coriobacteriaceae > Collinsella. The sequence goes on from CATWBO010000009.1 coordinate 24,359, forward strand.
TTGCTTCGGGCGCTGTGGGCTGTTCTGCAGCATGTGCGCCGATGGGCGCCGCTACGGCATCCGCTTCGTCCTCGTTATCGGCGAGATCCGAAATATCATGCGTTACATGCGAAAGAGGCAGGGAGAACACGGTGTCCTCGGGTTCCACGGGTGCGGAGCCCGCCGGAGCGGCGTGGGCCGGCGCAGCTGTGGCGGCAGCCGGTGCCTCGGTCATAGTCGCGGACTTGTTCTCCTCGTCGATCATCGACGGTTCACCTTCATGACCACGTCGCCAATCTGGACTTCGTCGCCCTCACGCAGCGTCGCGGGCTCCACGAGCTGGCGGCCGTTGACGAGCGTGCCGTTAAGCGAGTTGAGGTCCTCGATGATGAGCGCCGGGCCCTGCAGCGAAAAGCGCGCATGCGAGGCCGAGACGAATGGTTCGTTGATGCAGATGTCCGAAGATGGCGAGCGACCGACGATGACGGGGCCGAGCATATCTACGTGGATGCCGCGGATACCGCGCGGACCCTTGTCCACATCGATCGTCCAGATAGCCGAGTCGCGGCGCTGTCCGCGCACAAGCCCCACGCCGGTCTTCATGACGGCGAACAGGAAGATATAGAGCAGGGCGACCAGGACGATGCGGCCTGCAAAAAGGACGATATCGATGTTCATAAGCGACTATCCCCTAAATTCAAAGGTGCTCAGGCCAAACGTCAGCAGATCGCCGTTGCGCAGCGGGCAGCGTGTAATGCGGCGGTTGTTGACGAGCGTGCCGTTGGTGGAATTGAGGTCCTCGATCGACCAATCCGAGCCCGTAAAGGTGAGTTGGGCGTGGCGGCGCGACACGTTGGGGTCGCGCAGGGCAATGTCGGAAACTGAGCGCTCGCGACCGATGGTCACCTGCGCGGAGGTGATGCTATGACTCTCGCCGCTCACGACGTCGACGAGCTGGGCGAGCGGGCGCTGCGGGGCGCGAGTGCTCGCCATGTTGGAGGCGATGCCGGCTGCGGCGCCTAGGCCCACGGCGGCACCGGTCGCGGCGGCTCCGCCCATGCCGGCAAGCGCGTCGCGCGAGACGGTCTGCGGCACCGGGATGGGTGCGGCGGCGGGGTCGGGGACGCTAGGCGCGAAGGGGTCTGCCGTGGCAAGCGGGTCAGGAGTGGCGGCGCGAGGCGTCGGCTGCTGCTGGGGCATGGCGGCGGGGCGCTGCTGCTGCGGGGCAGCAAACTGCTGCTGGCCGGCGCGCGGGGCGCTGGCGGCACGGCTTGCCGCGGAGTTGTTCTGGCCCAGGCCGTTTTGATAGGCGCGCTCTTCTTCGTATAGGCGGCCGAGCGTGGGGGCATCGACGTTCTCGGCAAAGACCGAGAACTTGCCGGCGCGCAGCTGCGGATCGATCATAAAGCGCACGAGGGGCTCGCCGACAAAGACATAGCGGCGCTTTTCGGCCTGCGCCTTCACGAACTCGCGGACCTCGCGCGAAAGCTCGGGGTAGAACGGGGCGAGCATGGGATCGTCGTCGGCGGCGATCAGGATGGTATAGAGTGCCGGCGCCGTGTTGACGCCGTTAATCACCAGAGTCTGATCCTCCATGTCGCGAGCGGCCTGCTTGGCAAGCTTCTTAAAGGAGAACGGGGCACGGGTGGCACCGAAGATGCCGGCCACGTGGTCCTCGAAGATGTTCAGGAAGTTCACGAAAGATCACTCTCCGTATAGGTTCTTTGGTATCCGAGCAAATATAGGCATATCCCAACGATTATAGAGGATAGGGTTCCCGCAACTGCCGCCTTGGCGGCGACCGCGGCTGCAAGGCTGGCAATTTCCATATGGTGTGCAAGACAGGATGCGGCCGCCGTGCCGACGCCGGTGACGGCGATGGCGGCGATTGCGGCAAGGTTTGAGCCCTGGTCGGCACGCTTGGCATGGGCATTGAGCAGCGCAGATGACGCTGCGGCAGTTGTCGCGACCAGCACAAAGGCAGCCCAAAGGAGCGGGTCTTCCAGCGCTGCGGCAACGTTACCGAGCCCCAGCACGCCTCCGGCTGAAAGCGCGACCGTGGCCAGACGGGCAAAAAGCACGCCCATGCCCGTTGCCGCGGCGGCGCTTGCCGGGCCGAGCCAAAATGACGCGACGCCGGCGGCGACCCCAGCTGCCAGGAAGGTATTGCCAGTCAGACAGCCAAGCGCGAGTGCACAGGTGAGCGCGGCGCTCGCGGCAGCCTCGGTGCGACCCCAGGCGATCCACCAACCGGACATGGCAGCGGCAAAGATCACCGCGACGGGCAACATCGACAGGATGCCCTGCGCCTGCATGGTGGCGTTTGCCATGAGCACCAAAAAGCCCACGGCCGAGATGGCCGAGCCAATCTGCGGTGCCAAGCCAGCCGCCGCTCCGATCGCGATAGCCGCGACGACCAACCCGGGAAGCGCCGCGACCCCGGCCGTTTGCATCAGCAAAAAGCTAAAGGTGCCGCACGTTAGCGCCGAGATAGCGCGCATGGTGTAGTCGCGCGCATGGCTCCAGCGCGTGCCCGCCCAGCCGAGCGCGGGGTCGACATCGATGGCGTCGTCCTCGTAGTGCGACGGCTCGATATCGTTGAGTTCCTGCTCGTCATCCGAAAGCTCGCCAACCATTTGCTCCAGACTGCGACGGCCCTCGCGCACGCTGCCCAGACCGGCAAGGAGTTGGTCGCAAAATGCCTCGATGCTGTTGGGGCGGTCCTGCGGCATGGGGGAGAGCGCGCTCATGAGCGCGGCCTCGGCTCCCGGGGGAAAGTGTGGTATCAGCTCGCTGGGATAGGTGGCGCCGCCGATGATGCGGTCGAGCGAGTCGGCGGGCGTGGCCGCCATAAAGGGAGCGCTGCCGCACAAGCCCTCATAGATAACGCAGGCAAGGGCAAAGACATCGGCGCGTTCGTCGACCGTGCCGGTCTCGATATCGAGCTGCTCGGGCGGCATGTAGCCGATGGTGCCGCCGCGCGAGCCGCCAAAGCCACCGGCGGACGACAGTCGCGCCATGCCAAAGTCGGTGAGCTTTACATTGCCCGAGTGGTCGATGAGCACGTTGGCGGGCTTAATGTCCAGGTGGAGTACGCCATTGCTATGGGCGAAGGCGAGCGCCTGACCCAGGGCATCGGCAATGGCTGCGGCCTCGTCAAAGGTGAGCGAGTGGCCGTCCACGCGATGCAAAAACTCGGCCAACGACATACCGTCGACATACTCCATGACCAAGTAGGCATAGGCGGTGTCGTGCGTAAAGTCGATGACCTGCACGATATTGGGATGTTGAAGCATGGCGGCAGTGTGCGCCTCGCGCAGGACATCCATGATGTCGCTGGCGGGCATGCCGGCGCCGTTGATAAGGGGGATGCGCTTAATGGCGACGCGGCGGCGCAGGTGCGTGTCGCGGCAGATCTCGATGGAGCCAAAACCGCCGGTCGCAAGTGTCTCGAGCGGCTGGTACCGCTTGAGCAGCTCGCGAGAGCTGGTGCCCTCCAAAGGAACGTCCGGCGAGAACCGGGCGGTATGTTGCGAGAAAAGCGGCATGGCCAACCCTCGTGCGTTTAAAGTTCGTTTGCGAGTGGCGGGCGCGGAGCCGAGCCGTTCGCGGTGGCATAGATGCTGCTAGTGTAGCACGCTCGGGTGCATGGGGAGGATAGCGGGATGCGAGGCTGCCTGTCTGGTTTGGCCTTAGCGCTTCTTCCTGTTCTTCTTCTGCTTGCGCTGCTTGCCTTTGGTCTCCTGGGGCTTGTCGCCCTGCTTGGCCTCGGCGGCGGCCTTCTCGGCCTTCATTTTCTTCTTCTTGGTCTCGATGCGGAGTTTTTTGTTGATGCGCGCCTTAAGGAAGGGACCGAACTGCTCGGCATCACCGCGGACAAAGGTGTCCTTAGGGATCGTCACGCCCTGGTCGGCGAACATGGCCACAAAGATGCGCTCGCCGTCGAGCACGTGGTCGAGCTTTTCAAACGGGAAGAACTGCGACTTGCCGCTCTTGCCCCATACCATCAGACCGTTCTCGTTGGCGGCGACGCGGCGGTAGCGGCCGCCCATGGACTTGTCGGCCTCGACGGCATCGATAAAGTCGCGGGCGAGCGTGTGGTGAAGGTTTTTGCTCCACCAGGCCAAAAAGGCGCCGAATACGATCAAGACGACGCCAAACTTGATCCAGCTGCCGCCGGCCACCAGCATGCCGATGCCGAGCAGCGCGGCAATTGCCGCGGCGACATACAGCGAGCCGCGACGCCTGGGCGAGGCGACCAGGCGGGCGAAGTCGGTGACGAGGTCGTTTTCGTACTGATACTCGTTGAGGTACATAATGCCGTCATCGGCCGCGGCCTGCGCCTCGAGCGCGACCTCGACCTGGTCGGCTGCTTCGGAGGGAACGAGGTTGCTCTCTGCGTCTGCCATGCTCTTTGGACTCCTATCGCGGCGGGCTCGCCGTACGGGTTATTATGGAATGCAGTATGCCGTGCGACCGCATGGCCGCCGCGGCAACAAGACTCAGTATACCCGGGGGAGCACCCATGGAATCGTTGTACCGAAAGTATCGCCCGCTCACCTTCGACTCCGTGGTGGGCCAGCAGCATATCGTCTCGACGCTCGAGCACGCTATCACCGAGGGACGCCTGTCCCACGCCTACCTGTTCTGCGGACCGCGCGGCACGGGCAAGACCACCATGGCGCGCATCCTTGCCAAGGCGCTGCTGTGCCGCAATGCCGAGACGGCGCGCGCCGAGGGTGCGAGCGGCTGCATGCCCGACGGCACCTGCGAGGAGTGCGAGCTCATTGCCGAGGGCAACCACCCCGATGTCTACGAGCTCGATGCCGCAAGCCGCACGGGCGTGGACAATGTGCGCGAGGAGATCATCAACTCCGTCAACTTTGCCCCGGTGCGCGGCAAGTACAAGATCTATATCATCGACGAGGTCCACATGCTCACGACGGCGGCGTTCAACGCGCTGCTCAAGACGCTCGAGGAGCCGCCGGCACACGTGATCTTTGTGCTGTGCACCACCGACCCGCAAAAGATTCTGGAGACCATCCTCTCGCGCTGCCAGCGTTTCGATTTCCATCGCATCGGCAATGAGGATATTGAGCATCGCCTGGCATACGTGTGCGAGCAGGAGGGCTTCGATTACGACGACGAGGCGCTGGCCATCGTGGCGCGCCATGCCAAGGGCGGCATGCGCGACGCGTTGTCCACGCTGGAGCAGCTGAGCGTCTTTGGCAACGGTTCTGTGCATGCGGACGACGCCCGCTCGCTTTTAGGCGAGGTTTCGGACCAGATTCTGGGCGAGTTTTCCCGCGCCATTGCCGATCGCGATGTTGCCGAGCTCTATGGACTGATCCGTGCGCAGGTCGAGGAAGGAAACGACCTGCTGGAGCTGACGCGCGACCTGGTGGCGCATGTGCGTGACGTGTACGTTGCCTGCGTTGCCGGTGCCCGTGCCGAGCTGTTTGAGGGCGGCTCCGAGCAGGCCGAGGCGCTTGCTGCCGAGGCCGCTGCCTTTGGCGAGCATCCTGCCGACCGCCTGGCCCGTGTGCTGACAGTGCTCGACGATGCCGCACTGGAGATGAGGGGCGCGAGCGATGTGCGCCTGGTGCTCGAGATCGCCTGCACGCGCCTGGCACGTCCCGAGGCTGATATAACGATTGAGGCATTGGCCGAGCGCGTGGCACGCCTGGAGGCCATGGTTGCCAATGCCGCGGTGCCGGCGAGCGTGGCTGCTGCTCAGGCCGCCGCGCCTGCAGCATCCGTACCCGCTGCCGCCCAGCAGCCGACGCTTATCTCAGGTGCCCGAGCTGCCGCTCCGGCGGCATCTGCTACCACCGCTGATACGTCCGCGCGCCAGGGCGGTATGCCTTGGGACCGTGGTGCTGCCGCTCCGGCGGCTCAGCCGGCGTCTCGTGCTGCGTCCGTGTCGGCTTCCAAGCCTGCAGCGTCTGCACCTCAGTCTGCGCCGGCTCCGACGCCTCAGCCCGTTGCAGCCCCCGCGCCTGCCACCGCTCCGGCACCTAAGCCCCAGCCCAACACCGCCGCCCAGGTTGCTGCCGCTGGTGCCGCCGAGACCCCCGCGGTCGAGGATGCCGGAGAGCTGCAGCGCAAATGGGCCGAGGTTGTCGAGCGCGTCAAGGCTCGTCAGGCCTCCTACGCAGGGCTTTTGCTCAACGCTCGCGCCACGGCCGACGACGGCTCCAAGCTCACGGTCTCGTTCCCCGCGGGCTCGACCTTTGCCATCAAGATGCTCGGTCGCGCCGATACGCAGTCGGTGGTCCTGCCGACGGTCTGCGCGGTCTTCGGTCGTCGCACCGTCGACTACGTCCTGGACGGAGGTGGCACGCCGGCTCCTCAACATGAGGAGCATTCTCCATCTGCACGGGCTGCGGCATCTGCGGACCCGCAACCCGTGTCCTCGGCGGCCCCTGTATCCTCGAGCGCCAGCGCGCCGCAGCAGCAAGCGGCACCGGTAGCGGCATCGACCCCGTCGGCGCCTAAGCCAGCCGCGGCCAAATCGGCTGCTTCGGTCCCCGCGCCCAAGTCTGCTGCTGCGCCTGCGCCCAAGTCATCCGACCTGGGCAAGGCCCCCTGGCTGCGCTCGGACAACCCTGCCGGCGCTCCCGCCACGGGCAAGCTCCCGACTGAGCCTGCGCCCCGCGCGCCCGAGCGCGCGTCCGCTCCCAAGGCTCAGCCGTCCGCGCAGTCTGCACCGTGGGAATCCGAGCAGGTGCCCTACGACGATGCCATGGTCGCCGGTTTTGCCGCCGATGCAGGCGGGGACGATCTGCCCCCGTTCGACGTGCCGGCCACGGCGTCCGCGCCCAAGCCCGCTGCAACTGCCCCCAAAGAGGAGGACGCTCCTGCAGCTCCCTGGGAGTCCAACCCCGGCGCGGGCAGTCCCTTCGGCCATCAGGGCGCAGCCCCAAGCATCCCGCAGACCGAGGACGAGGCCAAAGCCCTCATCCGCAACGTCTTTGGCCAGGCCACCATCTTCAAGCCGGTGGAGTAGCTGTACAGGCGGGTATACTGCTCAAGAAGAGACGTCTTTGAACGGAGCGAGCTTATGATGTGGGAATATGTCCGCCTTGAGGACGATACGCAAGTTTCGTATTCCGAAGTCCGTGAGGACAATACGGTGAAGGTCGTTGTGGAGCGCCCACGCGATTGGGGTTTTGACACGGCGGAGTGCATCTTGCCGGCATTCAATTGGGTGTCGCACGAGGGCTTTAGCGAAGCAGACCTCAAAGAACTCGATGATTTTGTACGCAACAACGCCCCGCTCATCTTGCGTTTTGCTTACGAAGGCGGACGGGTCTATGCCTAGTCTTTTCCGACTCGGGCCGTACATCATCTTTTTCTGGACAGGGGAGAACGGCGAGCCCGTCCATGTTCATATCGCGGTCAAGCGCCCCACCGCCGAGGCGACCAAGATATGGCTTACCCGCTCCGGCGGATGCAAGTTGGCCCATAACAAGGGCGATATTCCTGCTCGGGATTTACGCGATATCATGCAGTTTGTTTCATCTAACCATGCGCTGATTTGCAAACGCTGGAAAGAAACAACCGGTGGGCTGTCGTTTTACTGTTGAGAATCGCTTGCTGGGCTTAGGGCCCCTAGCTCTTTAGGGGCTTTTTATCCGGGCGCATTTGTATTTCGGACATGTGTAGTGTGGTGCCGCGTATGTCGCATTCGAGCAGACAGGTACGTGACGGTCGGCCCAGGGTGCTGAGGTCGACACGATACGTCGCGCGGCTGTCCGTGTACTCGACTTGCTCGGCGTTGAGGGTTGCTCCGATTGTCAAGAAAGCGCCTGGTTCGGCATCGACAATCTTGGAGTCCTTTATCTTGACCTTGAACTCTTGGTAGAGGGACGGGCTGTTGTAGTAAATGGTTCGGGTTCCATCGGTGCACTCATCGGTCGCTTCCCATTTGACGGTGGGCTGGTCCGAGCTGGCTACTAACAGTTCTGCTCCAAAGGCTATAGCGTGGGTGACGACAACCAGCAATGCCCAGCCGGCAAAGAGATAGATAACCAAATATAGAGCGGGGTGTTTTGAGCGGATGTTTTGGAGCGCGTCGGGGGCATTCATGGGGCACCTCCAAATTGCTATCTATGACAATCAAATTATACCCTGTCGCCATGTGCGCCGCCTCGAGCAGCGGTTCGGCATTTAGCAATTTAGTGGCACACATGAAATGCCGATTTCGGCTCTACTAGATTTGCTTGAGATTTTATGTAACCTTGCATAATTCGACCTTGCATAATCTTGGGCGGTGCGTTTCGCTAGAGGACATGTATATCGACTGAGGTAACACGTCCGCCCCGCTTGCTTGCCCCGCGCCGTGGTACGATTTTTGAGTTTGAAAGTCCCGCCGCGCCGTTCTGTCGCGCGGCCGCACGTAAAGGAGCCATCATGGCCGGTATGAACATGCAGCAGATGATGAAGCAGGCCCGCAAGATGCAGGAGCAGCTTGCCGCCGCGCAGGAGAACCTCAAGTCCCAGACCGTCGACGCCTCTGCCGGCGGCGGCATGGTCAAGGTGACCGTTAACGGCGAGATGGAGCTCGTCAACCTCACCATCGATCCCGATGCCCTCGATCCCGAGGACGTCGATATGCTGCAGGACATGATCATGGCTGCCGTCAACGAGGCCGTCCGCGGCGTCAACGAGCTCGCCAACAAGCAGATGGGCGCCATCACCGGCGGCCTCAACATCCCGGGCATGCCGTTCTAAGACACACATATATATGAGTGCGAATCACAGTCTGCAAAAACTGCTCGATGAGCTGGGCCGTCTGCCGGGCATTGGTCCCAAGTCGGCCCAGCGCATCGCCTATTACCTGCTCGAGGCCGATGCCGAGGAGGCCCGCCGCCTGGCCGAGGCCATCCTGGAGGTCAAGCAGGAGGTCCACTTTTGCAGCCGCTGCTTTAACTACGCCACGGCCGACGAGTGCTCCATCTGCCAGGACCCGATGCGCGATACCACTCGCATTTGCGTGGTGGGCGAGCCGCGCGACGTCCAGGCGATCGAGCGCACGGGCAGCTACCACGGTCTCTACCACGTATTGGGCGGCGTGATCAGTCCCATGGACAAGATTGGTCCCGAGCAGTTGCACATCCGCGAGCTGCTGGCGCGTCTGGGCCACGAGGATATCCATGAGGTCATCATCGCCACCAACCCCAACATCGAGGGCGAGACCACGGCGAGCTATCTGGCCCGCACTATCAAGCCGCTGGGCGTCGAGGTATCGCGTCTGGCAAGCGGCCTTCCCGTGGGCGGCGACTTGGAGTATGCCGACGAGCTTACGCTTGGTCGCGCCATCGAGGCCCGTCGCGCGATTTAGGTGGCGCGCCTGCTCCTGCCGTATGTTTTCCTCGCGACGCACGGGGTAGTCATAATTTCCCTGTGCGACTGTGAGTTTGTTGTGCAACAAAGATGCTTCGTATCCGCTTATCGCATGGATGCTTCCGCCCGCGTCCTTAATTTGCCCATTCGTTGCGCAACCTTTTGGGTTCGCTGATACACTCAAATGTGGATTCGAATGAATGCGCCGCTCCCGAGCGGCGTGTTTTTGTTGGAGGAGAGCGCATGCGGCCCGGTGGCACTCAGACAAAGCGCGGCGCCGCGGTGCGCATGCGACGCCGACTGGGCTTGGCGCCTCGGGCGTACGTGCTGCTGTCGTGCTCGCTGGTGCTGGTCATGGCTGGCGTTTCCGCCTATGGCATGACCGTGCCGTCCATGATGCAGGCGCATGCCGCACGCGAACCGCGCGTGGGGCATGAGGTCAAAAGTGATCTGGGTACCACGACTGGATATGCTTGGGCAAGTGTGGTCGCGCATATTGTGTTTGGCACCGACGATGCGGACGGCGCCGAGGCCCCGGACAACGAAGTCACGCTTGCCAATGGCAAAACCATCGTGCTCACCAACACCAAGATCATCGATCGGTTGTCCAACAATAGCGTGGCGGCAACGGTGAATAAGGTCGAGCAGCAGAAGGAGCAGGACGTCCAGCAGTCCGGAAAGCCCGGTAGCTCGGATACTTCTGGCTCCGGCTCGGATTCATCGAGTTCGGGCGGCGGCTCTGGGGCGGGTTCCTCTACCGGAGGGTCTGGAAACGGCGGCTCGACGGGCGGCAACACTGACAACGATGCAAACTCCGGTGGCCTTTCCGCTGCTGAGGAAGAGAGCATTCACAGTTGGCTTGTGACCAAGTACAACATGCTCGACGGCTATGTTTCTCGTGCCAATGACGTGGTTTCGACCTATAACTCTACGGGAGATCCCAGGCCGTGCGACAGCCTGGTCGGGGAGATGTTTGTCATTCGAGCCGAGTTCGGTCGTCAGACATTCTCGCCCCGGTCAAAGTGGTATCAGCAGTATGCCAATCTGTGGGGCTGTTACACCAACCTATGTCAATGGGTCGGCCATTACGGCGATGATGACGTCGCGCTCGGTAACTTCAACAATAACGTGGCGGCGCTTGCCCTATGATGACCGATCTTGCATCCACCACACCACAATCGCTCGGTCGCGATCCCATGGTCGGCCTGCGCCTGGCGCGTGTCGACGGGTTTGAGCCGGCCATTGCGCTCGGTCAGGACGAACTGCCTGCCTATCTGCGTCGTTTTACGATACTGTTTGCCGACGATGCCACCATGCGCCGTGGCGGTATCGGCCGCGTGACGCGTGCCGTCAACGCCCAAGGCGAGGCCATAGCACTCAAACAGCTCATCTTGCCGACGCGCGATGAGTTCGACGACGATGCCGCTCATGAGGCGCTGGTCGCCAAGTTCAAAGCGGCATTTCGCGAGGAATATGAATGCCATCGCGCCCTTTCGGGCCTTAAGGGCTTTCCCCGCCTCTATGGCTGGGGCGAGGTTGACGGTGTGCCTGCAATTGTCATGGAATGGGTCGAGGGCGAGACGCTTGCCCGCTTGCGCTCGCGCTTTGCCGTGGACGATGCCGGACGCCTGTCGCCGCTTGTGGCGGCGCGTCTGGGTCGCGACCTGTTCGATCTGCTCTGCCGTATGAGCCTGGTGGGCGAGGGCTTTGTCCATCGCGATATCTCGCCCGCTAATATTATGGTGCGTACGGCGCGTCTACCGCTTGACCGGCAGCTTGCCGAGGGCACCTTTGACCTGTGCCTGATCGACTTTGGCTCGTCGCTGGCGCTCGAGCCTGCGTCGGCCGTGGCCGGTACCGGCGGCAAGGCATCCTTTACGGAGCGCTATGCCACGCTGCGTCGCGCGACGGTGGCCTACGCTCCGCCCGAGATGCTCACCGACGATATTCCCGACCTGCGCGCTTTGCGTATGTCGCCGGCGATCGACGTCTATGCCGCGGCAAGCACGGTTTACGAGCTCATTGCCGGCGTCGCGCCATACGAAGCCGCGCCGGGCACTTCGGGCACCTCGGGTTCGCGCAAAAAGACGCGCGACATCGCCAGCCCCTACCGTCTCAAGATGGACACGCGGCCCGACTATCCCATTGGTGCCCATGCGCCCGGTTGCGATTTGACTCAGCTGCTTCGTCGTGAGCCCGATGTGGCGCTCGCCGCGGCCGAGCAGGCCCAGCAGCTGGGGCTTGAGCCGGATTCCGAGGAGCTACGCGATGCGCTGGCGTTTGTCGATGCCCAGCTGTTCGACGTGGTGATGGCCTGTTTGTCCAGCCATCAAAAAGATCGTCCCGAGCCGGCGGCGGTCGAGGCGGCGCTCTCGGCGTTTTGTGACCACTATGCGCAAAATGTCGGTCGTTCGCTCCGCGGCGAGCCGCTCACGCCGTGCCCCATGGATGCGTCCGGCCGCACGGTTCGTCGCGCGCTGATGGTCGGCGCGGCGGTCGTCTGCGGCGTGGCTTGGGCTGTGGTCGTGGTTTCGGCCGCGCTGCTGGCGTCGGGCGCTCGCGTGACGGCGACTTTGGGATCGCTCGTGTGGTCTGGGTCGCTACCGGGTATTATTGCCGCACTGGCGTTGGCGCTACCAGGCATAGCCGGCGTTGCCGCGGGGGCACTTGCGCGCGATCGGCGCTCGGGGTTCCTGCAGGGTGTGCTTGCGCTTTCTGCCTGCGAGGTTCCGGTACTGGTTGCGGCTGCATGTAGCGTATTTTCCCAACGCGCCGTGATGAGCGGTCTCGTTGCCGCCCTGATCGCAACCTATGCGCTGACGCGGTTTTTGCTTGCGATGGGCTTTGCCTTTGAACTTCCCGTTTCGGCACCGCGACGCACAAAAGCTCGGATGGCGACTCCGCTTGCCGGTGGAGCCGCAGCTGCCCGTACTTTTGGCGGACCTGTCGAAGTATCGTCCGATTCTATTTCTACGACCAAGGAGGCCTAGGTCATGGCATCTCAAGTTGAGCTCACCCCATGCGGGGCCATGTTTGACATCTTTAAGCGCGCGGCGCATCTGAGCCATATCGAGCTGTGCGGCTTGGTGCTTTCGTCCCGTCCGCTCGCAGACGGCCGCAGCCCGCAGAGCCGAGCCGCCGATCGCTCTTGGGTTTCCCGCTTTATCGTTCGCGCACCGGTCGGCACGCTTCAGCAGCGCTACTTTGCCGAATACGGTACCTCGGCTGCACGTATTGTGTCGCAACTGGCCCTGCGCCAGCGCAACCCCATGGACTCCACGGCTGTGATCAATATGGTGTGCGGTCCTGCAGGTGAACCGATGGTACGCGCGCTCGAAGAGTGCCACCAGGACACGAATCTCTATCGCAACGCGCTCGATCGCCTGTCCCAGGCGGCGGAACTCATGCCCGCCGAGCGCGCCGAGGCCGTGCTGGTGCTGTTTGTCGCCGTCGGTTGTTCGGCGGATGTGCGGTCCTCGGTGAACTATGCCATCGACTACGCGCACGCGACCTGTGGCGGAGGCACATCCACGCCGCGTTCGCTTGGCATGTCGATGACCGCGGGCGAACGCGAACCCGCCCCGGCGCACCCCTTGGGCTTGCTGCGCGTACAAAACAGTTTTGTCGTGAGCGCCCCGCGCTGGATTCAGCCGAGCGAGCAGGGTGTTGAGATTGGCGCGCTGGCCACTGGTGAGGGCGATATTACCGACGTCGGCGACGATGTCTCGGCCCGCCATGCCCATATCTGGTGCGATGCTCAAAATATCTGGCACGTCGAGGACTTGTCGTCCACCAACGGAACCGTGGTGGTAAACGGGGCCACGCGCGTCTGCATTCAGGTCGAGCCCGGCCGTTCCGCCCAACTCAATCCCGGCGACGAGCTCAAGCTCGGCGAATCCACTACCTACGCCATCCTCTTCGGTGCTCTCTAGCCGGCAGATAGGGACGTTCCTTTTCTGCCGGCTGGGGACACTCCTTGGCGCTCCAGAGCCGGTCGCCTGGGGATGGAGGGGCCATTTTGGCCCTTGGCGGTCACCCGAGGTAAACCTTTACCGCCCGCCTATATTTGCCGAAATTACACTTGAAGGCGGGGTACAATAAACCCGCATGCGGATTTCCGTTGCGGGCGCTTCCCATCGCCGGGGCGTGCCCGGGAGCATCCGGCATGCGGCCTTTGCGGCGCTCGGTCATGTGCAAGACGGGCGGTCGGGTCTGTGGGGCGCATCAGTTGCCCCTCGCCTCGGCATGTCTTCTCTCCACGCCACGTACCTGCTGCTGAGCCTGCCTGCCAGATGATTGGAAGCAACAGCGTAAATCCCATCACGCCAACATCCCGGCGATCGCCGGGGCCTGTATACCTATATGAGAGGAGAGGGGTATATGGCGCGTAAGTTTAAGTCTATGGACGGCAACGAGGCGGCCGCATATGTTTCGTATGCGTACACCGAGGTAGCGGGAATCTATCCCATTACGCCGTCCAGCCCGATGGCCGACCATGTCGACCAGTGGGCGGCCCAGGGTCGCAAGAACATCTTCGGCACCCCGGTCAAGGTCGTCGAGATGGAGTCCGAGGCAGGTGCGGCCGGTACCGTTCACGGTTCGCTGGGTGCCGGTGCTCTGACCACCACCTACACGGCTTCTCAGGGTCTGCTCCTGATGATCCCGAACATGTACAAGATCGCGGGCGAGCAGCTCCCGGGCGTCTTCCACGTCTCCGCGCGTTGCGTCGCTTCGCACGCCCTGAACATCTTCGGTGATCACTCCGACGTCATGGCCTGTCGTCAGACCGGCTTCGCCATGCTCGCCGAGGGCAACGTCCAGGAGGTCATGGACCTCTCGCCGGTGGCTCACCTTGCCGCCATCGAGGGTAAGACCCCGTTCCTTAACTTCTTCGACGGCTTCCGCACCAGCCACGAGATCCAGAAGGTCGCCATGTGGGACTACAAGGATCTGGCCGAGATGTGCGACATGGACGCCGTCCAGGCTTTCCGCGACCACGCGCTCAACCCTGAGCACCCGCACACCCGCGGCAGCCACGAGAACGGCGATATCTTCTTCCAGAACCGTGAGGCCTGCAACAAGGTCTACGACGAGCTTCCCGCCGTCGTCGAGGGCTACATGAAGAAGATCAACGAGAAGCTCGGCACCGATTACGGCCTGTTCAACTACTACGGCGCTCCCGATGCCGACCGCGTCGTCGTGTGCATGGGCTCCTTCTGCGACGTGCTCGAGGAAGTCATCGACTACCTCAACGCTCACGGCGAGAAGGTCGGCCTGGTCAAGGTTCGTCTGTTCCGTCCGTTCTCCATCAAGCACTTCGTCGACGTTCTCCCCGAGACCGTCCAGAAGATCGCCGTCATGGACCGTACCAAGGAGCCGGGTTCCATCGGCGAGCCGCTCTACCAGGACGTCGTCTCCGCTCTCTACGAGGCCGGCAAGACGGGCATCAAGGTCGTCGGCGGCCGTTATGGCCTGGGCAGCAAGGACACGCCTCCCGCGTCCGCGTTCGCTGTCTTCGAGGAGCTCAAGAAGGACGAGCCCAAGCGCGAGTTCACCATCGGCATTGTCGATGACGTGACCAACCTGAGCCTGCCCGAGGCCGAGGATGCGCCCAACACCGCAGCCCCCGGCACCATCGAGTGCAAGTTCTGGGGTCTGGGTGGCGACGGTACCGTCGGCGCCAACAAGAACTCGATCAAGATCATCGGCGACCACACCGACAAGTACGTCCAGGCCTACTTCCAGTACGACTCCAAGAAGACCGGCGGCGTCACCGTCTCGCACCTGCGCTTTGGTGATTCTCCGATCCGTTCGCCGTACTACGTGACCAAGGCCGACTTTGTCGCTTGCCACAACCCCAGCTACATCGTTAAGGGCTTCAAGATGGTCCGCGACGTCAAGCCGGGCGGCACCTTCCTGGTCAACTGCCAGTGGAGCGACGAGGAGTTCGCCGAGCACATGCCCGCCGTGGCCAAGCGCTACATCGCGAACAACAACGTCAACGTCTACCTGATCGACGCTATCGACCTGGCCGCTAAGGTCGGCATGGGCAAGCGCACCAACACGGTGCTCCAGTCCGCCTTCTTCGCGCTGGCCAAGGTCCTGCCCGCCGAGGACGCCCTGCAGTACATGAAGGACGCGGCTACCAAGTCCTACATGAAGAAGGGCCAGGCTATCGTCGACGCCAACCACAAGGCCATCGATGCCGGCGCTACCGCTTTCCGTAAGTTCGAGGTTCCGGCCGACTGGGCTACCGCCGAGGACGCCGCTCCCGTCGAGCTCTCCGAGGAGACCAAGTCCGCCATCGCCCAGCAGGTCAAGAACCTGCTCGAGCCCATCGATCGCATGGACGGCGACAGCCTGCCTGTTTCCGCCTTCGTCGATTGCGCCGACGGCCAGTTTGAGCTGGGCGCCTCCGCATACGAGAAGCGCGGCGTCGCCGTGGTCGTTCCCCACTGGGACGAGACCAAGTGCATCCAGTGCAACCAGTGCGCTTACGTGTGCCCGCATGCCACCATCCGTCCGTTCGCGATGACCGAGGACGAGGCTGCCGCCGCGCCCGAGGCTATCCGCACGCTCGACGCCATGGGCCCCAAGGCCAAGGGCATGAAGTTCACCATGGCTGTGTCCCCGCTCGACTGCATGGGTTGCACCAACTGCGTCAAGGTCTGCCCCAAGGGCGCCCTCGAGATGGTTCCCACCGAGCAGGAGATGGACCAGCAGCCCGTTTGGGACTACATGGTCGAGAACGTCTCCGAGAAGAAGGAGCTCATCGCGGCCAACGTCAAGGGCAGCCAGTTTAAGCAGCCCTACCTGGAGTTCTCGGGCTCCTGCGCCGGCTGTGCCGAGACCGCCTATGCACGTCTGGTGACCCAGGTCGCCGGCGACCGCATGTTCATTTCCAACGCCACCGGCTGCTCCTCCATTTGGGGCAACCCCGCTGCCACCGCTCCTTACTGCAAGGACAAGGACGGTCACGGCCCGGCGTGGAACAACTCCCTGTTCGAGGACAATGCCGAGCACGGTCTGGGCATGGCCGTTGGCTATGAGGCCGTTCAGCACAAGCTGATCGCCGCCACCCAGGACATCATCGCTGCCGATGGTCCGTCCGACGAGCTCAAGGCCGCCGGCCAGGCTTGGATCGACTCCATCAATGACGCCGAGGCCTCCAAGACCGCTGCCGCTGCCTACGTTGCCGAGCTCGAGAAGTGCGGCTGCGACGCTTCCAAGGCAATCCTCGCCGACAAGGCTTACCTCACCAAGAAGTCCTTCTGGATCTTCGGCGGCGACGGCTGGGCCTACGACATCGGCTTCGGTGGCCTGGACCACGTCCTGGCTTCCGGCCACAATGTCAACGTCTTCGTCTTCGACACCGAGGTCTACTCCAACACCGGCGGTCAGGCCTCCAAGGCCTCGAACCTGGGCCAGGTCGCCCAGTTCGCCGCTGCCGGTAAGGTGACCAAGAAGAAGTCCCTGGCCGAGATCGCCATGAGCTACGGCTACGTCTACGTGGCGCAGGTCGCCATGGGCGCCAACCCGGCTCAGACCCTCAAGGCCATTCACGAGGCCGAAGCCTACGACGGCCCGTCCCTCATCATCGGCTACAGCCCCTGCGAGATGCACTCCATCAAGAAGGGCGGCATGCAGAACTGCCAGGCCGAGATGAAGAAGGCTGTCGAGTGCGGTTACTGGAACCTCTTCCGCTTCAACCCCGAGGCTGCTGCCGGCAAGAAGTTCTCGCTCGATTCCAAGGAGCCCGCGGGCGGTTATCAGGAGTTCCTGATGAACGAGGCCCGTTACGCTTCGCTGACGCGTTCCTTCCCCGAGCGCGCCGAGGAGCTCTTCAAGGAGAACGAGCAGGCCGCTATGGATCGCTACCAGCACCTGCTGAAGCTCAAGACGGTGTACAACGAGGCCTAGGTCTCTCACCGCAGGATCTGAGGGCTAACCTTCGCGGACGTCCTCGGACATGAAAGAACCCCCGCTGCGCACTACGTGCGGCGGGGGTTCTTTCGTCCTGCGGAGTGTCCGCGAAGGTTAGCCCTCAGATCCTGCTACGACTACGTCCTTGGATTGTGGGGCTGATGAAGGATGTGGCTATGGGGGTGCCTTGTCCCGGGCGCTGTTTCGCGGCGTAGCCGCGAAAGGCGCGTCACTTTGGGTATGGAGGGGGACTTGGTTGTTGCTGCCCTCTATGCTCTTACTGTTTCGGTGGCTTTGAGACCTCAGTGAAACTCGCTATTTGCCAATTTTTGTACTATTTAGGTCATTGCTATCTGCCAATTTTTGTACTATTACTAGTAATTCTATCTGCCAATTTTTGTCATTTAGGGGTTTTAATGCTACGCCGCAAGGTTACTGATAGGCTTTTGAGCTGGAAGAATAACTCCAATAAGGCGTTGCTTGTTACTGGCGCACGTCAGATTGGCAAGAGTTATGCGATTCGCGCGTTTGGAAAAGGCAACTACGCTTCGTATTTTGAGGTCAATTTGCTACTCGATGCCGAGGCAAGGGATGTGCTAATTGACGCTAAGAACGCCGTTGACTTTATCAACCGTGTAGCCCTTCTTGCGGACGCGCCGCTTGTTGAGGGGGATACGCTTGTCTTTGTCGATGAGATTCAGGAGTATCCGCAGATTGTCACACTTATGAAGGCGTTGGTCGAAGACGGGCGCTTTAGCTATGTATTCTCGGGGTCTATGCTTGGGACCGAGTTTAAGGGGATATCTTCTTTTCCGGTGGGGTATGTCGAGCACGTTGTTATGCGACCGATGGATTTTGAAGAGTTTTGTTGGGCAAATGGCGTCAGCGAGAATGTGCTTGCAGACATTCGCAACTGCCTTGTCGAGAGACGTCCCGTCGAAAACTACATTCATGAGGCAATGCTCAAAAACTATAGAGCTTATATCGTTTGCGGTGGCATGCCGGAGGTCGTTCAGAACTATATCGATTCGGGTTATTCGCTCGTGAGAACGCGTGAGCTTCAAATTCAGCTGGTCGATCAGTACAAAAGCGATATCTCTAAATATGCATCGACTCGAGCGTTTAACGTTCGCTCGATTTTCGAACAAATTCCCGTTCAGCTTGAAGCGGAGTCCCATCGCTTTGTTGTTTCGTCTCTGGGCGAGGGAGCGCGCCTTAAAAAATATGAGCAGGATTTCCTATGGCTGGTGAGCGCGGGCGTTGGATTGATGGTCGCCCAGGTAACGGAGCCTCGGAGCCCCCTCAAGAGGACGGAGAAGGCGACAGCCTTCAAGCTGTACGAGTCCGATACGGGTATGCTCGCATCGCGGTATCCCGGCAGCACGGCACGAGCTGTCTATCTTGATATGAAAACTCCCAACCTCGGCGGTCTCTACGAGAACGTGGTCGCTCAGGAGCTTGTCGCCCTTGGGGCTGATGCACGGTACTACCAGACGCGTGAGGTCGGTGAAGTTGACTTTGTGATCGAAGGCGCCCGCGGGCATGTTGTCCCGATCGAGGTCAAATCGGGCAAGAAAGTTCGAGCGCATGCGGCTCTCGATCGCCTAATGAGTGTAGACGAGTACAAAATTCCCGAGGCTGTTGTGCTAAGCCACGAGAATCTCGGCAAAGAGGGCAAGATCCTGTACGTCCCTATCTATATGACATTCTGTCTCGATGAGTTTATAGAAAAGGATGACCCCGACAACGATTTCTCGTTTGCACCCATATCTCTCTAGGCTATCTGAGTCCGCAATCCAGCCCTTGCTGTTTCGCGGCTATGCCGCGAAAGGCGCGTCACTTTGCGAAAGGGCTGGGGTCGCTGCTGCATGCGTCTCCAGCCCTCTGATTGCTACTTTGGGTCCCGCGATGAGGTGTTGTTGGTGTTGCTAGTTCGGCTTACCTTGTCTCGCCGGTTTCGGTGCGTAGGCGGTAACCGTGGACCAGGTCACTGATGGCCGGCCAAGGAATCTGGCGATCGACCCAAAATTGCAGCTGAACCAGATAGCGCTCGGTGGCGCGGGTGAGGGCGGCAAACTGCTCGTGGGTCTCGACCTGGGCGTAGAGGTCGCGGCTGTGGGCGAGGATGGCGGTCGTATCGTCCATCTTGCCAGTGACGTCGAAGGCGCCCGAGAACCAGTCACACAGGCGCGCGGCACTGTTGCTGAGGGTTGCCAAGTCGGCGGTGTCGCCGTTGACGTTCTCGGTCGCCTGGGCGCGCAGGAGCGAGAGGGCGTCGGTGGCGTTCATGCAGTAGCCGACGGTAAAGTTCCATACTGCGAACTCGCGGCCGGTGTCGAGCTTGCGGCGACGCATATAGTCGATATCGCGTGGTTCCTCGAGCATCATTTGGTCGGCAAGGGCCTCAAGCGAGGCGGTGTACTCCGCAAGATCGAGTGCAAGCAGGGTGTCGATATTCGTCATCTTTAGGCCTCCGCTTCGATCTCGACGATTTCGTTTTTGATGTACATGCCCTGGTTGTCCCAGACATTGCGGCAAGCGGCGGCGAAGCGCTCGCGATCGGCCTCGCAGATACGGGCAAACATGTTGCAGGTGCCAAAGGGCTCGCAAATATCAAAGAAGATGCAGATCGAAGACCAGCCGCCGTACCAGCTCACCGCACCCGCCGGCTCGTTAAAGACGGGATTCTCGATGTGCTCGTAGTTGGCGATGGGGCCCGATACGGGGTAAGTCACCTCGGTATCGCAGATCTTGGCCGAGAAGATGCGCGACTCGACCGGACAGGACGATTCGAACAGCCTGCATGTCTCGGGCGCTTCATCCCAGAGCATGTCGGCGAGAAACGTCTCGTCATTCAGCGTAATCTTGAGCATTTTTGTCATGGTAAGGACCTCCTCAATCCGTCGCTCAAGGGGCTCGCTGGCGGATAAGGGAGAAGACAGCCACGGGGTCGCCGAACCCAAACTTCACGACAGATGCCTGTCGCCCCAGCCCGTGCTGTACTTGGCTAAAGTATCACGCCTTGGTAGCGAAAGCAATATCCCTATTTAGTTTTGGACGCTTGTTCAAACCCGCTTGATCAAAACGCAGTTTGCTCTCAGTCGCTTGCCGCAGGGTGAGGCGCGATTGGTTATTCCTTTTGCTGGATGAAAAGCCCCATGTTTTTGCAGGGGTGCATACTCGTTATATAAGTGCATAGAATCTCGTATAGTGCGAGTAAGATTTTGCGCTGTCCGTTTTGTGTTTAGCAAAGATATAGTTTGCATAATCCCGCCTAATCCCTGCTCTATTTAAATAAAGTCGCACGTAAATGGCGTAAACGTGTCTGAGCTGGGGTTCTGTACGCTGAGCGGATAAAAACGACCGTTCACCGTTCAACTATTTTCAAAATGAATAAAATGAGCGATAAAGAGAATATAAACCTTAATAAACTCGCGTATCGCACGGACGCGGGTTATTAATGGGTTGTAGGCCTTTTACAGAAAGGATTCCAGCAATGTCTAAGCCTCTTGGCAAGCCCGATCGTATTGTCGTCGCCCTTGGCGGCAACGCCCTCGGCAACAACCCCGTCGAGCAGATCGAGGCCGTGAGCAACACCGCCCACGCCCTCCTCGGCCTGATCGAGCAGGGCAACGAGATCATCATCACCCACGGCAACGGCCCGCAGGTCGGCATGATCCAGAACGCCTTCGCCGCCGCCCACGACGCCATCGGCACCCCCGAGATGCCGCTGCCCGAGTGCGGCGCCATGTCCCAGGGCTACATCGGCTATCACCTGCAGCAGGGCATCGGCCGCGAGATGCACAAGCGCTACAAGCGTTGGCACGCCGCCACCGTCGTCACCCAGATCGAGTGCGACCCCGACGACCCCGCGTTCAAGAACCCGACCAAGCCGATCGGCCCCTTCTACACCGAGGAGCAGGCCAAGGAGTTCATGGCCGAGGACCCCTCCAAGGTCTTCGTCGAGGATTCCGGCCGCGGCTGGCGTCGCGTCGTCGCCTCCCCCGATCCCAAGAAGATCGTCGAGGCCGACTCCATCCTCAACCTGCTCGACAACGAGTTCATCGTCATCGCCTGCGGCGGCGGCGGCATCCCCGTCGTCCGCGACTACGAGAACAAGGGCTGCTACAAGGGCGTTCCCGCCGTCATCGACAAGGACCTGGGCGGCGAGCTGCTGGCCGAGGACTGCGACGCCGACGTTCTGTTCCTGCTGACCGCCGTCGAGCATGTCGCCATCAACTTTGGCAAGCCCAACCAGGAGGAGCTCGAGGACCTCACCGCCGACGAGGCCGAGCGCCTGGCCGACGAGGGCCAGTTCGGCAAGGGTTCCATGGAGCCCAAGGTCCGCGCCGCCATCAAGTTCGCCCGCTCCCGCAAGGGCCGCACCTGCATCATCGGCGCCCTGGACAAGGCCGCCGAGACCATGGCCGGCCTCTCCGGTACCCGCATCCACGAGTAGTCTCTACTCTGTTGCCTCTCTCGTGGGCGCCGGGCAAAGCGCCCACAAACTAGCCTCTCTTCATGAGCCCCGCGGTCCGCTCCGACCGCGGGGCTTTTGCTATCGGTAGTCATTGGGGACAGACTTAAATGAGTGGCACCAATCAACTGCGGAAAGTGCATCCCACAATGAGTGTCCAAAGCGGGGCACAGTTTCCTTTGAGGCCCTCAACCGGAAAGTACATCCCGGAATTTGGCCGAAAAGTGGCCCCCAGTTTCCCAAACAGGCCGTGCGCGGAAAGTGCATCCCGCTATCGAACTTCAAAGCGGGATGCATTTTCCGTGTCGGCAGTTCCTGGCAGCCAGAGACCACTCATTTAAGTCTGTCCCCAATGACTGCCCAATGGCTGGGAAGGCCCATCCCACACCGACGCATTGCTTTCGGGCCCTCTCTCCGTGCTCCCTATAAGTTCAGCTGGACTCCCCGCAACCTGTTCCGCGTTGGCGGAACGAGCGCGACGTGGAGTGTCATTCTTTACCGCGTTAGACTAGACGCAGGGAAAGGAGGAGGACATGGATGCTCGCATCAAGCAGCTTGTAAATATGATCGAGGACGCTCAACCTGTCGCTGTCGCGGTGCTTGCCAAGCGTCTCGAGGTAAGCGAGCGCGCCGTGAGAAACTATATCCATCGCGCAAACGACAAGCTTGCGGGGGTTGCACGCATCGTTGGCAGCAAAGGGCAATATCGTATCGATGTTGCACATGCAGATGAGCTTGCTCGCTTGCTAGACGGTGCGGCTCTGGCCCATCCGGGCATTCCTGATACGCGCGACGGCCGTGTGTCCTTCCTTCTTAACGACCTTCTCATGCGGTCCCAGTGGGTGACGATTGAGGAGTATGCGGATTTACTCTACGTTTCGGCGCGAACTCTGTCCAATGACATGCGTCTGGTAGAGCAGAAACTCGCCCAATTTGACTTGACGCTCGAAAAGCGCCCTCGCTACGGAATCCGCGTTGCGGGTGGGGAGTCGCAACGGCGTCTGTGTCTGGCCTCGCTGGTGAGGCCCGTGTTGCCCGACACCGACGATGCAGAGCTCGCCGAGCGCCTGCGGGTCATCGCCGCATGTGTGGACGATGCCCTGACTGCCTCGCCCGTCACGGTGAGCTCGCTGGCATCCCGCAATCTCATCATGCATCTTTACATCGCTCTTGGCCGCATCGAGCAGGGCTGCTATGTCCCGGCTGCAGAATCGGACGTTTTAAAGCTGGAGGGAACGCGCGAATACGCTGCGGCTTTCCAGATTGCCGCAAACATCAAGGATGCCCTGGGCGTGAGCATGCCCCGAGAAGAGGTTGCCTTTATCGCAATCCATTTGCTCGGCAGGGGCACGGGCGTGCCCGAGAAGGGCTCGGCCGTTATCTCGGACGAGATGTGGGAGATCGCTTCCGAGATGGTATGTGCGGCCAACGATGAGTTTAGGTTTGACTTTAGCAGCGATCTTGAACTTCGCATGAACCTTGCTCGGCATATTGGCCCTCTGGGCTATCGCCTTGAATATCACATGCATATGGATAACCCCATGCTGCCCGATATCAAGACGAGATTTCCGTTGGCCTATTCGATGGCGGCCGGCACCTCGCAGGTACTCGAGCGTCATTTTGGCAGCCAGCCCTCTGATGAGGAGCTCGGCTACATCGCCATGGCATTTGCTCTGGCCCTCGAGCAGCAAGCCGACCAGCCGCGTCGCAAACGCATCCTGATCGTGTGCGCCTCGGGAGCGGGAAGCGCCCGTATGCTCGAGCACCAGTACCGCAAGCAGTTTGGCATGTATATCGAGTCGATCGAGACATGCGATGTCGCCCGCGTGGGAACGCTCGATTTTTCGCACATCGACTACGTGTTCACAACGGTGCCGCTCAACGTCAAGTTGCCCGTGCCCGTCCGCGAGGCCGATTTCTTCTTGGAGACGAGCGATGTCAACGCTATCCGCAAGGTGTTGAGCGATGACGCCGCGCAATCGAACTCCCTGAGCTCTTTCTTTAGCCGTGCCCTGTTCTTCAACCGCGTTGAGGCGTCGTCGAAGCAGGCCGTTCTCCGATATCTCTCCGAGCGCGCCGTCGAGAGCGGCCGTGTCCATCCCCAGTTTGCCCAAGAGGTCGCCGAGCGCGAGAGCGCGAGTGCTACCTCGTTTGGCAACGGGGTGGCTATGCCCCATGGGATGCATCCTTTGAGCGCCGAGGCCTTTGTTACCGTGGGCCTGCTCGAACATCCCATTCTTTGGGACGAATACGGCCATGAGGTCGATATCGTCTTTATGGTGTCGTTTGCCCGGTCGGGCGGCGATGAGGCGCGGATCTTGAGCTCGCTGCTCGCTGAGATCTTTATGGACCGCCAGGGGGTCGAGCGCTTACGCGAGCGCCGGTCTTGGCATGAGCTGATGGCGCTTGTGCAAGCGCATACGGCTTAAGGCTTCTTTTGTCGACAACCCTGCCTGCCTGCAATAAACCTCGAGGATTGCGGGCGGGAGATAGGCGTTTCGAATATTCAAGTACAAACCAAACATCACGGGAGAGGAGACCGTTATGGACGATCAGGGAACCGAGATGGTTTCGTTTCAGCTGGTCGCTGCAGCGGGAGAGGCGCGCAGCCTTGCCTTCGAAGCCCTTGAAAAGGCAAAGGCGGAGGATTTTGACGCTGCCGCCAAACTCATGAAGCAGTCAAAGGATGCGGGAATCAAGGCTCACCACATCCAAACGCAGCTGCTTTCGACCGAGGCGGCGGGCGAGCATCTGTCGGTGGATGTGTTGCTGGTCCATGCTCAGGACCACCTCATGTGCTCCATGCTTGCCCAGGAGCTCGTGCAGGAGCTGATCTGCCTGTATGAGCGCACTGCAGCCAAGAACGCCTAACGGCGTGCGGCGACTATCCAACCAATCAATGCGAAGGGAATCCCTTATGAAGATCCTTCTTGTTTGCGCAGCTGGCCTGTCTACAAGCATTCTGATGAAGAAACTCGAGAAATACGCGGAGCAAAACGGCATCGAGCTCGATATCGATGCGGTGGGTATCGGCGAGTATCAGGAGACCTGCGCCGATTATGACGTGCTGCTCTTGGGGCCGCAGGTGTCCTACCAGCTCAACACCGTCAAGCAGGGGAGCGGTAAGCCGACCGCGGTCATCCCCGCACAGGACTACGGCATGGGCAACGCCGCCAACGTGCTGGCACTCGCCCAGTCGCTGTTGGGTTAGGAGGCGACCATGGAAAAGTTCATGACCCTGCTTCAGGAAAAACTGACCCCTATCGCCAATTTCTGCGGTACCGAGCGCCACTTTGCCTCCATGCAAAAGGGCTTTATGAGCGCGATCAGCTTCATCTTGGTATCTGCCGTCTTTATGATCCTCGCCAACCCGCCGGTCACGGCCGACCTGGTGGCGCAGGGCGGGTTCTGGTCCGTCTTTGGCCCTTGGCTCGATTTTGCCACGGCCAATAAGCTCACGCTGCTCATCCCCTTCAACATGACGATGGGCATACTGTCGGTGATCGTGACGTTCGCAATCGCCTATAACCTGGCGGGCACCTACAAGATGCCCAAGCTTAACGCCGGCATGACCTCGCTGGTGATGTTCCTGATCGCCGCGGCGCCGTCGTCCTACTACCAGCTTGCTGACGAGTCCGTGCTCCAGGCGGTCCCCTGCACCTATCTGGGTGCGCAGGGCCTGTTTACCGCCATCATCGTTGCCTTGGTCTCCGTCGAGGTCACGCGCTTCTGCCAGACCAAGGGCATCACCATCAAGATGCCCGATGGCGTGCCGCCGTTTTTGTCCGATACCTTTGGCGCCATCGTACCTATGCTCGCCAACATCCTCATCTTCTTTGGCGGCAACCTGCTGATCCAGATGATCGATCCCGCGCTGTCCATCCCCTCGGTTATCGAGAAGCTGCTCGCTGCCCCGCTTTCCGTCGCAGTTGACTCTGTACCCGGCGCACTGCTTATCTGCTTCATGACGCTGCTGTTTTGGTGCTTTGGCGTCCACGGCAACATGATCGTGATGCCCATCACCGCCCCGGTCACGCTTGCCGCCTTTGCCGCCAACGCCTCGCTCTATGCTGCCGGGCAGCCGCTTGAGTTCCACCCGGCGCTCATGTCGATGGCCATCAACCTCATCGGCGGCACGGGTAATACGTTCTCTTTTGTGGCGCTCTGCGCGTTTAAGGCAAAGTCGCAGCAGCTCAAGGCATTTGGCAAGGCATCGATCGTGCCGAGCTTCTTCCGTATCTCCGAGCCCGCGATCTTCGGCGCACCCATCATCTTCAACCCGATTCTCATGATTCCGTTTGTGCTGGGCGGCATGATCTCGGCCCTGCTGTATTGGGGTGCGGTCTCACTGGGTCTTGTCTCTAACTTCTACATCTTGGTGAGCGGCACGTTCCCCATCTTCGTTCAGGGCTTTATCCAGTGCCTCGACCCGCGCATCTGGGTGTTTACGATCGTTTTGATCGTGGTCATGGCTGTGGTCTGGTACCCGTTCTTTAAGGTGTACGACAACCAGCTCCTGGCACAGGAGCAGGAGAACGCCGCGGCAGCTTCTGCCGAGGATGCTGAGTAACATGGGTTACTTTGACAGAGCGTCTGCTGCCGGTATGCCCGAGGGCTTTTTGTGGGGCGGTGCCCTCGCCGCCAACCAGGCCGAAGGGGGCTGGAACGAGGGCGGCCGAGGTATGTCGCACTCCGACCTGATTCCACAGGGTCCCGACCGCTGGGATGTGATGTTTGGCAGACAAAAGCCCGTGGACGATCCGGACGGATTGTATCCGTGCCGTTGGGGCAACGACTTCTTCCATCATTGGCGCGAGGACGTCGAGCTCTTTGCCGAGATGGGCTTTAAGTGCCTGCGTCTTTCAATTTGTTGGAGCCGTATTTTTCCCACAGGGATGGAGGCCGAGCCCAACGGTGAGGGCTTGGAGTTTTACCGTCAGGTATTCGAGGCGCTGCGCGAGCATGGAATCGAGCCGCTCGTAACGCTGACGCACTACGACTATCCGTTGGCTCTGGTCGAGCGCTATGGTGGCTGGCAAAGCCGAGAGATGATCGAGCGGTATGCGCACTACGTCGAGACCGTCGGACGTGCGTACCAGGGCCTCGTGCGTTATTGGCTCACCTTCAACGAGATCAACAGCGTGGCGCTGTCCTATCTCAACGCGGGCGTCACGCTCGAGGATGAGCGTGACCGTGCAGCCGTGACCGCGGCGTTCTCGCACCATATGTTTGTGGCGAGCGCTCGCGCTGTCGAGATCCTGCACAAGATCGATCCCGCAAACAAGGTGGGTTGCATGATCGCTGCCGGTGCGACCTATCCGTACCGTTGTGCGCCCGAGGACGTATGGCTTGCGTATGAGGAGGACCGCGGCCGCTACTTCTACACTGACGTGATGGCTGCGGGCGCCTATCCTACTTGGAAGCTGCGTGCGCTCGAGAAAGAGGGTGTTCACGTGCCCTTTGAGCCGGGCGATACGGAGTATCTGGCCGAGCATACGGTCGACTTCATCTCGTTCTCGTACTATTGCTCGCGCTTGGTGTGCGCCGATGACCAGGTGATCGCCGAGAAGGCGGAGGGCAACGTGTTTCCGACGCTGCGCAATCCGTACCTCAAGGATAAAGAGACTGCCTGGAAATGGCAGATCGATGCGCTGGGTTTGCGCGTGACGCTTGCCGGCTACCACGATCGTTACCATCTTCCGCTCTTTATCGCTGAGAACGGTGTGGGCGGACTCGATGCGCTGGAAGAAGGCAAAGTCCACGATGCGTATCATATTGATTACCTGCGCAGGCATATTCTTGCGCTACGCGATGCAATTGTCGAGGACGGTGTTGACCTGATGGGATACACGCCGTGGGGCTGTATCGATTTGGTGTCGGCCTCGACGGGGCAGATGAAGAAGCGCTATGGCTTTGTTTATGTCGATGCCGATGATACGGGCAAAGGCACGTTCGATCGCTACCGAAAGGACAGCTTCTACTGGTACCAAAAGGTCATTGCATCAAATGGCGAGGACTTGAGTTAACTCTTGCAGGTCTGTTGCCCCCGCGGCCGTTTCGGCCGCGGGGGCTTTTGCTATTGAGGCGGCTGTTCATGAGGAGCATTGCAGACTTCGGAAACCCGGCACTTGGGGACGTTCCTTTCCTGCCGGCAGCTTGGGACAGTCCTTAAAGGCCGCATCGATCAACTGCGGAAAGCACATCCCAGAATGAGCGTCCAACATGGGGCGCGGTTTCCCTTGAGGCCCTCAATCGGAAAATGCATCCCGGATTATTGTCGAAAAGCGGCCCTTAGTTTCCCAAACGGGCCGCTATCGGAAAGCGCATCCCGCTATTGGGTCCCAAAGCAGGATGCGCTTTCCGTGCTGGCAGTTCCAAGCAGTTCGGGATAGCCCTTTTCGTTCGCTCTCGGCCGGCGTCCGTAAGACTGTCCTCAACAACCACTCATTTAAGCCTGTCCCCAATGAGTGCCCATTGGGGACGTTCTTAAACGACTAGTAGTAGGCCCACATGGCTTCGACTTCGTTGAGGACCTCTACGACGCCCCAGCGGCGGGCGCTGCGGCTGGCCGAGTTGGGGTCGTAGACGCCAATCTGGTTGGCATCGTCGATGCCGTGGAGCACGATATAGTGGCCTACGTTGGTAAACGTGCCGGGGCGCACTGCGGCGATGACGGGCGCACCCGAGCGAAGTGCTTGGGTAATCGATTCGCGATCGTTATAGAGCTGTGTTCCGTTGAGCCCCAGCTGCCATGCACCGCTTGTCATAAACGACCACTCGGTGGCACCAGTGGGGGCGTAGTTGCCGGCTTCGGCCAGTGCGCATATATCGACCGGCGTCTTATCGGTATGGCCGGTCTTAAAGATATAGACCATGGTGAGGCAAGTGGGACCGCAAGCGTTTTCGCGAATAGTGCCACCGGCATAGGGCAGCTCCGACCATGCGGGGTCAATTTGGTAGATGTGGGGCATGGTGCCGGCCTGCCATTGCGAGCGCGGGGTCGAAAAGGCAAATGAGTAACCGGGCGCGACGGGAGCTTTAAGCAGCTTGTCCTCGGCAGTGGGCTCAAGACCGGCTGATCCGTGGGAGATACAGGATCCCAAAAACACAAAGACGAGGCAGGCGGCGATGGAGCAAAACGCAAGGCGTAGGCGGCGGGCTGGAAGCGCGTGGCTTGTGGTATGCGACGCAGGGTGAGGGGCTGAATTGCCGCGATCGCGTTGAGGTCGCGAAAAGGTGCGCTTAACGTAGTAGTCGGTCTTACGGCGATCGTAGCGGCGTGGCTGCGATGTGTCGGTCTGGCGTTGGCGTGTGCTCGTACTCATGCGGTCTGACTGCTGCACGGTACGGCTTTGTTGCCGCGAAGAAGCCCCGAGCTGCTCTTGGGGGCGCTGCAGGCTGTCGTTGTCGGAGGTGCTTCTGGGCGTTGGCGTGGTGCGGCCGGCAAGGCGCACGCTTTGTGGCCGTTGGTCGCCGTCATTGTATCCGTATGCCATTCGAATCACCTTGCCTCATGTGTAACTTGTCTATCCTACATAAAAAGATGCACGACACATGGGCATGTGCGCCAAAAGCCTGACAAATGGTATGAACGTTGCCGCGCCGCGCGCCAAGCGTCACGGCAACAGGTCTTCAAAAGCAGACAAGATGAAAGCGTCCAAGACGAATGACGTCTTCCGCCGTTCGTCCCAAAAACGGCGCCGCTCGTTTTACAGTTCTGCCTTCGGTCGAGCCACAAGCGGCGTTGCTGTGCCAAGGCCGTATCTTAAAGCCACGAAATTAAAGCGCGCGGCAAAACAGGCTGCGCAAGGGGTGACGCCAAGGGGCGTCAAAAAGGAAAGGAGGGGAACAATGGCGGACAAGAACGCAGAGGTTGCAGTCGAGGATAACGGCGGCATGAAGAAAACGCTTTCGCTCTGGAACTTCTTCACCATCGGCTTTGGTGCCATCATCGGTACCGGTTGGGTTCTGCAGGTCGGCGACTGGATGGTCGTGGGCGGCGGTCCCGTTCCCGCTATGATCGCATTCCTCTTGGGTGCAATCTTCCTCGTGCCCGTCGGAGCTGTTTTCGGTGAGCTCACGGCTGCTATCCCCATCTCGGGTGGCATCGTCGAGTATGTCGATCGTAGCTTTGGCCGTACGCTGAGCTACATCACCGGATGGCTTTTGGCCCTGGGCAACGGCATCCTGTGCCCGTGGGAGGCCATCGCCATCTCGACCCTCGTGTCCGAGATGTTCGGCAGCCTGCCCGGTCTTGAGTGGCTGCGTGCCGTCAAGCTCTATACCATCCTGGGCGCTGACGTTTACCTGTTCCCGACGCTGATCGCGCTCGGCTTTGCAGTCTACGTCATCTTCCTCAACTTCCGCGGCGCCAGCTCGGCCGCCAAGCTCCAGGCCTTCCTGACCAAGGCCCTGCTCTGCGGCATGCTGCTCGCCATGGGCGTCTCGCTGTTCACTGGCTCGCCGGACAACGCCATGCCCGTGTTCTCCCAGGTCGCCGGCGCTGGTGGCGGCAAGGCCGCTACCGAGAGCACCAGCCTGTTCGCCGGCATCGTGTCGGTCCTGGTTCTGACCCCGTTCTTCTACGCCGGTTTCGACACCATTCCTCAGCAGGCTGAGGAAGCAGCCGAGGGTCTCAACTGGAACAAGTTCGGCAAGATCATCTCCCTGGCCCTGCTGGCCGCCGGCGGCTTCTACATGGTCTGCATCTACTCGTTCGGCACCATCCTCGACTGGCATGAGTTTGTTAAGAGCCCGGTTCCCGCGCTCGCCTGCCTCAAGGGCATCAACATGCTTCTGTACCTGGCCATGCTCGTCATCGCCACGCTTGGACCCATGGGCCCGATGAACTCCTTCTACGGCGCCACGAGCCGCATCATGCTCGCCATGGGCCGCAAGGGCCAGCTGCCCGAAAAATTCGCCGAGGTCGACCCCAAGTCCGGCGCTCCCAAGCTTGCCTGCGTCGTCCTGGGCGTCATCACCGTCATCGGTCCGTTCCTGGGCAAGAACATGCTCATCCCTCTGACCAACGTGTCGGCTCTCGCCTTCATCTTCTCCTGCGGCATGGTCGCCCTCGCCTGCCTGCGCATGCGCTTCACCGAGCCCGACCTGCCTCGTCCCTACGAAGTTCCCGGCGGCAAGTTCGGCATCGGCCTCGCTATCGCTGCCTGCGCCATCATCATCGGCCTGCTCGTGATTCCGTTCTCTCCCGCCTCCCTCAACATGGTGGAGTGGAGCATCGTGATCGGCTGGTTGACTATTGGCCTGGCCCTCATGGCTTTCACCAATTCCCGCAAAAAGTAACGCCGAGCCGGGGCGGATCGGGTGCGCGGGACCCTCTCTCCCGCGCACCGAACCCGGCACCACTTGGGTAGCTTTGTGAGGCCTTAACCCAACACGGCCTCGCCCACTATATGGATCCATAAGGAGGAACCATGTCCACTAAGTATGCAATCGTTGGCGGCAAGCTCATCGACGGTACCGGTGCCGAGCCGGTCGAGAACTCCCTCGTTCTCGTCGACGACAACGGCAAGATCGAGTACGCCGGCGCCATGCAGGACCTTCCCGAGGGCGTTGAGGTTATCGACGCCGCCGGCAAGACCGTCCTTCCCGGCCTGATCGACACCCACCTGCACTTCTCGGGCAACTTGACCGACGATGACACCGACTGGGTCATGCAACCGCTCCTCGAGAAGCAGGCCGTCGCCGTCAAGCAGGCCTACGACTGCCTCACCCACGGCCTCACCACCGTCTGCGAGATCGGCCGCTTTGGCATCCAGATTCGCGACTGCATCGACAAGGGCGTCTTTAAGGGCCCGCGCGTTCTGGCTACCGGCCTTGGCTTCTGCCGCGTTGCCGGCCACGGCGACTCCCACCACTGCACCCAGGAGCTCAACAAGGAATCGCACCCCTGGGGCGACCAGGTCGACGGTCCTTGGGATCTGCGCAAGGCTGTCCGTCGTCGCCTGCGTGAGAACCCCGATGCCATCAAGATCTGGGCTACCGGTGGCGGCATCTGGCGCTGGGACTCCGGTCGCGACCAACACTACTGCTCCGAGGAGATCCAAGCCGTGGTCGAAGAGGCCAAGATGGTCGGCATTCCCGTGTGGAGCCACTGCTACAACAACCACGCCGCTGCCTACGATTCCGTCCGCTTTGGCTGCGAGCAGCTGATTCACGGCTTCGACATCGATGAGCGCACCATGGACCTCATGGCCGAGCAGGGTACCTTCTTTACCCCGACGATTGCCTTCCTGCCCACCTGGTACTCCACCTATCCGCCCGTCTACGTCCCCGAGCTGCACGACAAGTACGAGGGCACCCTGGTCGAGAAGGAGCTCCAGCGCAACTACGACTGCCTGCGCGAGGCCAAGAAGCGCGGCGTCGTCATGACGATCGGCTCCGATTCCTTCTCCTTTGTCACCCCGTACGGCAACTGCTCCATCGAGGAGATGTACGAGTTCGTCGACAAGATCGGCTTCACCCCGGTCGAGACCATCACCTGCGCCACCCTCAACGGTGCCAAGATGTGCCACATCGAGGACGAGACCGGTTCCATCGAGGCCGGCAAGTGTGCCGACCTGCTGGTCGTCAACGGTGACGTCGCCGCCGACATCCACGTGCTCAACACCGACAACATGGACGTCATCATGAAGGACGGCTGGATTGTCGAGGCCGGCAGCTTCGGCGAGGCAAACAAGTACAGCGCCTAAGCTACCGTTCATCGATGGCTGGATGTAAAACACAGTATTTGATTGCATAATGCAATGGAGAGGGTCGCTTGCGGCCCTCTTTATTGCTATGGGGTGCGTCAGTAAGAAGGGGATGACGGTGGATCTCAATAGGCTGATTCTGGGCAAGAGCTACAACTCTACCAAGGTCTTTCGTACCGCTCAGCATGTGGTTCAAGCCATCTTGCTCGGTATTGTCGTTCCGCTGCTTATCCTGCTGCTCATCTGGGATCTAACCGATAATCCCAATCCAGTTCCGGCCGTTGTCGTCATTGCCGGCTTGGTCATGCTGTGCTTCTTCTTCTCGTACGTCTTTGTCGTTCCCGACGACCTCACGTCGAGCGCAACCGACCGCACGCTCGCCATCGCTTCAAAAATATTCGCCTACACGTCGCGTGGCCTTACGCCCGAAGCTGCCCTAGGCGCCTCTAAGATCATCCTGTCCGAAACTATCGCCTCTGCCATCTGCTTTACCGACGGCAAGCAGGTGCTGGCGAGCTGGGGCGAGGATTCGGCAAAGTGTCCCGCCGGCACCCCGGTGGTGTTGCGGACTACGCTCAACGTGATCAACAGCGGTGAGCAAAGCGTGTTTTCGCGCGATGCCTCCAATGAGACGGGTGGCTACTTTCCGCGCCTGCGCGCCGGTATTGTCGCACCGCTTACCGTGCGCGGGCATTGCGTGGGCACGCTCGAGCTGTATTATCCCCGTCTGAGCAGCATCGATATGCGCCAGACGGCGCTTGCCTCGGGCTTTGCCGACCTCATTTCCACGCAGCTTGCGAGCTTTGAGCTCGAGCGCCAGGACGAGCTCACGGCCCGCGTGGAGCTGCGCGCCTTGCAATCGCAGGTCGATCCTCATTTTCTGTTTAACACCATCAGCACCATCGTGTCGCTCGTTCGAACCGAGCCCGACAAGGCGCGATCGCTGCTGATCGACTTTTCCAACTACTATCGTCAGACGCTTTCTGATTCCGATACGCTCACCACGCTCGAGCACGAGGTAGAACAGGGCACTCGCTATATCAATCTTATGCAGGCTCGTTATGGCGACGGCCGTCTGCGCGTTTCGGTCGACATCGACTTTGAGGTGCGCGACAGCCTGGTGCCGCCGTTTATCTTGCAGCCGCTGCTCGAAAACTGCATCAAGCATGCGCAGCGCGAGACCGAGCCGCTTTCTATTCGTGTTAGGGCTTTTGAGACCGATGACGGCTTGGAGATCATCGTCGAAGATGACGGCATCGGTATGAGCGAAGAAGTCTGCGCGCATCTGTTTGAGCAACATCGCCGAGAGGAGCCCGAGAGCATTACCGCCGACGGCTCCATCAAGCGAGGTTGCGGCCTGGCGCTCTTCAACGTGCTTCAGCGCATCCATTTCTTTTACGGAGAAGATTCCGGCATGCGCGTGGAGTCCCA
This sequence comes from uncultured bacterium, assembly GCA_958349055.1. GTDB lineage: Bacteria > Actinomycetota > Coriobacteriia > Coriobacteriales > Coriobacteriaceae > Collinsella. Next base: position 58,229 of record CATWBO010000009.1, read on the forward strand.
GGAGGACGTGGGGACGCAGGTTATCGTCGAGTTGAACGGCGAGCCGCATGAGCCGGCGCCGTTGACGGCGTAGCACGCGAGTGTATTGAGGAGAGAGAGGAAGCGAACATGTCCGAGGGCTGGAACATCCTGGTGGTTGATGACGAGCCTCCCATCAGGGCTGAGCTACGCTATCTATTGGAGAAGGACGCGCGCGTGGGGCATATTGCCGAGGCAGGCAATGTCACCGAGGCCGTGGAGTCGATTCTCTCGAGCAAGCCCGACGTGTTGTTTTTGGACATCACGATGCCCGGCCGCTCGGGAATTGAGCTTGCCGAGACGCTGCAGAACTTAAAGACGCCACCGGTGGTTGTGTTTGTGACGGCGTTTGCCGAGTTTGCCGCCGATGCGTATAACCTCGATGCGGTCGACTATATCGTCAAGCCGGTCGAGGACGCACGTCTGTCAAAGGCACTCGACAAGATCGAGGCAGCCTTGGGTGCCCGCCGTGTTATCCACGCTCCGCGCCAGCCTTTGCGTCTGACGGTGGATCGCGGGGGCAAAAAGGTGTTCATTCCCGCCGCAGACGTCTGCTACTTTGAGGCGCGCGCCGATTTTTGCAACGCCATCTGCGCCGAGGGAACGTACCTGATCAATGAGTCGATCTCTTCGCTCGAGCGTCGCTTGGGCTCCGAGGGCTTTATTCGCGTTCATCGCAGCTATCTGGTCAATTTGGAAGACGTGCACAATGTTGAGATTGGCTCCACGGGGTTGATGGAGCTCAGGCTCGACCGCGTGAGCTCGACGGTGCCGGTGTCCCGTCGTCGTGCCGCCGAGGTCAAGTCGCACCTGGGGCTTGCGTAAGAGGCTTGCGTGCCGTCGTTTACCATCGCAGGTTTGGCATGGGCGCGCGGTGGGCATAATGGGTGGCATCGAATGAAATCGAAAGGATCATTATGCCCGCGCTTATCACCCATCATCTGTTTGGCGAGGAAAGCATCGACCGTCTTCCGCAGGGCGTCATCGCGTCCGATGAAGAGCGCATTGCCTTTATCTTGGGCAACCAAGGCCCCGACCCGTTTTTCTTTCACATTCTGACACCGCGTGTTTCCGACTGTACGCTGCTGGCGCAGGTCATGCATCGCTCGCGCATGTCTCGCCAGTTCGCGTGCCTGCGCGACGGCGTGTCGCATCTGCTGCCGCGCGACGCCAGCTTGGGTCGCGCCTTTGCGCTGGGCCTGCTGTCTCATTACGTGCTCGACCGCAACGCCCATCCCTTTGTCTATGAGCAGCAGTTTGGCATCGTGGAGTCCGATCCCGAGCTTGAGGATTCGAGCAGTCAGGTCCATGCCGTGATCGAGAGCGACCTGGATGTACTGATGCTGCAGCTTAAACGCGATGGCGCTACGGTCGACGATTACCCGCCGGCGGGTGAGATCGTCACCACCGATCGCATCAGTCGCGTGGCCGGCGTGCTGATGAGCTATGTTGCCGGACGCGTGTACGGCATTGACATTCCGGCGGGGGAGTACGGTGCTGCCGTTGCCAATATGCAGCGACTTTACCGTGCGATTGAGCCGGCCGGCTCCGTAAAGACGCGCGCGATCTCGCTGGTTGAGGGCTTGGTGCACGACTACTCGCTGCTCGACGGCCTTGCCCATCGCGTGACGACGGAGCTGCCCGAGCGCACCGGTAACCTGGGCCATCTGACATGGAAGAATCCCTTTACCGATGAGGTCTCGAACGAGAGTTTCCCCGAGGTCTTTGATCGCGCGCTGGTCGATTACGAGTGCACGGTCGCGCGTTTTATCGAGACCGGTGATATGGAGGCCGTGACCAGTCACGTCAACTACAGCGGCCGCGTGCTCGATGCCGATGAGGAGTTCGACCGCGAGGAATAGGGCCCGCGCGTGCCCCTTTGCCGAATCCTTACCAGCGGTTCTGGACAATTGGGGTACGATGAACTAACTGCATATCGGGCGAATACGAAGGGGCCCTGTTCATGAAATACACCAAGCTCGAGCGTAACTGGGTCATGTACGATGTGGGAAACTCGGCCCTCGTGCTGCTCAATACCTCGGTGGTGCCCATCTACTTTAACGCCATCAATACCGGAGCTTCCTCGGCAGACCTGGTAGTCGCCTGGGGTAACGCGCAGACGATTGCCTCGCTGGTCATTGCCATGCTCATGCCCATTCTGGGCGCGCTTGCCGATTACGCCGGCAACAAGATCAAGTTCTTCTTGGGTTTCTTCCTCACGGGCCTGGTTCTTTGCCTGGCGCAGGCTATCCCAATGTCCGCCATGGCATTTTTGACCGTGTACGTGCTGTGCACCATCGGCCTCAATTCGTCCATGACGTTCTACGACGCCATGCTGCCCGACATCACCACGGACGATCGCATGGACGCCGTGTCCAGCTCGGGCTATGCCTGGGGCTACATCGGTTCCACCGTGCCGTTCATCGTCTGCCTGGCGCTCATCATGGGTGGCTCCGCTCTTGGTGTCCCCACCATGCTGGCAACGCGTCTGTCGTTTGTCATCACTGGTGCCTGGTGGCTCATCTTTACCCTGCCGCTCATTCGCACCTATAAGCAAAAGTACGGTCGCGAGCGTGGTCCCGAGGACACCATCGGCCACATCGTGGGCGGCGTGTTCTCCGAGGTCGGACACACCATGCGCGAGATCGCTCGCAACAAGACCGTGCTGGTCTACATGATCGCGTTCTTCTTCTACATCGACGGCGTGCACACGGTCATTTCCATGGCAACCAGCTATGGATCGGCTTTGGGCATCGACTCGACCCAACTGGTGCTGGCTCTGCTCGTTACGCAGTTTGTGGCCTTCCCGTCCGCCATTATCTACGGCAAGCTTGCCGGTCGCGTGGGCACGCTCAATATGATCCTGGTGGCCGTCGCCGCCTATATGGGCATCGTGCTCTTTGCCGCGTTCTTCCTCAAGACCGCCTTTGAGTTTTGGGTGCTTGCCATTTTGGTCGGCCTGTTCCAAGGCGGTGTGCAGGCGCTGAGCCGCAGCTACTTCGGCCGCATTATTCCCAAGGAAAAGTCCAACGAGTACTACGGTTTCTTTGATATCTTTGGCCGCTATGCAAGTGTTATGGGCACCTTCTTGGTGTCGGTCGTCACCTCGCTGACCGGCAACCCCTCGCTGGGCGTCCTGTCTATCGGCGTGCTGCTGGTGGTGGGCTTTGTGCTGCTGGTCCGTCTGTCCCGCATGTCTCAGACGGCAGAGCAGGCCGCATAGGAACTGGTCGGTAATTGCGTCTGCCGCGATACTCTTTTGGGGTTATCCGCAATAAACATTCTGACTTCCGAACAATGATTAGCCCAAGTGGGTATGATGGAGTCAGCTAGGTCGCGGGGCGTCGCCTGTGTTTGGCGGCGCCCCGTTTTTGTGTTGCAGGGAGGGTAAGGCATGAACGCCACGGTCGTGATTCCAACGTATTGGGCGGGCGATGACGCTCGCGCAAACGCCCCGGGCACCTACGATCATTCGACGCGACTCAACGCCGCCAATCCCGAACTCGACCGCTGTCTGGCCTCGCTTGAGCAGGTGCGCGACATCCCGCGCATCATCCTTTTGGTGGTCTGTCCCGTTTCTGCCACGGCCGATGTGTCGCTGCGCGTGCACGATATCGTCAACGCGCATCCTACGCTCAAGGTCACTGTTGTCACCAATACTCAGGCATCGCGTATCGCCGATCGTGTGGCGCAGATCGCGCCCAAGGGCTCGGGTGAGTGCGTGAGCCTGCGCGGTTACGGCGCCATTCGCAACATGGGCCTTGCCTGCGCCGCCGTGCTGGGACACGATGCGGTTGTCTTTTTGGATGACGACGAGACCGTCATCGATGCCGACTTTATGAAGCGTGCGACCTATGCTCTGGGGCAGCAGACGCGCCAGGGCCTGCCGATCTTGGTCAAGAGCGGCTATTTCTACGATCGCGACGGCTCGCCGCTGGCTCCCACGGACAAGGCGGGCATCTGCCATCGTTGGTGGACCAAGCGCATCGAGTTCAACCGTTGGATGAAAAAGGCGCTCTCGGGCACCCGCATCTCGCGCTCCAACTACGTGTGCGGTGGCCTGATGGCCCTGCACGCCCGCGCCTTTACGCGTGTGGCCTTTGACCCGTTTATCACCCGCGGCGAGGACTTGGATTACCTCTTTAACATGCGCATGTTTGGCTACGACGTGTGGTTCGATAACGAGTGGACCGTGCGCCATCTGCCTCCGGAGTCCGAAAAGCGCTCACCGCGCTTTATGCAGGATGTATACCGTTGGTACTACGAACGGGCCAAGTTGACATTCGCCGCGCATCAAAAGGAGCTCATTCCCGTTACGGCGGCATCGCTCATGCCCTACCCGGGCCCGTGGATTTCGCGCGAGCTCGACGACCGCGTGCGCAAGACCGCTATGGTCCGCAGCGTGTTTACCCGCGAGCATGAGGGCTACCTGCGCATTTGGCGCCATGGTATCGGCGAGGCAAAGGCCTATGCGCGCCAAAACGCTGCAAGCTACCTGCGTTTCCAGAGCTTTTGGCCCAAGATCATGGACGGGCTTTGGCGTGACGCACAACTGATCAGTATCCTGGAGGGGGCCGAATGATCGACCGCCGCGCCCAGCGCGATAGTTCAATATCAATCTTTCGCATCATTGCCGTTGCCTGCGCCATTTGCGTGCTGGTGTACTTTATTTTTGCCTTGGTGACCGGTATCGAGCCGATCGCCACGGTGATTGCCTGCGCACTGCTGTGCATCTTTCTGTGCATCTTTATCTTTTTGACGCTCAATCCCGATTCGGTGCGCTCCCAGTACACCGAGGAGACGCTCTCGGTGGCCTCGGCCATGCTCGAGGACATTAAGGGCGGTCTGACGCAGGAGTCGGCGCGTTTGGTGTGCCGGCGCATTTTGCCCGAGACGCGTGCCATGACGGTTGCCATCACCGACGAGGGCAACGTGCTGGCTTGCGCGGGCGAGCTTGAGAAAAAACTACTGCCAGATTCTCCCATCCACACGCTTGCCACGCGCTACGTTATCGAACATGGCATCGTGCAGTCGTTCAACCGTATGGTGGATGTCGTGGGCTCGGACGGCTCACACAACCAAGTCCCCGCCGGCATTATCGCCCCCATCAAGGTGGGCGATCGTACCGTCGGCACGCTCAAGTTCTACTATAAGACCCCGCGCGCCGTCGACCGTACCCAGTACGCGCTTGCCTCGGGCTTTGCCGAGATCTTGTCCACGCAGCTCGCTATCCACGAGCTCGAGGTGCAAAAGGAACTCACAGCGCGCGCCGAGGTGCGTGCGCTGCAAGCGCAGATTAACCCGCACTTCCTGTTCAACACGCTGAACACCATTGCATCGTTTACGCGCACCGACCCGCTGCGGGCCCGCGAACTGCTTCGTGAGTTCTCATCGTTCTATCGTGCCACGCTCGACAACTCGGGATCGCTTATTCCGGTCTCGCGCGAGGTCGCACAGACCAAGCGCTACCTTACCTTTGAGAAGGCCCGCTTTGGCGAGGACCGCGTGCTTGCGACGTTCGATGTGTCCGAGGACGTGGAAGATACGCTGGTGCCGGCGTTCGTGATCCAGCCGATTGTCGAGAACGCCGTACGTCATGGTATGGGCGATGACGACGCCCTGAGGATCGACGTGACCGTTCACCAAGACGGCGAGGATGCAATCTTGATTGCCGTGGCCGATAATGGCGTGGGCATGGATGAGGGTACCGCCGCCAGACTGTTTGACGAGCGTTCTGCCCGTCCCGACGCCAGCTCTCCCCAGGGTGGCGGCGCCGGTGTGGCCATGCACAATATTTCGGAGCGCATCCATCGCTTTTATGGGCCGCACTCCTATACGCGTGTCGAATCGGCGCCGGGCAAGGGCACCAAAGTGCTCCTTCATCTTGATTTGTCAGAGAGCATCTTCGACATTCAAGAGTAAAATAAAAGGCTACGGGCTCAACGTCATGCGACGGATGCCCGGCGTAGTTAGTTGACGAAAGGTTTTATCCCTATGCTGCGTGCGATGATTGTGGATGATGAGGCGCCGGCTCGCTCGGAGCTTCGCTTCCTGCTCGAGCAAACGGGCAAGATCGGCACGATCACGGAGGCGTCGAGCGTCCGCTCCGCCATCGAGATGCTTATGGAAAGTCGCGTGGATGTCGTGTTTCTCGATATCTCGATGCCCGGTGCCTCGGGCCTGCAACTTGCCGAGGCGCTGCATAAGCTCAAAAATCCGCCAGCGATCGTGTTTGTGACTGCGTATAGCGACCATGCGGTCGAGGCATTCGACGTGGATGCCGTCGATTATCTGATGAAGCCTGTCGAGGAAGCTCGCTTGGATCGCGCGATCGAGAAGGTTATGCAGCGCGCCAAGCCGGTCACGGACAGCAAGGTGACCATCGAGCGTATCCCGGTGGAAAAGGGCGGCCGCAAGGTGCTCATTCCCGTGGACGACATTCGCTTTATCATGGCCAAGGACGATTACTCCTGCATCTATACCGTCGATGATCGCTTTTTGTCGACGACCTCGCTGGCGCAGTTTGAGGCCAAGCTCTGCGACTTTGGCTTCTTCCGTGTTCACCGCCGCTATATCGTCAACCTGGCGTGCGTCACGGACGTTGAGACGGTGCCCTCGGGCGCCATCCAGCTGGGCATTACGGGCGTCGACGAACGCGTGCCGGTTTCGCGCCGCCGCGTCGTGCCGCTCAAGAAGGCTCTGAGTCTCTAGCACACTGGCCCCGCAGCCCTGTAGACCCATCGTCTGCGGAGCCGTGGGGCCTTTTTTGTATGTATCTGCCGAATCGTTTTTTTGCGGAAGGGATCCCATGAACAGCGCAAGCGCCAAGCGCATCGACATCATCTCGGACACCCACGGCTATTTATCGCCTGCGCTCTTGGATGAGCTTGAGGGCGCAGACCTGATCATCCACGCCGGCGACCTCACGTCAGAGATGGACTACGAGCACCTATGCACCATCGCCCCCGTGCGGGCCGTATTGGGCAACAACGATTACTACCGCGACTACGGCCCCGATGTAGACCGTCTTGCGCTCTTTACCTACGAAGGCCTCAAATTCGCCGTAGCCCACTACCGCGAAGACCTTCCGGTGGGATCCGTAGACGTAGCCATCAACGGCCACACCCACGTAACCAAAGAAGCCCAAGTGGGCCGCTGCCTAGTCCTCAACCCGGGCAGCGCCAGCTACCCCAGAGGCACCCGAGGCCCCACCATGGCCAGAATGCTAGTAAAAGACGGCCATGTCATAAGCACCAAGTTTATTGACCTAGACTAACCGCAACAAAAACGGGGGATGCACACCGCATCCCCCGTTTTTCTTTCAGCAAAAGGCAGAGTTTCAACAAGACCCTTAGACAACCCCGCCGAGGAGAACGGGGGCCTCGAGCCGCGGAAGCGGCGAGGAACAACAACAGCTTGAAGC
>CATWBO010000010.1 GCA_958349055.1 uncultured bacterium
GTTACACCGAGGCCAAGCTCTCCCCCATCAGTGCCGAGATCTTCAAGGACATCGATAAGGACCCGGTCGACTTTGTCGACAGCTACGACGGCGCCATGAAGGAGCCGCGTCTTCTACCCACCACGTTCCCCAACATCCTTGTCTCGGCCAACAAGGGCATCGGCGTCGCCATGGCGTCCGACATCTGCGGCTTCAACCTTAACGAGGTCTGCACCGCCACCATGCACTACCTGCAGGATCCCGACTGCGACTTGCTCGAGTACATGCCCATGCCCGACTTCTCGACCGGCGGCGAGATCATCTACCGCCGCGAGGAGATGGAGAAGATCATCGAGACAGGTCTGGGCAGTTTCCAGATTCGCTCCCGCTGGCGCTGGATTCCCGAAGAGCGCATCATCGAGGTGTACGAGATCCCCTACACTACCAAGACCGATGTCATCATCGAGCGCATCGTCAAGCTCTCCAAAGAGGGCAAAGCCAAGGAAATCGCCGACATCCGTGACGAAACCGACCTTTCGGGCCTGCGCATCGCTATCGACCTTAAGCGCGGCGTCGATCCCGATAAGCTCATGGCGAAGCTCTACCGCTCGACCACGCTGCAAGATTCGTTCTCGTGCAACTTTAACGTGCTGGTCGACGGCTACCCCCGCGTTATGGGCGTTCGCCAGATCCTGCACGAGTGGGTCGCGTGGCGCATTCAGTCCACGCGCCGCCGCATCAACTTTGACCTGGGCAAAAAGTCCGAGCGTCTGCACCTGTTGCACGGCCTTGAGGCGATTCTGCTCGACATCGACAAGGCCATCGCTATCATCCGTGGCACCAAGCTCGAGGCTGAGGTCGTGCCCAACCTTATGAAGGGTTTCGACATCGATGAGACCCAGGCCGAGTTTGTTGCCGAACTTAAGCTCCGCAACATCAACGAGGAGTACATCCTCAACCGCACCAAGGACATCGCCAAGCTCGAGGGCGAGATTGCCGAGCTTGAGGAGATTCTCTCCAGCGAGGACAACATCAAGAAGGTCATCAGCGACGAGCTGGCCGCGGTCAACAAGAAGTACGTGATGCCGCGCCGCACGGGCAGGATTGAGCCCCATGAGGTTATCGAAGTGAGCCTGGAGCCCGAGGTCGAGGAGTACCCCGTTACCATCATGCTCTCGCGCGATGGCTACCTCAAAAAGATGACCGACCGCGTGCTCAAGAAGGCCGCTACGCTCAAGTACAAAGACGGCGACAAGCCCTTTATTGAGTTCCCGTCCTCCAACACGCACGAGCTGCTGGTCTTTACCAACAAGAGCCAGGTGTACAAGTGCAAGGTCGCGCAGTTTGAGGACACCAAGTCCGCCCAGCTGGGCTCGTACCTGCCGACCGATCTTGAGATGGAGCCCGACGAGAGTGTGATCTGGGTCATCGACCCCGAGGACTACAAGGCCGACGTGCTATTCGTCTTTGAGAACGGTCGTGTGGTGCGCGTTGCGCTTTCCGGATATGTCACCAAGACCAACCGCAAGCGCCTCAAGAACGCCATCTACGGCGGCAGTAAGCTGCTGTATGCCCAGGTGCTCAAGGAAGATCGCGACATCGCGCTGGTCTCGAGCGACTACCGCCTGATGAACTTCAACACCTCGCTGCTCAAGACCAAGACGACCACCAACACGCAGGGCGTCCAGGCATTCACGGCCAAGAAGGGCCGCTCGGTCACCACCGTCGGCACGACCGAGGACATCCTCGGCGCCGGCGTCTCGGCCGAAAAGTTCACCGCGCAGAGCCTGCCCTCCGCCGGTGCCCTCATGAAGGAAAACGACATGCCGAGCCTGTTTGACTAAACCAACGGCAGTCGAACCATTGTAGACTCACAAAACGATAGGGCCCGGAAAGCAGCACTGCGTTCCGGGCCCTATCGTTACAATGGAATCATCCCCTATAGACAAAACGCTGCATAAAGTGGGACAGACATCATCCCATCATTCAATCCAAAGGGTTTAGTTGAAAGCCTGATAGGACGCACGCCCGGATGGCTCTTTTTAAGTGAGGACAGACTTCGAGACCTCGTATTCTCCCCCGCTTTAACTTCAATCGCAGACACACACCCCTGTCTCTCTACGACAAAGTCGATTTCCGCGCGATTATCTCGAGCCCAATAATGCAGTGGATAGCCAATGGCTGAAAGTTGTTGGGCAACGTAGTTTTCGGTAAGCGCACCCATGAATGTGCCACCGATTCCAGCGAGAATGTCGGCTCGCTGAGCACCTGCCTTGGAGACAAGCAGCCCCGTATCCGCCTGATAGATTTTAAAAGACGAAGGGTTAACGAACGCCTCTAGAGGACTTTCAATCTGCCCAACCAGGCTGCAACGCTTCACGGTGCCTGACAATACAAGCCAATCGAGGGCGTCTCCAAATAGAGACGCGTTGCCTCCCGAGCGCACCACCTTGTATTGAAATTTACGATTCTCTTTGGCAAGCTGCTGCGGGATGGAATCGAAGCACGCACGCGTCTTTGCACTCAAACGCTCATCAGCATATTTATTGGTGTCGGCAGAGTAGCCGTCGAGGATAATCCGATGCTTTTCGGCGACATCGATGACCGACTGAGCCTCAGCATACGTTTGGACAGCCTCAGGCATTCCGCCAATAACAAGATACTGTCGATAGAGCCCCAGCGCTTTGTCGTGAAGGCTCGGAGCAAGAGGGTCCATCGATTCGAATGACGAACGAATCTCGTCAGCCAGCCGGTCGTGCCCCATCGCCCAAAGAAACTCTTCGAAATCGAGCGGAGCCATCTCGATCAAATCGGTCTTTCCAACGGGAAACGAATACGACTGATGATTAATGGCAACCCCAAGGAGCGACCCGGCAGCCGCGACATAGTACTCGGGGGCATCTTCGCAAAAGTACTTAAGGGAAGTAAGCGCTTCCTCGCATGCCTGGACTTCGTCAATGAATAGCAGGGTTTTACCCGGTACGATGCGCTGTCCCGTGCGGGCCTCAATCGCACGCACAATCGAATGAGGATCGAGACCGCCCGAAAAGTCAGCCCGAGCCGATCGGTCATTCTCGAGATTGATATAGACGACCGACTCGAAAAGATCCCGTGCATATGTTCTGAGCAGATAGGTCTTGCCGCACTGGCGAACGCCCTTGACCAACAGAGGTTTCCTATCGATTTTGTCTCGCCATTCCTTAAGGAGCCTGTCTGCTTTCCGGCGCATGAGCGTCCTTTCCTCATGAACTACTGTCTAGCAATATTTTAACGCAGAATAATTGCTTTTCGATTATTTTTCTGCGTTAAAAAATGTCAGCATCAATGCTTCGACTCCCTTTGGCCAGTCATTAGCAAAACTTGCAAAAATTAGCAAAAGTTGCAAAGGGCAGCAAAAGATGCAAAAGAAATGGCGTCGATGACTCAAGCAAAGTTCCGCCGCCACACAAATCATATGCTCCACACGGGAACTGCCTGGACATCCTTGGTAATGAGATATGGATCAGAAGTTTGGCAGACAACGTGCCCAAACCCGATCTCATAGCCAGACAGACTTTCAATACAGGAAAAGTTCTTCACCGCGTCTCTACCCACCGTAGCAGACATCTTCACCTCGACGGGATGTAAGATATGACCCTCTTGGATGAGCAAATCGATTTCGCGCTTCTTTTGATCCCGGTAGAACCATACGTCACGAAGGCTCTTCCCCGCGTTCATAAAGCTTTTCAGTATTTCCGAGACAACGAATGTCTCAAATATATGCCCAGCCGCAGCCCCGTTTCGCAATTGCTCCGGCAATCGCCTCCTGTTATGGAGTCCATAACCTCGCACAAACGCCAACCGGTCAAAATCGGGAGTCATATTCCCGATTTTGACCCGCAGCCTTCAGCTCGATTCCTGCCCCGGCAGGGTCTCGGAGATAGCCAAGTGCATGGCAATCAGCAATCCTCTTGATAAGGACCGCGAGCACTTCCGCTAGCGCTGATTGCCATGCATTCTTCTTGTTCTTAGGCAAGCTTGCGAGCGAGCTCTCGCACCTCTTCCAGCTTAGGCGAGGAGGCCATGCTATCGCGCTCGGTCATGACGCTGATGGTGACAATGCCCTGGTCCCCCCACTTGCAGTACTCACATGTGGACTTGTACATAGCGATCGCCGCATCATAGACGCCTTCACTGTGGCTGTCGAGCAAAAGGGCCGTCTTAGTGAACGGGAATCCCGTGGCACCAAAGGCGTACAGGCGGTCGATGGCCGCTTTCTCCTGCGCGGTAATATCAAACCAGTAGATAGGCGAAGCGAATACAACCATGTCGGCGTCTTTCAGCGACTCGATCACGTCGGCCATGCCATCCTTCTGTACGCAGGCGCCCTCATGGGCAAAGCAGTACTGGCATCACAGGCAACCAGCGATCTTCTTGCTGGCAACGCGGACGATCTCAACCGTATGGCCGCCCTCGCGCGCGGTCACGGCACATGCCGAAAAAATGAGAGTGGAAAGTCTCCCACTTTGAGCTCCAAGAAAGGTTCAAAGTGGGAGATTATCCACTCTCATTCAGCATGCGTCTGAAAATCCACGCTCGTGTGTCCGTATTTCCACGCTCGTGCAGCGCAAGCAAAAGCATCGCAGGCATTGATCAGTGCTGACATGAATCCCTGCGATGCCGTAAGGGTTGCCTATAGGTTGCCCTGAAGCTGCCAAATGAAAAGCCCCTGGCCTGTATTCGCAGGTCAGGGGCTTGCAACCGCCGAATATCGACTATTCCCACTCGATGGCTTTGGTTCTGTCGTCCCGTCATTCCAGTTGCACCCAGTTTTCGGCATCGACACGGAACGCGTGCCTCCGAATGACGCGATGTCGCGTTTCGTCGGCTTCGGGGACAAAATTTGGGACAACCTCAAAAACTTTTTTCAAACTCAGGGCTTTGAGTTTTTGTTTTTGTCCCAAAGGAGCTTCCGGCCGTGATTCGGGTGCCCGATTGGGCGGAATCGCCCGTTTCTGAAACTCAACCGCAGCATCACGCGCAAGCCACTCGCAACAACTGCAAATGATTGGTCGCGGGCGGCTTCCAACGCGATTCCAAAGCCGCAGGTCAGGCGACTGCGCTGCTGGCAGGGAAAGGGAGTCGTATCAGGCGGCTTGCTCATGAGTCGACGATGAGGCCTCCACCGAATGTCGAGAACATGCTGGTAAAATAGGCAATACTTTTTATGACAGGAGAACGAGCATGGCCGAACCCCACGATAGGAAGCCGATCCTCACGATCGAGCAGCAGATAGAGCACCTCAAGCAGAAGGGCGTAGCCTTCGAACTGTGTTCCGAGGAAGAGGCCGCGGACTACCTGCGCGACAAGTGCAACTTCTTCAAGCTCGCATCCTACCGCAAACTCTTCTCGAAATACGAGGGAGGCCCGCGCGACGGCCGCTACGTAGACCTCGACTTCGGCCAGCTGCGCCTGCTCGCGGCGCTCGACCAGGAGCTGCGCCACGCCCTGCTCGGCATGACGCTCGACATCGAGCACTTCCAGAAGGTGACACTGCTTCGCGAGATGGAGGACCGCGGAGAGGACGGCTACGCCATCGTGGCCGACTACATGGCATCGCTTACCACTGCAAACAGGGAGTACCGCCTGCGCGAGCTCAAGATGAGCGGCCGCAGCCCCTACAGCTCGAGCCTCTACGCGAAGTACTCCGGCGACATGCCTGCCTGGGCCTTCCTTGAGCTCACCTCGTTCGGCACCCTCATCGACTTCGTGCGCTTCTGCGCCAGGCGATGGGGCGACAGGCGCCTCGAGGCCTTCCACTACGACCTCAAGCGCGTGAAGTCCGTCCGCAACTGCGCCGCGCACGGCTCGTGCCTGATCAACTGCTTCGCCGAGAGGGGCGCCGCCCGGGGCTCGGCGTCCAGTGGCGTCTCCCGAAGGGTCGCCGCCGTGGGAATCCCCAAGGCGACCAGGAGGAAGTGGATGGGGAATACGGCCATGCAGGAGGTCGCGACCGTGCTCGTGGCGCACTCCGGCTTGGTACCCGAGGGCTCCTCGCGCTCGCGCGCCGCATCCGAGCTCGCCGAGATGTTCGCCAGGGCCGACGGCGAAACCGAGGCGCTGCCCGACAAGGGGCCCGACGCCGCAGCTCGCTCCGCGCTCGAGTTCCTTCGCAGGTTGACAGAATCGCTCGGGTTGGTAGAATAGCCTGCAGATAGCAAAACCTTCACGGTTTTAGGGGCGGACTTGCGCAAGCGACTCTGCCCTATTTTTATATTCACTCGCTATAGGAGACGGGTGATACCTGGGCCAATTAAGGGAGGGGCATCGCATGGCGTCAAGCGCAGAATACCCGGAATACGTCCTCGACCTGCTGGCCGACGTGCCGGAGGTCTCGCATCGGAAGATGATGGGCGAGTATCTGCTCTATGCGTCGGGCAAGCTCTTCGGCGGCGTCTACGACGACCGCTTTCTGGTGAAGAGCACGGAGTCCTCGCGCACGCTGCTCTCGGTGCCCGCCGTGCCCTACGAGGGCGCTGCGGAGATGCTGCTCGTGGACGTGGAGGACAAAGCCGCCGTGCGCACCATCGTGGAGGGCATGCTTCAGGAGCTGCCCGAGCCGAGGAAGCGCCGGGCGTAGATTCCCGCGGGTCTGCATATCGTCGCCGGCATCAATCACCCGTGCCTGCTCATATGGCGATTGCGCCATCACCACGCTTAAAACCGAAGCTCTTCTAGGACTCCTCCAGGAGACCTCCTAGGAAGTCTTCGGGTACCCTACGCGGCAGTTATGGCGCTTACCGTGGTACTCGAGCAACGGCTCGTTGTCGAGATCCAGCAAGTCAATGTAGATGTTGTTGGCGGACGGATCCTTCTGAGCAACAGAGGCGGAGAACGCCTTCATAAGCTCGGACTTGCCGGAACGGCGCATCCCCGTGACCACTTTGATGTTTCGGGTGCCTTCGAGTGCCCAAAGCCGCTCCATGTATGCATTGCGGTCTACCCAAATCATCATTCGCTCCTTCTCGGTTTCGAAACTCTAATTATTTGAAAGTTTCGAAACCGAGAAGGCAATATGCCCACGGTCCGCGCAAGTTTTCGCCGGGAGGCTGGGCAGCCTGCCCGATTAACATGGACCGGCAATTGCTAAACCCCAAAAGCCGGAGCGCGCGGCGCCGCTCGTTTCGCTACATCGCCTTGATGGGATGGCGGATCACGGTCTTGAGCTTCTCCGGCGCGCACTTGCGTGGGTCGGAGAGGTAGATCTCGTGATGGAGGCGGGATTCGGAGAAGTCGGGGGCGTAGCCCTGCTCCGCCGCAAATGCGCGCATGGCGTCTATGGTTGCCGGTTCGCCGTCGTAGGGCCCGGTGTGCATGCATTGAACGCAAAGGCCCTCGTCAACCCTCAGCAGCTCAACCGCCGAGAAGTCCAGCTTCTTTTTGGCGGCGGCTTCCGAAACGGCCCAGTCGAAATCCTCGCGAGTGACGAAATCGGGCAGGCGGATGCATGAGATGAAGCTGAAGTCGTCCTTCCGCGCATAATCGATTTCGCCATCGGCGCGGTCTTGCCACCAGAAGCCCTCGAGCGGCGGCACGACGAAGTCGAAATAGCCTTCAATTTCCCGCGGGCCCTTTTTCGACATCTTGATGGTATAGGCGACGCCGTAGAGCAGCGGCAACGCGTTCTGGTACTCGCCGCCCTCGGCATTGGGATCGCCCTTGCCCCGCACGGCGACGTAGCTCATGGGCGGAACGGTTACGACATTCGGCTTGCCCGACGGCTTGTAGAGCTCTCTGAACTCCTTCTTGAAATCGTATGTCATCGCAACAGCCCTCCATGAGCTTGGGTTTTCGCCGATATCAGTTCAAATATAGCAATGGGCGGGGCTTCGAAGGAAACCGCGCCCATTGGCAGTCATTATAACACAGAATCGAACGTCTGTTCTATTCCCACTCGGTGGTTATAGTTTTGCCGTCTCGTCACTCCAGTTGCACCCAGTTTTCGGCGGCATCTCGAAGTGAGTGCCGCTGAATGACGCGACGTCGCGTTTCATCGGCTTCGGGGACAAAAGCTGGGACAACTTCAAAAACCATTTTCAAACTCAGAGTATTGAGTTTTTATTTTTGTCCCAAGGGGCACGGAGAGCCGCCTTTGGAGGCTCGATATCGCCGAAAACGCCCGTTTTGAAACTCAACCGCCTTTGAGCCTGCAAGCCACCAGCTTCAACAGTAAGTGAGTCGACGCGGGTGGCTTACGAGCCGTTCACAAAACCGCAGGCCACAGGTCTTTGTCAACGATAAGCAAAGTGAATAGTCTCAGGTGGCTTGCCCATGAGTTGGCGTAAGCCTGTTTAGCAAAAGGCTAATCGGACACGACAGGCCGCCCGCATGGCGACGGCGTTTCCCGTGCGGGCACAAACAGCCCTGCGTGCCCTGTCGCGCGATATCCCAATGCGACGTTCAGAACCCTACCCGCCAAGCAGCCACCTCGCGAAATTCAGCACGAGCACGCCCTCCCGGGTATGGGGCTCATGCCTCGTGCGAGTGATGAGAATCTTCGGGAATGCATCCCCGATGGATAGAATCGGCGCAATCTCCCTCTCGAGCGTCGAATCGGCGCCGATATCGTCGCTCACATACACTCTCCTTCCCGGTTTCGAAACCTGGAAGGCAGTATGCGCAAGGATGCGTCGAGGTGCGATCCCAGTCGTACCATGCCAGCAGAGATGTCGAGGCACATTCGTTCATGCTGCAATGCGGGCATCGGAGATGAAAAACAGCCCGTCGGGTAGTCATGGGCGTGCGGGAGCCCGCATCAGTAACCTGCCTCCTCGGTTGTCCCTTCTTTGCATGGTCGTCTACATAAAGGAGGAACCAGCCATGCAGATCAGCATGCTTGCCCTTCTTGGGTCACGGACCGGGGAGGCGAGGGCCTCCGTCGGGACCGCCCCGAGCAACCGGCATATCCAAGGAATGACAAGGCTCGATCGCTGTGCTGGTCAGGATGCCGAAGCGGGCCGTCCGCCAATCGGAATGCGGGTCAGGATGCTGCAACGTGATTCCAGCTGCAGGATACGGCTCCTTTGCGGTTGCCGCAAAACCTGCTGGCAACATTCTTACTATCCGAATGATGTACGCATCCCTTGGGATCGTTTCGCCTGACCAGGGCCATCTTCAGCGCCTCATCGGCCAGCTCGGCAGGCGCCTCTTCCACGCGTAATAGCCCTGGCGGGTCACCTATGCAACCAAAGATACAAAAGGGATCGAATGGCCAGAAAGGATTGTCCTTGCCGACAGGCAATCCTTGACAAACGAGCTTCAGCCTCCTTAAAATTGTGTGGTTTGCCGAACTGAGTCAGCGAAGGAGGGGTGTCGTGGTTGGTCTTTTCCGCACGTGGATGAGCGCCTAAAAAGCGGCGCTGTTATGGCGTCGCGCTGTTTTGCACGCCATTCCACGATTGGACATAACCATGATGTTTGAAACCTCTCGGCGCAGGTCTGTTTCGCTGTGCCATTCATGGCAATTTAAGATTTGTTTCGTATGGGGCGGGGAGCTCGTGTCGACATTGACGAGCTCGATTCTCCAAATGGGTCTCATTTGGCATATCGCCCTCACGACAGGATCATCTTCCCTCCTCTCCCTGGCATCGTTAGCAGGCTTTCTGCCGATTGCTTTGTTCGGAGTCCTTGCGGGCGCCGTTGTCGACAGACTGCCTTTGAAACGTGTTCTCATCGGCGCCGACCTCTTCGTTGCCGCGGTGGGCGCCGCCTTGGCGATTGCCTCGTTGGCCGGCAGCTTACCTGCGTGGTCAATACTCATCGCCCTGTTTCTCCGCGCAGCTGGCACTTCGTTCTACACGCCGGCCTCCCAATCCCTCACGCCCCATCTCGCCCCGCCAGAGCATCTCGTTCGCCTATTGGGAGTGATGCAAGCGATTCAGTCCGCCGGATACATTCTTGGCGCCGCGCTCGCGGCAGTGATTTATCCTGTGGCGGGCATTACCGCCATGATTGCCCTCGACGTGCTGGGGGCGCTTTTCGCTTCTCTAGCTGTCCTCGCCGCTCAGATAGACGCAGGAGGACTCGACGAAGCCGACCGCAGCTCGTCCTTTTCCAATAAAGTTCGAGAACTTTTCTCTGAGATTTCGGACGGCTACAAGCTGATCAGGGGATACAGGGGGCTGTTCGCCCTTCTTTGGTGCGGGTTCGTCTTCGCTTTCGCGTTCTCCCCACTCGCGGCATTGTTCCCAATAATGACCTTGGGACATTTTGGCGGTAGCACGGGGGATGCTGCTTTGGTGGAGGTCCTTTTCTCCGCAGGCATGCTGGCTGGGTCCGGCATTTTGGCGGCCACGGGAGGGTTCCGCAATAGGTCGCTCACCATGGTCGCCGCGATCGCCGGCTTCGGCGTCGTCGCAATCGCATTCGGATTGCTCGGCCCGTCGCTGTTCGCCGCTTTCCTACCGGCGAGCTTTCTTATAGGCGCATGCTCCCCGCTGTACGCGGGAACCCAGACTGCCCTTATGCAGGAGCAGATACCTCCTGAGTACCTAGGCCGCGTTTTTGGTCTCTATGGAACCATTATGGCGTGGGCCATGCCCATGGGCCTCGCAGCCCCCTCCGTTTTTGCGGACCTGCTCGGAGCTCCGTTGTGGTCCGTCGGTTCTGGAGCGACCATGACACTGCTTGCGTTGGCGATGCTTCTCGCTCCAAGCGTCCGAAACGTGGGGAAAAAAGATTCCGGGCAGATTCAATAGCCCAAGCATTCGAAAAAAGAGGCGGCAGCCATCGGTTCGCGCGTCAGCCTTCAAGCCCTTGCGACGACGAGGTATTGCGCCGACATCCCACATCGCGCTCCTTATTCGCCGCCAACTATCATTTTCGGATTTGCCGGCTTGCGCAAGGCCAAAACGCTCACACCGGCAATCGGGCAAAGGCGAAAAATCGACGTGAACGATTCTTTATTGGCATGGCTGCGCTTCCAGAAAACGACAATACACAAAAGGTGGTTCAACTTATGGAACTCATAGTCAAAGCTAAAGACATCTTTTTGGAATATGCCGGCCGCGATATTCTGGACATCGAAGAATTGGAAATCTACCCCTACGATCGCATCGGCTTGGTAGGAGACAACGGTGCAGGCAAAACCAGCCTGCTAAAAATCCTGAGCGGCAATCTAACCATTGCGGACGCCGACGTCAGGCGCTTCGGCAGCATTGCCCTCATCGGCCAGCTCGACGAACTCGACCTTGATGCGGCTCAGGACAACGGCGAGATGCTCTCCCGTCTCAACGTCGCCGAAGTGGCGCAGGAGACGATGAGCGGCGGGGAGGAAACACGCGCCAAGATTGCCTCTGCGCTCTCCCAGCATGCAAGCGCGATCTTCGCCGACGAGCCTACGAGCCACCTCGACCAAGACGGCATCCGCCTTCTCGTCGGACAACTCAAGGCATTTGATGGGGCCCTGCTCATCGTGAGCCATGACCGTCATTTTCTCGACCAGGTGGTAGACAAGATCTGGGAGCTCAAAGACGGCGGTATTTCCGAATTCTGGGGTGACTACTCCGACTATCTGCGACAGAAAGAAGAAGAGCGCAAAGCTCAGGCGACTCGATACGAAGAGGCGATGCGCGAGCGCGATCGCCTCGAAGCCGCCATCGAAAAACAGCGGAAAAAAGCACGGCAGGTCGACGCCAAGCGGAAGGGTGCGAAAAAAAGCAACGAGTATGCAGGTCGCTTGGGGCATCAGAAAACAACCGGCACCAAGCAGAAGAAAATGCATCAGGCAGCTAAGAACATGGAGAAGCGCCTCGAAGCGCTCGAAGGGATCGAGGCCCCAGATAGCATTCGCGCCGTGCGCTTCCGCCAGAGCAAGGCCCTGGAACTGCACAGCAAATTTCCCATCTCGGCAGATGATTTCAGCTTGAGCTTCGGCAACTGCGTGCTCTATGACCACGCGAAATTCGAGATACCGCTCGGTGCCAAAGTGGCCATCACCGGTGGCAACGGCACAGGAAAGACCAGCCTGCTGAAGGCAATCGTTCGACGCGCCGACGGTATCAACATCTCTCCCAAAGCAGAGATCGGCTACTTCGAACAGACAGGTTACAAGTTCGACGCCCGCCAGTCTGTGATCTCGTTCATGCAGAATGGTTGCGAGTACAGCATGACCGAAATTCGAGGCATCCTCGCCTCTATGGGAATCGGACCGCGCGACCTGACAAAGGACGTTGGCGTTCTCTCGGGAGGCGAAGTCATCAAGCTGCTACTCGCGAAGATGCTGCTGGGCAGATACAACATCTTGCTCATGGACGAGCCTGGAAATTACCTGGACATCAAGAGCGCCGAAGCCCTCGAGCAGATGATGAGCGCCTATGCCGGAACGATAGTGTTCGTCTCCCACGATAAGAGGCTGGTCGAGAACGTCGCAGACATTGTCTACGAAATAAAGGACACCAAGCTAGTCAAAATCTTTCAGCGCGAATAGCCCTAAATGAGCAGGAAATAATCCCCGAACGGAGACAAGGGAGTAAAACGGCAAAGAAAGAGCCTCCGTCCCAACGCAGGGAACGGAGGCTCTTTAATCGCTTTTACTCATCTCCGTCGCTGGTGGCTTTGTCATGACTCTCGTACGAAACGAAACTCAGCGGCATAGTGCGGCACTCAAAATCGCAGGTCAGAACCCTGTCGTTCTACTCCCACTCGATCGTCGCGGGCGGCTTGGACGTGATGTCGTAGCACACGCGGTTGGCACCGGGGACCTCGGCCACGATGCGGCCGGAGATGCGGGCCAGGACGTCGTAGGGCAGCTTGGCCCAGTCGGCGGTCATGGCGTCGCTAGACTCGACGGCGCGCAGGATGATCGGACGCTGATAGGTGCGCTCGTCGCCCATAACGCCGACGGATTTGATGTCGGGCAGAACCGCGAAATACTGCCAGCAGCTGTGCTCGGAGTTGCGCTCGCCGGTCTGCTCAAACAGACGCTGGTTGTAGGCGTCGAGCTCCTCGCGCACGATGGCGTCGGCGTTCTTGAGGATCTCGAGCTTCTCCTTGTCGACCGCGCCGATGATGCGGATGGCCAGACCCGGACCCGGGAAGGGCTGGCGGAACACGATATGACCCGGCAGGCCCAGCGCCAGACCAAGCGCGCGGACCTCGTCCTTAAAGAAGTGGTCGAGCGGCTCGATGAGGTCGAAGTGCACGCCCTCGGGGAACGGGATCAGATTGTGGTGGCTCTTGATGGTGGCCGTCTTGCCGCCCGTCTTGCGAGCGCCGGACTCGATGATGTCGGGGTAGATGGTGCCCTGAGCCAGGTACTTAACCGGCTTGCCATCGGTCTCGAGCTGCTGCGCCACGGCGAAGAACTCTTTCCAGAACTGCGTACCGATGATGCGGCGCTTCTCCTCGGGCTCGGTCACGCCGGCCAGAAGCTCGACATAGCGGTCCTCGGCGTGAACGTGAATGAAGTCGACGTCAAACTGCTTGGTGAAGACCTCCTCCACCTGCTCGGGCTCGCCCTTGCGCAGCAGACCGTGGTTGATGAACACGCAGGTCATTTGCTTGCCCACGGCGCGGGCGCCCAACGCAGCCACGACGGAGGAGTCGACGCCGCCGGACAGGGCCAGGATCACGCGGTCGTCGCCGACCTTCTCGCGGAAGTCGGCCGTCATGGTCTCGACCAGGTTGTCCATGCTCCAGTTGGGCTCCAGGCCGCAGATCTCAAACAGGAAGTTGCTCAGCAACTGCTGACCGTACTCGGAATGCTTGACCTCGGGGTGGAACTGCGTGGTGAAGATCTTACGCTCGGCGCACTCCATGGCGGCAACCGGGCACACGTCGGTGCTGGCGGTAACGGTAAAGCCCTCGGGCACCTCGGAGACAGCATCGCGGTGACTCATCCACACGGTCTGCTCCATGGGCGTGGAGTTAAAGAGCTTGGCGCCGGCCGTACGCGTGATGGTGGCGCGGCCGTACTCGCCCACCTCAGAGTGGCCGACCTTGCCGCCGAGCGTCACGGCCGTGATCTGATGGCCGTAGCAAAAGCCCAGGACGGGAAGGCCAAGGTCAAAGATGGCGGGATCGATGGACGGAGCGTCCTCGGCGTACACGGAGGCCGGGCCGCCGGAGAGGATGAGCGCAGAGGCGTTCATTTCGCGAATCTCGTCGGCCGAGATGTCGCAGGGGACAATCTCGGAATACACGTTGAGGTCGCGGACGCGACGGGCAATGAGCTGACCGTACTGCGCACCAAAGTCGAGTACGAGGACCTTTGCGGAAGCATTTTGATCCATGGTTTCCCCCTCTTGTTGGCGGGGAGCCGGTGCCCGCCCGCGCGAATAAACGAAAATAACTTCCATAGTGTACACGTTATATGGGGTTTCTCGTCCCTCGCAGCCATCAGCGCACGGCAAACGCACGACCTGGGCCTCTATTTGACGACAATTGAAGTGTTACCAAACGTTACAGATGATGTAATACGTTTGAACATTGAGCACCCTGTGCCACAATACTGCCGAACGACTCCGCCTCTGCGGCGGCAAATACGATAGGAATACCAGCATGAAGCGCATCCTTCTCATCGCCACGGGCGGCACCATCGCATCGACCGAGGACGGCAACGGCCTCTCCCCCGCCCTGACCGGTGAGGAGCTCGCCCAGAGCGTCCCCGAGATCTCGGGCCTCTGCGAGCTCGACGTCGTGCAGCCCATGAACATCGACAGCACCAATATGCGCCCCAGTGACTGGATGCGTATCCGCGACGTCATCGTCGAGGGTTATGCCGACCACGACGGTTTCGTGATTCTGCACGGCACCGACACCATGAGCTACACCGCGGCAGCGCTTTCCTACCTGATTCAGGACAGCCCCAAGCCCATCGTGCTCACCGGCTCGCAAAAGCCCATGGGCAATCCATTTACCGACGCCAAGCTCAACCTGTACCAGAGCCTGCTCTATGCGCTCGACGAGCACTCGCACGACGTCTCAATCGTGTTTGGCGGCGTCGCCATTGCCGGCACGCGCGCCCGCAAACAGCGCACCATGAGCTTTAACGCGTTCATTAGCGTCAACTATCCGCCCATCGCCTATATCCGCAACGACCGCATCGTGCGCAACGGGCTTCACGGCACGCATCAGGGCGAAAACCCGGTGCGTTTCTACGACAGCATCGACCCGCGCGTATTTGTACTCAAGCTCACGCCCGGCGTGAACCCAGGCATTCTGGACGCCCTTGCCGATAGCTACGACGCTGTAATCCTTGAGACCTTTGGCATTGGCGGTATCCCCGAGTTTGGCGAGTCGGGCGAGTCGTTCCAAGAGGCGATTTTCCGCTGGGTCGATTCGGGTCGCACCGTCGTTATGACCACGCAGGTCCCCGAAGAGGGCCTTGACCTGGGTGTTTATGAGGTCGGCCGTGCTTACGCCGATCATCCGGGCATTCTGCGCGGCGACGACATGACCACCGAGACGCTTGTGGCCAAAACCATGTGGGCACTCGGCCAGTCGCGCGATGCCGCCGAAATCCAGCGCCTGTTCTACAGCCAGGTCAACCACGACCGCATCCCGATGGCGTAATCAGATATCGACTGGTATCCCCTATTCGATGCCCTCGAGAAGCTCTGACACCGTCATGCCGAGGGCGGGCGCGATTTTAAATAGAATCTTGAGCGTGAAGTTTGCCGTTCCATCTTCGATTCTGTCGAGATAGGGACGGCTGATTCCTGCTGCCACACAAAAATCAACCTTGGAGATACCAAGGTCCCTGCGTGTCTCTTCGACCCGCCTGCCAAGAATCTGTTTAGCACGTTCGTCCATGCAGCCGAGTTTGAAATGGAGCTGAACAAAAACGTAAACTATAGTTTACGTTTTGCCGAATACACAGGAGTTTTCTATGTCGGGTTCTTCGATTTACGTACGGCGCGCAGATTGCCGCCGGCGCGACACGCCGATTGCTCTTGTCGTTATCGAGGCCGACCAGCTTACGCCCGACGAGCGCACGGCCTTCACGCTGTTATCGAGTCGCGTCGACGCGGCACTTCTCCCCAACCCAAAGCAGGACGAATTTGCGGCCCTCTGCCGACAGCGCGGCTGCGCATTCGACCAGGCCGCTGTCATTGCCACCACGCAACACGGCCTTCCCTTGCTGCTAGAAGCCGCCGTCGCCCTCACACTACGCGGCGCGGGATACGAAAACGAGGCCGCCGCCGACGTGGTCTTTAAACCACGATCGAGCGGCGGCCTCGCAGCAGCCATCGAATATGCTTGCAGGCTCGTCGCCTAAAAGGACAAGCTAGAATCCCAGTCCAAAGCCCGTACCGGTGATCGCCGAATACATAAAGTAGACGTTAATCACATTGAGGAACACGCCCGTGACGCAGCCGTTGCGCAGATAACGCTCGCACGTAAGACGCGCCATCACGGCAGAGTCCTCGTTGTTCTTAGCCTGACGGCCAGCCGTAAAGTACGTCGCCACGCCAAGCAGCAAGTTGAGCACCGGCAGCGCCAGCAGCTCGTAACTCTTACCCCAGCGCGTCGCCTCGCCGGCGGCGTTAAACTTCGTCGCCACCTCGGGTCCAATGTTGGGAAGGACACATGCCGCAACCACGAGCGGAAGCACCGCAAGCACCAACAGCGCGACGCCCATGTAGCCGGCTTTTTTGCCATATTTAAACATGCGCGTCGTCCTTACACGTTAAAGCGGAAGTGCACGACGTCGCCATCGGCCATGACATAGTCCTTGCCCTCAATACGCAGCTTGCCGGCGGCCTTGGCGCCCTGCTCACCGCCGAGCTCGATGTAGTCGTCATAGCCAATGACCTCGGCCTTAATAAAGCCGCGTTCAAAGTCGGTGTGGATGACACCGGCGGCCTGCGGGGCGGTCGCGCCCTGACGCACCGTCCAGGCCTTGACCTCCATCTCGCCAGCCGTAAAGAACGACTGTAGGCCAAGCAACTTGTAGGCTGCCTGGGCGAGCACGTCCAAGCCGGGCTGCTCCAGGCCCAGGCTCTCCAGGTAATCGGCGGCATCCTCGGGATCGAGCTCGGAAAGCTCGGCCTCGATCTTGGCGCAGATGGGCAGCGGCTTAACACCATCGATGGGCGCCAAGTCGTCGTTGAGCATATCCTCGTCCACGTTGGCCACGTACAGGATGGGCTTCATGGTGAGCAGGAACAGGCCCTTGGCGGCGGCGCGCTCCTCGTCGGTCATCTCCATAGACGCAGCGCGCTTGCCCTCGTTGAGCCAGGCAAGCAGGCGCTTGGCGACCTCAAACTTGGGCATGAGCTCCTTGTCGCGCTTGACCTCCTTCTCGAGCTTGGGCAGCTGCTTCTCGAGCGTGCCCATGTCGGCCAGGATGAGCTCGGTCATGATGGTGTCGGCATCGCCGGCGGGATCGACGAACTCGCCCGTGCGGCCCACCTCACGCATGACGTTGGGGTCCTTAAAGTAGCGCACGACCTCGCAGATGGCGTCGGTCTCGCGAATGTTGGCCAGGAACTGGTTGCCCAAGCCCTCGCCCTCGTTGGCGCCCTTCACCAGACCTGCGATGTCGACGAACTCGACCGTCGCCGGCACAATGCGACCCGGGTTAACGATGTCGGCGAGCTTTTGCAGGCGGCTATCGGGCACGTCGACGATACCCACGTTGGGGTCGATCGTGGCAAACGGATAGTTGGCGGCAAGGCCGGTCTTTTTGGTGAGCGCGGTGAACAGCGTCGACTTGCCTACGTTGGGCAGGCCCACGATACCGATGGAAAGGGACACGACAGCTCCTTTTGGTACAAGCATTTCAAACTGCATAAGTATAGCGCCGCCGCAGCATCTGGGCTAACCCGGACGCCACGGCGGCACGAATGAAGCAGAGATAGGGTTCGCTGACTAGTCCGCGAGCTTCTCCACCTGGTCGAGCATCTTGTCGAGCTTGGCCTTTGCCTCGGCCTTGACCTTCTGGGCTTCTTCGTGGGCCTTAGCCTTCTGGGCGGCCTTTTCCTCGGCCTCGGGATCGACGACGACCAGGTTGGATGCATCATGCTCAACCAACTTAAGCGCATGCTCGGGGCACACCTTGACGCAGGCTCCGCAGCCTAGGCAATACGTGGACTCCAGTGCAAAGCGGCCGCTTCCCACCAGATCGCAGGCAAACGTGGGACACACGTTGACGCACTCGCCACACGACGTGCACTTGTCAAAATCGCACTCCGGCGTGCTCACCTGCATGTTCTGGGCAAGCTCGGGATGGTTTTGCAGCGTCGAGAGTACCAGCTGGCGACCGTGCGTAAGCGTACGGCGACGTTTGGCCGTCGTGGTGCCGCACATGGTGTTGAGCGTGCGCTCCAGCTGGGTAATCTGATGGCGATGGGCCTTGAGCTTTTGCGTCACCGAGGCCAGCGCCGCCGTCGCCGGATTGAGCTTGGTCACCGTCAGGCCCGTGGTGCGGGCGATCTTTTCCATGTACTCCTTGCGCTCGTACTCGCGGCGTTTATGGCACTTGAGGCTCTTGGGGTCGACCTCCAGGCCCATGCCCGTACCGGCCCACTCCTCGGCAGTGGCGATTGCCTCGCCCAGAATGTCCTCACCGCCGGTGTTGCGGCACTTATCGCACACGCCCAGTGGCAGGTAGACGCTCACGTTGGGATAGTCGGCCAGCACCGAGAACCAGGTCTCGGCAGTAATATCGCCCACGCAGGCGACGACGACCTCGTTCTCGCGCGGCATGCGCTTCAACGCACGCGTGCAGGCAACGTAGGCGGTCTCGTGGCTCGTAGCTGCAGAGACAATATCGTCATACAGGTTTTTGGGCGCCAGGCGCGGCGAGATGATCGCCTCGGTCGGACAGGCAGCGGCGCACAGGCCGCACTTGCGACAGGAGTCGAGGATCTCGATGGCGTCTTCCTCGACCTCGATGGCGTTGACCGGGCACACGTCCATGCACGCGGTGCAGCCGCTCTTTTCGTTTTTGCAGGTCAAGCACGGAATCGTGTTACCGCGCGGACGCTCCTTGTAGTCGGCAGGATTCCACTGCGGCGCCGACGGATCGAGTGCATCGGTCACACCGCCAAGCGGGTTTTTAAGAAAGTCGAAACCCTTGCTGATCTCGATAATGTCATCAAATAGATCGTGTTCCTGCGCCATGCGCGGCCCCTCCCTGAGCAGTGCAAACAAGCAAGAGATAATGATACGCCATCGGTCCACGCCTCGGGCAAATTACACGCGGAGCATCTTTGCGGCAAATAGCCCATGGCCTATCGCCGCCTCGATTGCACAAGGTCAATCAAGCGCCAAACTATGCCTCGCGCATGAGCTCGACAAGCTTTTGTTTGGTCACCTTGGCCTGCTCGTTGGCCATATTGCGTTCGTTTCTAAAGGCCGCATCCGCAACGCTCATCAGGTCGGCATCGGAAATCTCGCCAAGGCCCAGCTCCTCGAGCGTCGTCGGCAGACCGACGCGCTGACAAAACTCGAGCACCTGTTCAAGCTCTGGCGCACGCTCCAGACGCAGCTGCACCACCAGGCCAAATGCCACGGCCTCGCCATGCATGGCCTTGCACTCGGGCAGGATCGTCAGACCGTTGGCGATGGCATGCGCCAACGCCAAGCCACCGCTCTCAAAGCCAACGCCCGAAAGCAGGATATTGCACTCGATCAGGCGCTCAACCGCCGTCGATATACGTCCCTTTTTAAGATCGCGCTTGGCAGCGACGCCGCACTCCATAAGTGTGTCATAGCAGGCACGAGCCGCAACCAGGGCCATGTGCCCCGGCGCGCCACCGTGCTCGTTAGCGCCCCGTGCCGCAACGCACGAACGCGCCTCGAAGTACGTTGCCAGCGCATCGCCCATACCAGCAACCGTCATGCGCAGTGGGGCCGCAGCAACCACATCGGTATCGACCACGACCAGGTCTGGATTCTTCTCGAGCATCAGGTAGCGGTCGAACGACCCATCCTCGTGATACAGCACCGAAATCGCACTGCACGGGCCGTCCATCGAAGCCGCCGTGGGGCATACACACAACGGCAGCTCGGCATAAAACGCTACTGCCTTGGCGATATCGAGCATCTTGCCGCCGCCAATGCCCACCACCATGTCGCAATACTCGGCCTGGGCTTCCTGAGCCATTCCGACAACGGCCTCTTCCGTACACGGACCGTTATAAATCTTAAAGAACGGCTCGCTTAGATCTTCGTCCAGAAATCCATCGACGATCTGCCTGCACAGCCGATCCTCGGTGCCCTGGTCAAACAAGACATAGGCAGCGCAGCCCAACCATGACAAATACCTGCCCTGACGCGAAAGTTCGCCCGGCCCCTGAACATACCGGCCGGGGCCGCCATAAACCATAGGAAGCGCCATACGAGAATCCGCCCTTCATCAAACAACGATTGGTGCAAAGCAAAAAGGGCCTCGCGCATTGAGCGCGAGACCCTTTGCAAGACAGTGAGAATCGATTAGAAATCGATGTCGGTGTCGTAGTAGCAGGCCTTGAGGATCTTCTCGAAGTCGGCAGCCTTGGTCTCACGCGGGTTCTCCGGCGTGCAGGCGTCGGTCTCGGCGTTCGCGGCGATCTCGGGCAGCTTGGCAAGGAACTCCTCCTCGGAAACCATCTGCGGGTTCTCGGCGTCGACCTTCACGCCACCATTCGCGTAATCCTTGATGGACTGCGGAATGTTGAGCTGGTCGTTGAGGTCGCGGATCTTCTGGACGAGCGCAGCGATGAGCTCCTCGTTGGTCTCGCCGGGAAGGTGCAGGATCTCCTTGGCCACGTAAGCGTAACGCTCGGCAGCGCGCGGATCCTTGGAGTTCCACTGGATGACCTTGCCCAGGTACATGGCGTTAGCAGCACCGTGGATGATGTGGCCGTTCTCAAAGGCTGCACCGGTCTTGTGAGCCATGGAGTGAACGATGCCCAGCAGGCCCGAGGAGAAGGCGATGCCGGCGATGCACTGAGCCTCGTGCATGTGCTGACGGGCCTCATGGTCGCCAGCATAGGACTTGGGCAGCCACTCGACGATCTCGCGGATGCCGTGCAGGGCGTTGGCATCGGTGAACATAGAGGCGAAGGTGGAAACGTAAGCCTCCATGCAGTGGGTCAGAGCGTCCATGCCGGTGTGAGCGCACAGCTTGGCGGGCATGGTGTAGGTGAGCTCGGGGTCAACGATGGCGACATCAGGGGTGATGTTGAAGTCGGCCAGCGGGTACTTGATGCCCTTGGCGTAGTCGGTGATGACGGAGAAGGCAGTGACCTCGGTAGCGGTACCGGAGGTGGAGGAAATGGCGCAGAAGTGAGCCTTCTGACGCAGCTCGGGGAAGCTGAACGGCTGGATGATGTTGTCGAAGGACTCCTCGGGATACTCGTAGAAGACCCACATGGCCTTAGCGGCATCGATGGGCGAGCCGCCGCCGATGGCGATAATCCAGTCGGGCTCGAACTCGCGCATGGCCTCGGCGCCCTTCATGACCGTCTCGATGGACGGATCGGACTCGACGCCCTCGAACAGCTTGACCTCGAAACCGCCTTCCTTAAGGTCGGCCTCAACGTCCTGCAAGAACCCGCCGCGGCGCATAGAGCTGCCGCCAGAAACGATGATGGCCTTCTTACCCTTGAGGTTCTTCACCTCGTGGCGAGCGCCCTCACCAAAGTACAGATCGCGAGGATTGGTAAAACGTCCCATACTGTGCCTCCTAAACAAGCCCCTCTTAGACTTGCGTATATAACGGAGCACCCAATTGGCTCCGTTAGGACCGTTTGCGCGTTGCCGGCGACGACAATGCGCGATGTCTAAACGTCTCAACGCTCAGACAAACATTATTTTACCGTTCTGGTTGGTCAGTTATTCACCTAAAGCCAACAATGATGAAACGTTTTTTCTATCCCCGAAGACCCTTGTGGGGCATTCATACTCCCAAGCTGGGCAAACGTTTTATCAAGGTTGACTACATATCCCGGGCAGGACTGTGCCCCTCCAAAATGCACCCCGTTCGCCGCCAAAAATCGACCGTTTGCGGCACCGTGATACCACTCGGTCGTCCAGGGTGCCGACATTTGTGCGACATCCGTCTTCGTGGTGCAAAGGTGCATGTCGGAGCGTGGCGCCACCGGCGCGCCACATGCGGGTAAACTAGAGCGTTATATAGAGATATTTGAACCCTAACCGCAGCAAAGGAGGCTCCATGGCATTCGACCCCATACAAGAGGATTGCCATCGCCTCGTTCTTGAGGCCTTGCGCCGCGACAATATCCCGCTCACCGACGGCCCCGCCGTAGAGCGCCTGATGGAACAATTCACCCGTAACCCCGCGCCGCTCATCGTGCACGACCGCGACCGCGCCGGGCACCTCATTGCCAAGGTGGTCGAGGCTGTCGACTACCGCATTCCCTTTATCCCCGACGACGCCCAGGCAGAGCAAGAAGAGACCGCTGCCGAGAACATGCTTCGCGAGGCAGCTGCGCTCGACCCGAGCAACTGGGATGCCCAGCGCATGCTGTGCGCGCTCACCGCCGAATCTAACGAGGAATACGTGCAGTATCTGGTGTCCAAGTGCGACGAGGTGGAGCACGATCTGGCGCTCAAGATTGCCTCGGCGCAGGACCCCTACGAGCGTGAGGCCGCAGGCGACCTGACCCGCCGTCCCTACCTGCGCTGGCTTGCCGCCTTGGCATCGCGCGCGCTCATTAGCGGCCGCTACCGCATGTCGCTCGAAGCCGCAAACCGCAGCCTCGACTTTGCCCCCAACGATCCTGCCGGCGTCCGCCACACCGCAATGCTCGCCATGGCAAAGCTCGAATACCCCGCTGAGGAGCTCAAGCGCTTTCGCTCTGCGCACTCCGTGCCCTATCTCGCCAACACGCCGCTGCGCCGCCGCCCCAAGGACGCAGAGCGCGACTTGGACCCGTGGACGCTCATCGCGCTGATGAGCGCTGCCTGGCGCGAACTGGACTACGAAGGCGCCGAGCACTACCTGCGCATTCTGGTACGCTCGTGCCCGCACGCGGCCGAGGCGCTCTACTTCCAAACCGAGTTTCCCGATGGCGTCTATGCCCGCGTCAACGTTGGCACAGGCTCCACCGACGAGCTTGTCCTTGCCCTGTCCGAGGCGACGCCGGTGCTGCAGGAGGGCCTGGGCGCGCCCGACAACGCCAGCTTTGCCGCCTGGGTCGCCACCAACGGCATCGTGCGCTCCCAGATCGACGAGCGTATCCTGCGCGCGGCCGAGCAGGGGCTGCCGTTTAAGGGAGGGGACCTCTAATGGATCCGAGCGTCTACATCCCTGCCTACCTGGAGCGCACCTACTTGGCATCGCACCCCGAGCTCACCGATGCAGCACGCGAGCTTGTCCATAACGACATAAGCGCAAACCCTCAAAAGTATGCGCAGACCGAGCACGCCCAGGCGCTGCTGTCCTATGCCGGCGTTCATCGTCATTTGCTCGATGAGCTTCGCCGTATCGAGGACATGGGCAGCGACGAGGAGTTCGAGCAGACGCGCAACCGTCTGTTCGACGATATGCGCGACGAGTTGCTCAAGATCGTCCGCGTCGATGCGTTGGCTGTAGACGCCCAGCTGCTCGCCATTATCCTGGCAGATACGCCAGTTGATGCCTGCCTGGGCGACCTGATGAAGCTCGAGGCGAGCACGGCCGACTACCTGCAACAGAGCGTGCCCGGGTTTGATATGGAGGACCCGCACTACTGGGCCAATAATGTTTTGGCCGACGGTGTGACGGCGGCAGATCTCACCGTGAGCGAGCCGGCACTTATCGGATGGCTCCACACGCTCGAGGCCATCTCGCAGCTGTGCATGGCGAGCGCCCGCTACCGCGCTGCTGCCAACTACGCCCGCCGCGTCCTTAAGGCAGAAGGCTATCCCACCCGAGCTGCCGGCACCGTGTTGCTCGCCCTCGCTCGCTTGGAAGACCAGGACGGCTTTTTTGCCCTGGCCCACCAGCTCGAGGAGCAGATAGGGGCCGATGCCCTCGAGAACTCTCCCTGGTACCTGCTCGCCCGTACGATTCTGCTGTTCAAAACAAACAAGATGCGCCCGGCGACACGCGCCCTGCGCGAGTTTGCCAACCGCTGCGAGGGTGGCGCGTTCTTTTTGCTGAACCCCATGTACCAGACACCGTACCTTCCCTGCCGGCCCGAGCCACACGATCCCTGGGACCTTTCGCACCAGGCAGTTTGGGAGGCCGACGGCATCATCTCGGACACTCCCGACTTTGCTCCCTGGGCCAATGCCTGCGAAGACGTGTCGCAGCTTGCCCAGGAATTTGCGCGCCGCTACGGATTTTAGCGACGCGATCGCCCCGACCATGTCATTCACGTTAGGAACGACTTCATGAACTTCCGCTCATCTCTCGCCTGCACCTCGAGCGATATCGCCCGCTGGGGGCTGCGCTCTATCCTTAAGCGCCAGGGCGGCGTACTCCCCGGCCGCATCGCCATGAAGATCGACCCCGAGTTGCTGAGCGACCTCGCCGGCCTTGTCGACCGCAGCGTGGTGATTACCGGTACTAACGGCAAGACCACCACCTCCAAC
The DNA here is from genome assembly GCA_958349055.1 of uncultured bacterium. Classification (GTDB taxonomy): domain Bacteria; phylum Actinomycetota; class Coriobacteriia; order Coriobacteriales; family Coriobacteriaceae; genus Collinsella. The sequence continues at coordinate 24,490 of CATWBO010000010.1, forward strand.
CTCATCGCTGACGCCGTTGCTGCCAGCGGCGCTACCGTGGTGTGCAACCGTGCCGGCAACAATATGGAGCCTGGTGTGGTGGGTGCTCTGCTCGAGGCCCGCGGCGGCCTTAAGCACACCAGCAGCGGCAAGCGCGTGGGCGTTTTTGAGTGCGACGAGCTCTACACCGTACGCGTTCTGCCCAAGCTCAAACCGACGTACTTTGTGCTGCTCAACCTGTTCCGCGACCAGCTAGACCGCTACGGCGAGATCGACCATACCCAAGACGTCATCGCCCATGCGTTGGAGCTCTCTCCGACGACAACGCTCATCTACAACGCCGACGATCCGCTGTGCGCCTCGATTGCCGCGCGCGTCCCCAACACGAGCATCGCCTTTGGCATCGACGGCGCCACGGGCACCGAGTCCGACCGCATTAGCGACTCGCGTTTTTGCTCGCAGTGCAACGCCCCGCTGGAATACGACTATGTGCAGTACGGACAGCTGGGCGCCTATCATTGCCCTTCGTGTGGCTGGGGTCGCCCCGCGCTGGTCCGTCGCGTGACGGGCGTGGAGCTCGGCTGCGACGGCTATGGTTTTGACCTGGTCTTTGAATCTGCGACCGACGCACCCGCAACGCACATCGCCACGCGCTACAACGGCCTGTACATGGTCTACAACGTTGCCGCCGCCTTCTTTGCTGCACGCGAGTTGGGCGTGGACGCCGCATGCCTGCAGCCCACGCTCGACGCCTACGTGCCAGCAGGTGGTCGCATGGGCCGCTGGGATATTGTCGGCCGCACCGTCGAGGCCAACCTAGCCAAGAATCCCGTGGGCTTCGATCGCCAGATCCAGTCCATTAAAACGGCAGGTGGCAGGCTCTGCGCCTTCTTCCTAAACGATAACGATGCCGACGGCCACGATGTCTCGTGGATCTACGATGTCGACTTCGAGCGCATCGCCGACACGCCGGGTCTTGTCGCCTTTGCCGGAGGCACGCGTGCGCACGACATGCAGGTACGCCTCAAGTACGCCGGCATCGATGCCGCGATTATCTCGGACGTCGCGCAGGCGATCGGCGCCGTTGCGGATGAAGCCGCCGGCGACACTTTCTATGCCGTCGCCAACTACACGGCCTTCCCGCCGCTGGTCAAGGAGCTCGACGGACTCAAAGGCACCGATGCGGCCACGGTTGCCGCCCACGCTGCACCGTGCGCCGATGGTAGCGCTGTCCCCACCGATATTGCGCCGGTCGAGCTTTCGCGCCCGCTGCGCATCGTCTATCTGTATCCCGATGCCCTCAATCTGTACGGCGATGGCGGCAACGTCATCGCACTCGAGCGCCGTTGCGCCTGGCGCGGCATTCCCGTGCGCGTGGACGAGGTCCGCATGGGCGAGGCGCTCGATCTTACCGATGCCGATATCGTTATGATGGGCGGCGGCGCCGACCGCGACCAGCTAGCCGTGGCACACGAGCTGCTCGCCCAAAAAGACAAGGTCGCGGCCTATGTTGAGGATGGCGGCTCGCTGCTTGCCATCTGTGGCAGCTATCAGCTGCTCGGCCGTTCGTACTACATGGGCGAGGACCGCATCGAAGGCCTGGGCGTCATTGCCGCCGAGACCGTGCGCGGCTCCGACCGCCTGATCGGCAACGTCGCCGTCAAGACCGACCTGGCACCCGAGCCCTTTGTGGGATTCGAGAACCACGGCGGCCGCACCCTGCTCGACGCAGAGGCCACGCCGCTCGGAACGTCCGTCGTCGCGGGCACCGGCAACAACGGCGACGATGGCTTTGAGGGCCTCATCTACAAGGGCGTCATCGGCACGTACCTGCACGGGCCGGCGCTACCCAAGAACCCCGAGCTTGCCGACTGGCTCATTACCCACGCCCTCGAGCGCCGCGGCGATGCGCAGGCCACAGCCCTGCTGCCGCTCAAGCCCCTCGACGACACCTACGAGCACGCCGCCCACGACGCCGCCATGAAGCTCCTCCCCTAGCACCCCACCACCACAAAGGGGACAGGCACCTTTGTGGTGGTTTTCCAGTTTGCCAACGATATACGCGCCGGCAAAAAAGTCTGCTATACTCTTTCCCGCTGTCCCCATCGTCTAGCGGCCAAGGACGCCACCCTTTCAAGGTGGATATCGCGGGTTCGAATCCCGCTGGGGGCACCATTTAAATCGAGAAGCCCGTTGCCCTCGCGGTGACGGGCTTTTTTCTTCTCCAACGCCGGGATTCGAACCCCGAAGGCATAAAATCTCACTGTCATCCAAGGGCCCGTGGACAAAAAATAGCAAATATGAGTACTGTTACCAATTTAGTAACAGCGATTTCATGCCATCAGAAGGCAATTTGGACGCCAGGCGTCCTACGGCGGAGGAATTACAGGCGCTTATCAGCTAAGTACTTGGACATATGTTGCGTAACACTGCATATTTTGCAAAAAGATAATGCTACAGGTCTTGTGACAGTACTCATATTTGACGTTTTTTGTCCACGACCCCTTATTGCGTGGGCGAATCAGTTGCAAAGCGGGATCCAAAGCGTCCTTCGCAAACAAAAAGCCGGGGCCCACGCGATGCAGACCCCGGCTCAATACCGTGACGATATGTCAGTTACGTTCTACACGTAGAACAGGATGTCGTCGTAGGTCGGGACCGGCCAGTAGTCGGCGGCCACGATCTCCTCCATGGCGTCCACGGCAGCACGCAGCGTATCCATAGCGGGAACGACCTCGTGCGCGTACACGTTGGCCTGCTCCTGGCCATCGAGAGCCTCGGCCTTCTGATGTACGGCGTCGAGCGCCTTGATGGAGTCGTTGATGGCGGTGATGCCGTTGCAGAGCTTGTTGAGCGTGTTCTGCTCGCACTGCATGGCAGCATCGGCACCGGCAGCGCGGATTGCCTCCAGGCCCTTAGCGACCTTGGTGGCATAGGCGGTGATGACCGGGCGATAGGTACGACGTGCCTCGCGAATCATCGTGGTAGCCTCGATGTTCATGAGCTTGTTGTACTTCTCGAGCTTGCAGTCGTAGCGGCACTGGGCCTCGGCCTTGGTCAGGACACCCGTCTCCTCAAAGAGCGCAATGGCCTTATCGGAAACAAAGGCGGGAAGAGCGTCGGCCGTGGTCTTGTTGTTGGCAAGGCCGCGCTTCTCGGCCTCAATGGGCCACTCGTCAGAGTAACCGTCGCCGGAGAACAGGATGCGCTGGTGATCGGTCAGCACCTTCTTGCAGTACTCGAGCGCGGCGTCCTGGAACTTATCCTCGGGCGTACCCTCGAGTGCGTCGGCGAAGGACTTGAGCGACTTGGCCACGGCAGCATCGAGCACCAGGTTGGAGTCGGAGACGTTCTGCTCGGAGCCACAGGCACGGAACTCGAACTTGTTGCCGGTGAAGGCAAACGGGGAGGTGCGGTTGCGGTCAGTGTTGTCCTGCATCAGCTTGGGCAGGGTATCGGCGCCCAGGTCGAGCACGCCGCGCGTGGCATGGACGGAAGCCTTGCCATCGATGATCTTCTCGACGACCTCGGTGAGCTGGTCGCCCAGGAAGATGGACATAATCGCCGGAGGAGCCTCGTTGGCGCCCAGACGATGATCGTTGCCGGCCGAGGCAACGGAGGCACGCAGGAGCTCCTGATAGTTATCGACGGCCTCGATCACCGCGGTGAGGAAGACGATGAACTGCAGGTTGTCGAGCGGAGTGTCGCCCGGGTCAAGCAGGTTCTCGGACTCGGTGCCAAGCGACCAGTTGTTGTGCTTGCCCGAACCGTTGATGCCCTCAAACGGCTTCTCGTGCAGCAGGCAGACCAGGTCGTGACGGGAGGCGATGAGCTTCATCTTCTCCATCATGACCAGATTCTGGTCGATGGCCTCGTTGACCTCGCCGTAGACAGGGGCGAGCTCATGCTGGCAGGGAGCGACCTCGTTGTGCTTGGTCTTGGCAGGAATGCCAAGCGCCCACAGTTCATCGTCCAGGTCCTTCATATAGGCCGAGACGGTGGGGCGGATAGCGCCAAAGTAGTGCTCCTCGAGCTCCTGGCCCTTGCAGGGAGCAGCGCCAAAGAGGGTGCGACCGGTGATGACCAGGTCCCTGCGCTTGCGGTAAGCGTCCTTCTTGATCAGGAAGTACTCCTGCTCATCGCCCACGGAAGGAACGACCTTCTTGGGGGTCTTGCCAAACAGCGCCAAAACGCGCTTGGACTCACGCGAGAGCGCGGTCATGGAGCGCAGCAGCGGGGTCTTCTTGTCCAGGGCCTCGCCCGTGTAGGAGCAGAAAGCCGTGGGGATGCACAGGACATCGTCCTTAATGAATGCGGGGCTGGTGGGATCCCAAGCGGTGTAGCCACGGGCCTCGAAGGTGGCGCGCAGGCCGCCGTTGGGGAAGCTCGAGGCATCGGGCTCGCCCTGGATGAGGTTCTTGCCCGTAAACTTGGTAATGGCGGTGCCGTCGTGGTTGGGCTCGAGGAAGCTGTCGTGCTTCTCGGAAGTAATGCCCGAAAGCGGCTGGAACCAGTGCGCGTAGTGCGTCGCGCCCTTGGAGATGGCCCAGACCTTCATGGCGTGGGCAACGGCGTTGGCCACATCCAGGTCGAGCGGCTCACCGTCCTCGAGGGTTGCAGCAAGGCGCTTCCAAATGTCCTTGGGGAGGTAGTCCTTCATGACTTCCTCAGAGAACACCATGGTCCCGAAGCGGTCAGTAAGTTCGGCCATACGGAACTCCCTTCGTATCGGCACCGCGTGAGAAGCGGTGTTGATTACTAACGAACGAGTCATAGATTAGGCTCGTCGTGTTTCCGCAACATTACCGTTATGTTGCTGTCACGAAACCAATCAATGAGGTTACCGCATCGCGGCGGCGTTGCCGCTCTCAACAGCCAATCAACTGTATAAATTGCAGACCTCTCCCCATGGTTTAAGGGTAGTCAATTTGGGATGGGGCTCTATTAACTGGTATTTCGCATCAGATACCAGTCTTTATAGCCCGTGTCAAAATGAGCCGCTCTGCTATAGGAAATGCCGATAGCAAGGCATCTTTGATTGGTATCCCCCAAATCGCGAGTAAAACTCCACCGTGGCACAGCGGTGCTGTAGAATCCTTACAACACATCACACTATTACGTATCTAGAGGAGCACGATATGCGCGTCGACGAGGTTTTTAAGCAGGCAGCATCCCAGGGCACCGCACCCGTTTCGTTTGAGATGTTCCCGCCCAAGGGTGAGCTTACCCTCGATACGGCTCGCGAAGTGGCGGGCAATCTGTGCAAACTTTCGCCGAGCTTTGTCTCGGTCACTTGTTCCGCTGGCGGCTCGGGCAACGGCGCCACCACCGCCCCCATCGCGCATATGATTACGAGCGAATTCGATACGCCCTCGGTGGCGCACCTCACCTGCGTTGGCCGCACGCATGCCGATATCGCCGCCAAGATCGACGAATACCGCACCGCCGGCGTAGAAAACATCCTGGCCCTGCGCGGTGATCTGCCCGCTGGCGCGACCGAGGACGACAAGCCCGCCTCGGACTACGCCTACGCCCGCGACCTCATCCCCGAGCTCGTCGACGCCGGCTTTTGTGTGGGCGCCGCAGCCTACCCCGAGGGCCACATTGCCTGTGAGGACCTCAACGCTTCGGTCGAATACCTCAAGCAAAAGCAAGATGCCGGCGCGAGCTTCTTTGTGACGCAGCTCTTCTTTGACAACGAGTGCTTCTACCGCTTCCGCGAGCTTGCCGACAAGGCGGGCATCACGGCACCCATCACCGCGGGCATCATGCCGTTTATGGGCAAATCCCAAATCAGCCGCATGGTCTTTATGTGCGGCGCCTCGCTGCCCTCCCCCGTCATCAAGATTCTCGCCAAGTACGAGAACGACCCCGAGAGCCTGCAGGCAGCCGGTGTAGATTATGCCGCCCGTCAGCTTTGCGACCTTAAGGAGCACGGTGCCGCCGGTCTGCACCTGTACACTATGAATCGTCCTGCGATCGCCGCGACCATTATGGAGCGCCTAGGGTAATGGAAAAACCGCACATCGATACAACCGCTGTCGAAGTGCCGGCCGACCTTGCGTCGCCGGCGCTTTACCGTGTCGATGCTGCGCACCATCCCCGTGTCGACCGTGCCGAGATGCTGCGCTATCTGGGCTACAGCGGTCAGCAAATTGAGCCCGAGCTGTCGCAGCGTATTGAGCTTGTCGTTGAGCGTCTGGAGCTGGACATTGAACCCCGTGGCGTGCGGCGCGTGTTTGCCGTCGATGCCACGGGCGTGGACGAGCAGGGCGAGCCTTGCATTCGCCTAGTTGGCACCAATGTTGAGCTGCGGGGTCGCGATATCTATCGTCATCTTAAGGACGCCCGCCTGGCGGCACTCATGGCATGCACCCTCGGCATGGACGCCGAGCGTCGCCTGCGCACCACGGGAGCCCAGCAGCCCCTGGAGGGAGCCGTGCTCGACGCCGCATGCTCTGCCTATGTAGAAGCCGCCGTTGAGCAAATGGACCAGCAGGTCAAGGCTGCGGCCGCCGCACACGGGCTCGCCGGCAACTGGCGCTTCAGTCCCGGTTATGGCGACTGCCCGCTTACGGCCCAGCGCTCGATCGTGGATGCACTCAACGCCACGCGCCTCATTGGACTCACCGTCACCCCCACCAGCCTGCTCATGCCCACCAAGAGCGTGACCGCGGTGATCGGTCTGTTTGACGGCGAAGTCCACGACGCCCAGACCCGCCCCACCTGCAATATCTGCCGCATGCGCGAGCACTGCCGCTTCCGCGCCGCCCACACCACCTGCTATTCCAGCCATTAGGAGCCCTCGATGTTTACTCCGCTTATCACTCATGATTCTGACGGCACTGCATTGGCGGCACCCGTTGATGTCGCACGTCGCAACGGTGCCACGTACAAGACGCGCACGATCGACGATCTGCGTATTAAGGACAATCGCCTGCGTGCGGCCATCGAGGGCACGGGACACCTGCTGTTTGACGGCGGTATGGGCACCATGTTGCAGGCAGCCGGCATGAAGGCAGGCGCTCTGCCCGAGCTCCTCAACTTTGAGGAGCCCCAGGTCATCACCGACATCCAGCGCCAGTACGTCGAGGCCGGCTGTGACGTAATCACTGCCAACACCTTTGGCGCCAACGCCCATAAGCTCGACGGCGCCGCCACCGTGGCAGATGTCTTTGCCGCCGCCGTCGCCTGCGCCCGCGCGGCCGGTGCCCACTATGTCGCCGGCGATATCGGCCCCATCGGTGCTCTGCTTCGCCCCCTGGGCACCCTCAGCTTCGACGAGGCCTACGACCTCTTTGCCGAGGAGGTGCGCGCTGGCGTCGCCGCGGGTGTGGACCTCTTTATTATCGAGACCATGACCGACCTTGCCGAGATCAAGGCGGCCGTCCTCGCCTGCCGCGAAAACTCCGACCTGCCCGTCTTTGCCACCATGACCTTTGAGGAAGACGGTCGCACGTTCCTGGGCACAAGCCCCGAGGTGGCCGCCATCACGCTCGACGCCATCGGCGCCGACGTTCTGGGCATCAACTGCAGTCAGGGCCCGGCCGAGCTCCGAGGACTCGCTGCGCGCATGCTCACCGTTACCGACAAGCCCATCATGGTGCAGGCCAACGCAGGACTGCCCCGCGTGGACGACGACGGCAACACCGTCTTTGACATCCAGGCCCCCGAGTACGCCAAGGCCGTCGCCGGCATGATCGAGGACGGCGTGAGCGTCGTGGGCGGTTGCTGCGGCACCACGCCGGCGCACATGGCGGCCTTGCGCACGCTTATCGACAACCACACGCCCAGCCCGCGCCGCCGCAAGCCCAGCATGTCGGTCACGAGCGCGCAGACGGTCGTAGACCTTCCCTGCGACGGCCACAAAATCGCCGTCATCGGCGAGCGCATCAACCCCACCGGCAAAAAGCGCCTGCAGCAGGCCCTGCGTGACGGCGACCTGGACTACGTCGTGAGCCAGGGCATCAGCCAGCAGGAACAGGGCGCCGATATCCTGGACGTCAACGTGGGCCTGCCCGAGATCGACGAGGTCAAGATCATCCAACAGGCGACCGAGCAGCTCCAGGGTTCCACGCTGCTGCCGTTGCAGATCGACTCCACCGACCCCGCAGCCGTCGAGGCCGCCGTGCGCCGCTACGCCGGCAAGCCCATCATCAACTCGGTCAACGGCAAGCAGCAGATCATGGATGAGATCTTTCCGCTGGTCGCCCACTACGGCACCAACGTCGTCGGCCTTACGCTCGACGAAGGCGGCATCCCCGATACCGCCGAGGCCCGCTTCGCCATCGCCGAGCGCATCGTGGCCGAGGCCGCCCGCTACGGCATCGGCCCGGACCGTATCCTCATCGACTGCCTGGTCATGACTGCCTCGACCAATCAACGCCAGGCCGAGCAAATCCTGCGCGCCATGTCCCTGTGCAAGGAGCGCCTGGGCGTCAAATGCGCGCTCGGCGTGTCGAACATCAGCTTTGGTCTGCCTGCCCGCCCGCTGCTGGGCTCGGTCTTTTTGGCCGCCGCCTTTGGCGCAGGCCTCGACGCCCCCATCATGAACCCGGGCTCTAAGCGCTTTATGGATACCGTCTACAGCTATCGCGTGCTGAGCGTTGAGGACGAGGGCTCGACCGGATACATCGAGCGCTACGCCGGCTGGACCGATCCGTACAAGATCGCCGCCAACCCGGCAGCGGCTCAGGCTGCATCGAATGATGCCGCGCCTGCCGCGGGCACCGCCGGCACCGACGGCAACGACGACCCGATTCGTCGCATGGTCGTCTCGGGCCGCAAAGGCGAGATCGCGGCCGAGACCGAGCGCCTGCTGGCAGACCACGACGCCATGGACCTCATCAACAATCACTTTATCCCCGCCCTCGACGAGGTTGGCGTCCTCTTTGACCAAGGCAAGTTCTTCTTGCCGCAGCTTATGGCCTCGGCCGAAGCCGCACGCGTGGGCTTCGACACCATCAAGCGCCTGATGCCCGCCGGCGAGATCGCCGACAAGGGCAAGATCTGCGTGGCCACCGTCAAGGGCGACATCCACGATATTGGCAAGAACATCGTCAAAATGCTGCTCGACAACTACGGCTACACCGTCTTTGACCTAGGCCGCGACGTCGACCCGCAAGAGGTGCTCAAGACCGTGCAGGAGCGTGACATCAAGCTCGTCGGCCTCTCGGCGCTTATGACCACCACGGTCGTCGCCATGGAGGAGACCATCAAGCTGCTCCATGCCGAGGTGCCGGGCGTCAAGATCATCGTGGGCGGCGCCGTGCTCACCCCCGAATACGCCAAGCAGATCGGCGCGGACTACTACGCCAAGGACGCCGCCGAAAGCGCGCGCATCGCCGAAGAGGTCTTTGGGCAGTAACACAACGGAAACAACCGAGCACCAAAACGTGCCGCACGCGCCACTTGGCACGTGCGGCACGTTAGAATAGAAAAGGCTATGCTCGTTTTGGCAGATAGGAGCGCAAGGATGGCGATCACGCCCGCAGAAATCGCGGAAACCCGCGGCATGGTTGAGGAACAGAACCTCGACATCAGGACCATCACCATGGGTGTTTCGCTCATGGGTTGCGGTGACGAGAACCTCGACCGCATGTGCACGAAGATCTACGACCACGTGACGCACACGGCTGAGCATCTGGTCGAGACCGCCGAGAACCTCGAGCGCGAGTACGGTATCCCCATCGTCAACAAGCGCGTCTCCGTCACCCCGGTGGCGCAGATCGCCGCGTGCTGCAAGGATGAGGACCTCACCCCCATCGCGCATGCCCTCGACCGCGCGGCAGAGACGCTCGGTATCGATTACCTGGGCGGCTTCTCCGCACTCGTCCAGAAGGGCATCGGCGACGCCGATCGCCGCGTTATCCAGTCCATTCCGCAGGCGCTCGCCACCACGAGCCGTGTCTGCTCCAGCGTCAACGTCGCCAGCCTGCGCGCCGGCATCAATATGGACGCCGTGCTTATGGCCGCCCAGACCATCATCGATGCCGCTAAACTCACGGCCGACCAGGATTCCGTCGGCGCTTCCAAGTTTGTCTGCTTTGCCAACATGGTCGAGGACTCCCCGTTTATGGCGGGCGCTGTCCACGGCGGTGGCGAGGCCGACGCCGTCATCAACGTAGGCGTTTCGGGCCCCGGCGTTATGGCCGCAGCCCTGGAGACGCTGCCCGATTCCGCATCGATGATGGAAGTCGCCGAAAAGATTAAGCAGACCGCCTTTAAGATCACCCGTGCCGGCGAGCTCATGAGCCGCGAGGCCGCCCATCGCCTGGGTGTCGAGAAGGGCATCGTCGACCTGTCGCTGGCTCCCACACCCGCCATCGGCGACTCCGTCGCGCGCATCCTCGAGATCATCGGCGTGGGCACCTGCGGTGGCCCGGGCACGACCTGCGCGCTCGCCATGCTCAACGATGCCGTCAAGAAGGGCGGCGTCATGGCCAGTTCCAGCGTGGGCGGTCTCTCCGGCGCTTTCATCCCCGTGTCCGAGGACGCCGGCATGATCGCCGCCGTCGAAGCCGGCGCGCTCTCGCTCGAGAAGCTCGAGGCCATGACCTGCGTGTGCTCCGTCGGCCTGGACATGATCGCCATCCCCGGCGACACCCCGGTCGAGACCATCGCCGGCATCATCGCCGACGAGATGGCCATCGGCGTCATCAACAACAAGACCACGGCCGTCCGCGTGATTCCCGCCATCGGCAAGGGCGTGGGCGACTGCGTCGAGTACGGCGGCCTGTTCGGCCGTGCGCCCATCATGCCGGTGAACCCCAACGCCGGCACCGTGCTTGCCCATCGCGGTGGACGCTTCCCGGCACCGCTGAACTCGCTGAAGAACTAGCTGAGGGGTTCGGGCGAGGAGCCCCGGGGAGGGCAAATATATAAGGTCGCCTGCTCGGACAGTCCTGACTCGCACGGAGAGCACATTAAGTGCTCTCCGGCTCGTGCGGAACTCGCGATCGACCTTATATATTTGCCCTCCCCGGGGCTCCCGCACAACGGGACCTCGGTTGGGTTCTATCCCTTTGGCAGTCGCTTCGCTTCTGCCCTACTTTGCTGGTATGGCGGTTTGGCGTTGGAACGGTTCTTTCTGATATATGCTGGTTGCGGCTCTTCTTTTGGGAGGAGTCGCTTTTTTGTTGCTAGGAGGTTGGCCCGTGGTTGATGGGGAGAATCGTTCTGAGCTGCTTTCTGCTGATTGGAATGATGAATGGATGCGTTTGCAGGCTGCTCGGCATCGGGCTGATGATTCTTTTGAGTGGGATAAGCGGGCTCGGCATTTTCGTCCGTTGGAGACTGCCCCGTATGCTCGGGATTTTATAAAGCTGCTGGCGCTCCAGCCTGGTGAGTCGGTGCTTGATATGGGGTGCGGGGCTGGGTCGATTGCTATTCCGCTTGCGCAAGACGGGCATCCCGTGATTGCCGCTGATTTTTCCCCTGCCATGTTGGGCACCCTAGATGCTGGCATTGAGTACTATGGGCTCGAGGACCTAATTACGCCGCTTGAACTTGCTTGGGATGATGATTGGGATTTGGTTGGACCGGTCGCGAAAACGGTGGATGTTGCCTTTGCCAGTCGGTCGGTTACGACGACCGATCTAAAAGGTGCGCTTGCCAAGCTCGACCGTACGGCTCGTCGGCGTTGTGCTGTCACGATGGTCGCCAACTCCAGCCCGCGCTATGATCTGCACTTGATGAACGCTATCGGCGCCTCGGTTACCTGCAGCAATGGCTTTGTGTACGCCTTCAACATCCTCATTCAGATGGGTACGTTGCCGCAGGTTACGTACTTTGAATCGCCGCGTCGCGATACCTTCGATAGCCTTGAGGCAGGCGTGGCGGATTTTTCCCGTATGCTCGAGCATGGCAACGAGGATAAGATCGACTGCCTGCGCGACTACATCGCTCAACACATGATTGAGAACCCCCATGCCGGTGAGCCGGGCTCCAAGGGCGTGCCGCAGGGGCGCTATATGCTCGACCATATCCGTAAGGTTCGCTGGGCGTTTATTGCATGGGAACCGGTCTCTGAATCCCGCTCGTAGCCTGTTCGCAGCCCGCACCGCCCACTCATTCGGCATCCGCATTCTTTTTGAACTGGGCAAACACGCTCCACACCGCGCCGTTCCTGCGCTATCGTGGGACAGCTCACGTAGATTAAGGCCCCGTCGCGGGGCGCCCCATACATAGAAAGCGAGAACCCATGGCACTGACAGGAGCCCAGGTCAAGCAGCTTCGCAGCATGGCCCATCACCTCAACCCCGCCATCATCATCGGTAAGTCCGATGTCAACGAGGGCACCGTCGAGCAGACGGTCGCCTACCTGGAGAAGCATGAGCTCGTTAAGTGCTCCGTGCTCGATGGCTCCAGCCTTTCCGCCCGCGAGGCCGCCGAAGAGCTCGCTGAGCGTTGCCACGCCGAGGTCGTCCAGGTCATCGGCCGCAAGTTCTCGCTGTATCGCGAGTCCTCGCGCAAGGACATCGAGAAGATCAAGCTCGTCTAAGAGCCAATGATCCGGTGAGCCAACACATAGCAAGCTTACGGGTGCCCAAGTACTTCGGGCGCCCGTTTTTTATCGCTCGACCAGCACGCGATTGAGCCGCCCCTCCACCAAGCGCTCGTATAGACGCCGCGTCTCGGGCTCAGGCACACCATTGACCTGTTCCCTCAGATGGTGCATATGCCCACTGTATAGCTCGACGATATCGCGCCTCCGCCCCGCCGCACTGTAGACACGCATGGCGCAGCGCACCATATCCTCACGCGCCGTTTCCTGTCGAAGACCCGACTCCGCCAGCCAAATCGCCGACTGCAGATCGTTTTCTTCTAGGGCGGCATTCGCACCCCGAATCATGCAGTCGATATACTTCGATTCCATAATGCGCCGCATACGTAAAAAGTAGGTGGGATTACAGCCATTGGGAACATACAGCGGACCGGCATAGAGTTGCTCGATCTTAAGGCACAGCTCGACCAGATGGGGCCCGCGCGCACCCGTGCGATTTCCCAACACCTCACGACTAATCTGATCGAAGAGCCTCACATCGGTCTTGACGTAATCGCCGTTGAGCCCAATGCATTCATTTTGGATGAGCACGCACGATTTGCCGTCCGGCGTCGGCCCCAAGGCCGATCGCAGGCGCGATATCGTCGAGTACAGGTTATTGCGGGCGCTATTGAACTCGGCATGGGGCCATAGCTCCATGGCCAGCGTCTCGCGATCGACCAGCGCATCCATGCCCAGCGCAAGCCGCTCGGCAAGCGTTGCCGCTTTCTTGCGGCGCCACATCTTGTCCGTGATGGGAAACCCGTCGCGCTCGGCGCGAAACGCGCCAAACATGCGAATCTCGATATGATCGATAGTATCGACGGCTTCGACCTCGCCGGCCTGAAACAGGCGCTCACCCTCCCCTTCCAAGTCGTCACGCAGAGAATACCGCGATAGTTCGCGCACGGGGAGTTTCTTGCGAATCCTGGTCGCCGGCTCGCCCAGACAATGCATGGCAAGGCGCGCAAAGAGCCGATACGATGGGTCCAAAATACCTGCACGGTTCATTGACATCCAGGCCGCAAGATCGCTGTCTCGCCCCGCACAGGCCAAGTGGAGCGCCACCATCCAAGCCTCCGCGCCACCAACCTGCGTCTGGCTTATATCGAGCAGCTCCGCCTCCTCGCGCACCGAAACCATCGAGGTATTGCGCAGATACGCCGCGCGCTCCAGCAGCAATGCGTTATCGCGCATGTACGCAATCGACTCCTCGGCAAGTTTGAGCACTTGGACCGCACGGAACTTTGCATTAACCGGCCGTCCCTCTGCCAGCGACTGCCAGCCTTCTAGCAACAGACCAAACAGCTGAATCTGGTTGTCGCGCATGCGCACGGCAAAACGATCGAGCTCGTTGAACGCCGCGTCGTCGGTTACCGGCAGGCCGGAAAGGAGCCGCCGTGCCGCCAACACCATGCGCACCCAGATAGCCATCGCCTTAAGCCCACGTACGTCGAGCGCCTCCCGCACCACCGTCATCTCGTCGTCGCGCTCGTCGGTTCCCGTAAACGACCCATCGAAGAGCTCCACCAGCATGCTATCGGCCCGTATAACAATCCCCGCAATGTCGAGCTCGCAGTCGTAGGCCTTGCTCGTTTTGAGCTGCTGAAGAACGCCGCCGTCATCTCCCCGCTCGGTCAGGCAGCGCTTGACCTCGATATGCGCAGACAACATATCGAGTGCGGTATGGGATGTCTCAATTTCTGGCACTGCCAGGTTCGTAGGAAGCCCAAGCCCGTTGTCCCCATAGCAAACAGCCGTCAGTGTCTGGGCCACCCTCCATGAAACAGGGTCTATTTCGCAGGCCGCCCGTTCGCCCCCGCGCTCGATGACCGATGCCATATAGCGAGCGAGCTTTGTATTGGACACGCTGACCGCTGCCAAATACACGCCAAGCGCCTCGGCAGGCGTTGGCTCTGGAGCCGGATCGTCGGCATCGATCGTGCCCAGCGCTGCTCGGCAGATATCGGCCCCGTGCCCCGTCAGAGCCAGATCGACCCCATACTGCCCAGCAAGTTCAAGGACCGCTTCACGGTCCAAAAAGGCGTCCGCCAGGCCCATCGCCGCATCGCATCGGCCCGCCTTAAGCAAAATCCGGGCCGCCCTCGGAACAAGTTCGGGGCGAACCTCGGCCACCAACTTACGCAAACGCAAGCGTCCGTTGTCCTCCGTGCCCAGACACGTAAAACTTCGCTCGGCGGGATCCAAGCCAAAGATCGGGTAGTCGCGCACAAAGTAGGACTGGTCGACCATCGACAGCCTCACCCCACAAGCCTCGAGTTCTGCGATATTGCCCTCGCCCATCAAAATCATGAGACATGCCACGCAAAACAGTGCATTATTGTCGAGCGAGGCCAGATCGACAAGTGCCGCGCCATATACGTTGACAATCTCGTTTTCGAGCAGACCGGCTACGTCGCCTTGGCCATACAGACCCGTCTGCAATGCCGAAACGAGCTCGGGCACGCCCTGCGTGAGCTGATAAAAGTCGAGCGATGTGCTGATCGAAAACGCCGATGCCCACGCCGAATACTCATAGGCATGCACCTTGAGCATCTGCGCATTGATCTTAACCGAATCGCCCAGCCCATGAATCAGCTGACGATTTGAAGGACGGCAGGAGATAAAGACCCCTACCCCCATGGCGCGCAGGCCGCGAATCCTGTCGATGAGGTCTTCGGTATCGTGCTGATCGAGGTTTGGCACATTATCAATCGCGATAAGGGAGTGCGGTTTGTCTTTGAGTTCTTCGGTGACCACCTCGAGCTGCATAAACACCTCGCGCCCAGTGGCGCGATCGGCCTCGATAATCCGCACGGGGCCTCGCGTCGGGTCGCATTTAACCTCATGGGTGTACTGCAGCAGCACCGAGGTCTTCCCAAACCCGTCGGGCGCATAAAGAACCACGATGCCGGCCTTTCGGCCCTTGGCGATAAGCTCATTCATCAAGCGTTCGCGTCGCACCATATAGCCTCCGCCCAGCGGCATCAGCTCAAGGTCGTCTATACTGCCCAAATCGTTTACCATGCCCGCTCCTCAAATCGACCGTATGGACACTGTAACCGCAAGACCATACAAGCCGCGCTATGAATAGAGCGACCTTGTGTTCTAGGTTGTCTTTTGGTACGCAAGCGGCAAGTTTTTGTACAGCGAGGGCCGATTGTTATTAATCCCCCGACTAATCGGTCTTTAAGCAGGTAAATGAGCTTGTCAGCTTGTCCCATCTAAGCGGCAGTGTAACGCAAATGAACAAGGTTCAGCTATGTCATTCAACTCGCCTAGCACCCGCTACCGTCTACGACCTTTTAGTGGCATTATTGCATAGAATCTGGTATGGAATGAATCAAGCTGTTTGACATCCGGCATTCGTCAAGCTTGCGGCAAGATTTTGGTCAAGCGGGCGGAAAGGGATAACAAAAAGGCCCCCGCAAAGCGGAGGCCTTAGGCAAGGCTATATCGAGGTGCAGGATTCGCGCTACTCGCAGAGCGAAAGGGCGGCCTCGTCGGCAACGACAACGCAGTTGGTGTGCAGCTGCAGGATCGAAGCCGGGCACGCGGGCGTAACCGGACCATAGCACATGTCATGCACGGCCTGAGCCTTGGCCTCGCCGTTGGCGACGACCAGGATCATGCGGGCATACATGATGGTCTGGGTACCCATGGTGTAGGCCTGACGGGGAACATCGTCGATGCTGTCGAACAGGCGGCTGTTGGCCTGAATGGTGCTCTCGGTGAGGTCGACGCAGTGCGTGCCCTTGGAGAAGTGGTCATCGGGCTCGTTGAAACCGATGTGGCCGTTGTTGCCAATGCCGAGCAGCTGCAGATCCGGGTAACCGGCGGCGGCGACGATCTTGTCGTACTCGGAGCAGGCAGCGGCGGCGTCAGGGTTGGAACCGTCGGGCACATGCGTGTTGTTCAGGTCGATGTTGATGTGATCGAAGAAGTTCTCACGCATGAAGTAGTGATAGCTCTGGGGATCGTCGTGCGAAAGGCCGCGATACTCGTCCAGGTTGTAGGTGCTGACCTCGGCAAAGTCGACGTCGCCCTTCTCGTACCAAGCAGCGAGCTGCTTGTAGGCACCGATCGGGGTGGAGCCGGTGGCAAGGCCCAGCACACAGTCGGGCTTGAGGATAACCTGCGCCGAGATAATATTGGCGGCCTTGCGGCTCATATCCTCGTAGTCTTTAGCTTTAATGATCTTCATTACGCGTCCTTTCTCGTACAAGAGAGGCAAGGCTCCCCTTACAAGCACTTGCCCGCGGCCCGCGTCGGCCGCAACCAACGTGTGCGGCCACCAGGGCGAGGTCGCGTAATGTATGTGTCTCGTGTCTAGCCGCGTCGAGGCCCCTGCCCGTCCACGGTGACCCGAAGCCTTTTAGCTTCGGACAAATCCCATCTTGCCACGGAGGGCGTCCTCTTTCAAGGGCGCCCTCCGTAAACGTGTTTGAATTGTAGGCTAATGGCCACGTGCACTTGCTAACGCTCGCGAGCAACGATGAGCTGATCCATCTCTTCGACATGCACGCCAACGGAGCCCTTGATACTCGAGAACTCAACGGAGTTGCACACCAAGATGGGAACCGTCACATCGTAGCCCTCGGCAGCAATTGCCTCGCGATCGAACTCGATGAGCACGTCGCCCTTGTGGACAATGTCGCCCACCTGAGCATGAACGGTAAAATGCTTGCCCTCGAGCTGAACGGTGTCTAGGCCTACGTGGATGAGCACATCTAGGCCATCGACCGTGTTAAGCGCAACAGCGTGTCCCGTGGGAAAAATAGCCTCGACCTTGGCGTCCGCCGGCGCAATCACGCGCGTGCCCGTGGGCTGAATTGCCACGCCCTGGCCCAAGAGACCGGTGGCAAACGTCTGGTCATTGACCTCGGACAGCGGAATGACATCGCCCGAGATGGGAGCATCCAGCGTAAGGACTCGACCACGCATACCAAAAGACCTAAGGACTTTAGTGAACATGCTCCCCCTCGGACATACCAATCGATCAAAATAGCTCTACCAGTTTACCACTTGGCACCGGTTTTTGACCATTAGGGAAGTTCGCGCTTGACAACCTCGACGATGTCGTCGACAACGCGCTGGGTCAGCTCGTGCGTCTCGGCCTCGGCCATCACGCGGACCAGCGGCTCGGTACCGCTCGGGCGCACCAGAATGCGACCGCGGCCGTCAAGCTCCTTCTCGGCAGCAGCGACGGCGTCCCAGATGGGCTGGCAGTCATCCAGGCCGGCCTTGTTGTCGGAATGCACGTTGACGAGCACCTGCGGGTACTTCTTCATAATGCCGGCAAGGTCGGTGAGGGTACGACCGGTGCGCTTGAGCACGGCCAGCAGCTGCAGCGCCGTCACCAGGCCGTCACCGGTGGTGTTGTGCTCCAGGAAGATGATGTGGCCGGACTGCTCGCCGCCGATGACGGCGCCGTCCGCGAGCATGCGCTCCAGAACGTAACGGTCGCCCACGGCGGTCTGGACCATCTCGAAGCCCTGCTCCTTCATGGCGATGGAGAAGCCCAGGTTGCACATGACGGTCGAGACGATCTCGGAGTTGGCGAGCTTGCCGCGAGCGGCAAGGTCGGAGCCGCAGATGGCCAGGATGTAGTCGCCGTCGATCTCGTTGCCCTCGCTGTCGACGAAGAGCACGCGGTCGGCGTCGCCATCGTGTGCCAGGCCGATGTCGGCGTGGGTGCGCAGCACGAGCTCGCGCAGGGGCTCGAGGTGGGTGGAGCCGCACTCGACGTTAATGTCGGTGCCGCAGTAGTCGGTGTTGATGGCATGGACCGTGGCGCCCAGGCGCTGCAGCGCGGCGGGTGTAGTCTGGCAAGAGGCGCCGTGACCGCAGTCGACGGCAACAACCAGGCCGTCGAGCCTCAGGCCGTCGAGCGTATCGATGGCGTGGTCGACGTATGCCTTGCGAGCATCCTTCATCTTGATGATGTGGCCCACACCGGCGCCAGTCGGCAGCGTGTCGGCAGCCATGGCCTCCTCGGACATGACCCAAGCGCTGATCTCCTCCTCGACGGCGTCGGGAAGCTTCATGCCCTTGCGGCTAAAGAACTTGATGCCGTTGAACTCCGGCGGATTGTGCGAAGCGGAAATGACGATGCCGCCATCGAGCTCATTCTGAACAGTGAGCAGCGCCACAGCCGGCGTGGGGATAACGCCGCAGCAGTGCGGACGGCCGCCCTCGGCCATAATGCCGGCGGTCAGAGCGCTCTCGAGCATGGTGCCCGAAAGGCGCGTGTCGCGGCCGACGCAGATATCCGGACCGAGGAACTTGGTCGCCGCGCGGCCCAGGCGAAACGCGATGTCGCACGAGAGGTCGGCATTGGCGACGCCACGGACGCCGTCGGTACCGAAGATGTTCTGGGGCATAGGATTGCTCCTTCCCTAGCGGGCGATATGCAACCGCCCACCCTAGTCGAAAAAGAAAAGCGGGACCCGCCGAGGAATCGGCAGGCCCCGCTTGTACATTGTATCTCGTAAGGAGATAAAACCTTAGCGCTTGGAGAACTGGGGAGCGCGGCGGGCCTTCTTGAGGCCGTACTTCTTGCGCTCGACCACGCGAGCATCGCGCGTAAGGAAACCGGCCTTCTTGAGGTCAGCACGGTAGTCGCCAGCGTTCAGAAGAGCGCGGGCGATGCCCAGGCGCAGAGCGCCGGACTGACCGGAGATGCCGCCGCCATCGCACAGAGCGATAACGTCGAACTGACCGGCGGTGTCGGTCACCTTGAAGGGAGCAAGGGCGTTCTCAACGAGCTGATGACGGCCGAAATACTGCTCGGCGTCACGCTTGTTGACAGTCACCTTGCCGGTGCCGGGGACGAGACGGACGCGGGCGACGGCGTTCTTACGACGGCCGGTACCCTGGTAGACAACGGTGTTCTCAGCCATCTTTAAGCCTCCAGCTCAATCTTCGTGGGGTTCTGGGCAGCGTGCGGATGCTCGGCACCAGCGTAGACCTTAAGCTTGGTCATCTGGGCACGGCCGAGGGTGGTCTTGGGCAGCATGCCGCGAACGGCGCGCTCGATGACCTTCTCCGGGTGCTTCTCCATAGCCTGGCGGAAGCTCTCAGCCTTGAGGCCGCCGTTGTAGCCGCTGTGGCGATAATAGGTCTTCGTGTCGGCCTTGTTACCGGTAAGCTGGACCTTATCGGCGTTGATGACGACAACGAAGTCGCCGCAGTCGCTGTTGGGCGTGAACTGGGGCTTGTTCTTACCGCGCAGGATCATTGCGATCTGGGTGGCAAGACGGCCCAGGACAGCACCATCGGCGTCGACGAGAACCCAGTTGCGCTGGACCTCGCCCTGCTTGGCGTAGTGAGTCGATTTCGAAATCACTTAGACTCCTCCATGTACAGTACGTGTTGTTACAGAGATTCACGGGGCTCTGCAAGTAACCCGTCCATATTACCCCGCTCGCCGTACGAGTCAACAGGTATTTTGGCTCCGACCAGAGTTTCTGCACATGTCATCCACGAGCCGTGACGTTGCAGCGCTAGCGCTCAACAAACTCCTGGATCTCCGCGAGCAAACGCTTTGCCTCCTGGCGGCCCTGGATATACAGGTCCAAAAGCTTTGCCGAATCGTGCTCAACGTGGCCGACCTCGACCGGCTTTTGCGGAGCGACGACCAACGCGCGGCCCTCGCGCTCATACTTCCACAGGTGCATGCGCTGGATGTTGTAACGGTCGTGGCGCGTCTCGATAGCCTCGAGCAGGTAGGGATAGTCGGCATAGCGGGCGCGTGCGGCGGGCATAAACTCGTAGGGCTTTTTCTCGTATGAGCGGTCCTGCGTGACAATGACAACCGCGCGATCAAAGCCCGCCTCCTCCAGCACGTGCTCGATGGGGACCGAATCGGCTACGCCGCCGTCGACGTATTTGTGCCCGTCAATCTCGACCGGCGGCGTCACCAGCGGCAGCGACGTCGAGGCACGCACGGCATCGAGGTCAAGTACGGCGCTTTTGACCGGGAGGTACGTGGCGGTTCCAAAGAGCATGTCCGTCGCGACGGCGTACATCTCGATGGGGCTCGCGTCGAACGTCTCGTTGTCAAAGGGATCCAGGCGGTCCTGGACATCGTTGAAGATAAAGTCGTAACCCACAATAGAGCCCGTGGACGCAAACGATGCGGCGCCCATAAAGCGGCTGTCGCTGCAGAAAGCCAGGTTGATGCGGTTGGCACGGCCGATCTGGTGCGACTTGTAGTTCACGCCGTTGAGGGCGCCGGCCGATACGCCATACACCGCCGGAATTTCGACACCGGCCTCCATGAGAACGTCGAGCACGCCGGCGGTAAACTGCCCACGAAAACTGCCACCCTCCAAGACGAGCGCGACCTTGCCGGCGTTCTTTGCCTTATCTTCTGCAGTCATATTGACCTCCTGCGATTGCGTTTTGGCTTTCTTCTACCCAGTTTTGGAATGGAGGGCGCGCAGGTTTTTCGAGGCGGCAGGTGCAGCGGAAAGTGCGTCCCAGTTTGAGGCGGGATTACGGGATGCGCTTTCCGCTTGGACCGCCGTTGGGAAAGCGCGACCCGTTCTGAGCGCGGATTCCGGGATGCGGTTTCCGCTTGATGTGTCATCCGGAAACTACGTCCCAGTCTGAGCGCGGATTCCGGGATGGGCTTTCCGCCTGGGCTGCCATTGGGAAAGCGCGTCCCACTCTGCGTCACTGAGGCGTTTTCTTTACGCCCGCGCCCTGCATAGAGTTCGATTCTCCGCGGGTGGGGGAATCCGTTGGTGCTGGGCATGGCTAGCTGAAATACCATCGGCAGCACATCTGTTTTGGGTTGGGGCTTTGCGCGGAGAATCCGCGTGTTTGCTTCGCGAACACGCACCGGCTTCGGCCGCCTGCCGGCGTCCTCGCCCGCGGGCTAAAAACGCTTACGCGTTTTCTTTACGCTCACGCCCTGCACAGAGTTCGATTCTCCGCGGTACGGGCTAGAAATGAAAAGGCAGGTAGATACGAATATCTACCTGCCTGTAACTATTGGTGGAGGCGCGGAGAATCGAACTCCGGTCCACGAAAGCCCCCTGATTGGCATCTCCAAGCTCAGTCGCTGGTTTAGTCTCGGACGCTTTGCGCGCAGCGACACGCTCGCAGCATCCCAACCGGTTCGATCTTAGCCTGCGCCATACCGATTACGTGCGCAGGAGCATTCCCCTAACATGACGTCGCACCGGTGTCGGGGAAATCACCGGGTTGACGCGCCGCTATAATTTAAGCAGCGAGAGCCATAGGCTCAAAAGAAGAGTTGTTGTCAATTCAATTTGACGGTACCCCTGTTTAACGAGGCGAGGAGACCTCGGCTTGCTTCCTCTCTCAGAGCTATCGTGTCGAAACCAGTCGCCCCCGAATGTTGGGAAAGTCTGGATGGTATCGGGCCTGCAAACACCCGATAACCGTCGACTTTTCAAGGAACATACGGGGCGAGCCCCGCTTGTGGAGTGTTATCTTACCACGTTCTGAAAGCGGACAGCTGTTCTATGCACGAGCTGTGAAGACCCCAATGTGCGCCGCACTTCGCACTTTTGTTACCGATCGCGTCACGTATATTTTCGCCAAGCAAAATTGACCCGTCGAAAGGACCGTTATGGATACCAAGCAGCAACTCGTCAATGCCCTCGCAGGCCTGGGCTCAACCATTACCGAAGCTATGGATGTCATCGAGGGCTTTGTCCCCTGCGGACATCCCGCCCTCACGGTATCGAACGCACTCGTCGCGCTGGACGTTGACGATGATGCAGCTCTCACTCAGCAGCTTGAGACCGTCGAGGGCTTTATCGACCACGTGAGTGAGAACCGCGGCGTGGCCGCCTACCACGGCATCGAGGTCGAGCTCGCGGGTCCCAAAGCCGATCTGTTCGCAGCAATCCGCGAGGTAGGCGCCCTTATGCAGACCGCAGGCGTCAAGAACACCCAGGTCAACGAGTGGGTCTACCGCAGTCTGGCCGCACTCGACAGCTCCGACGAAAAGGCAGCCGAGCTGCTCGCAGAAAGTCCCGCCATCAAGGCCGAGCTTTTGTAAATAGCAGACGCGGGTCTCTTGGCGCATCGTCGCCCAAGAGGCCCGCAAACAGTTCGCGTCAACCGATTGCCGCGCCGCCACGTTCGGCCAAAGCCAGAATCGGCATTATTTGGCGCGGGGTCTTTGCTGCAAGATCGGCATGTTCGAGCAGCTTGCGATCGTTGGTCACCAAGTAATCGACCTGTGCGCGCTTGCACGCGGCGAGCACCAAGTTGTCCTCGTAATCGCGATGGGGCGATAAGTATTTGTCGGCCAACCAAAGGTCCGACGAATCTGCACCCACGGCCGTGGCGTTTTCGGTCATGTTCCGAACAAATGCCAACGCCGCATCGCCAATTGCACGGGCAGATGCCTCGTCGAGCGCTCCCCCGCTGGCAAGAACGCTACGCTTGAGCTCGTGTTGGACAACGTACAGCACGTCCTTGGTGATATGCACCGGAAAGAACAGCGATGCCCCCGCCTCCGTCGCCTGCCCAATAAACGCACGCGCGGCAAGCGACTCGGCATGGTCGATGCAAAACGAATCAACCCATACGTTGGCATCCACCATTATTTTGAGGCGAGCCTCGCTCACAGGATCATCCCCTTTTGGCGATAGCGCTCGTCCATGGCTTCGGAATAGATTGTGTCCCAATCGCGATCGTCGGATACGGGCGACGTAGCGATGCCCAGGTCCGCGTAAAGCTGATCCGCCGCTGCCCATGATGCGGCGAACGGAGTATCGGGCGCGACGGTCTGCCGCCGGTCGTCGACGGCCGCAAGCACTTCCTCGCACTGCCCGCCACCCTGCGCGACCTTGGCCACCACCTTTTTGATGAGCTCGGGCAGTGACCCGCCCGAAAGCCGCAGCGCCTCCTCGGCACGGTTCTTGACCTGGCGATCCACGCGAACGTTCACCTGTGCCATGCCACTAACAGCACCCATGTCGATCCCGCTCCATTCAATTGCTAGCACCGCTAGCAACACTTTATAGAGAAGCTAGCAAATGGTCAAATGCAAAAGGCCTGCGCCCGGACGACACCGATGCCGTCTGGGCGCAGGCCAGATAACGTGGGCGAACACGTCTGCTAACGCAGGTAAGCCTTTGCGTTGCCCAGGCTGTACGCGATCGTTGAGCCGTTGTGCAGGAGCGACGACGTCTGCGGCGTAATCGCGCCGGTAATGCCGAGCGCCAGGAGCGCTGAGTTGGTGAGCATCACCTTGGAATACGAGCTCGTCAGACGATCAATGAGGCCCTGGCTCATGCGGCGCAGGCGCACGATCGCGGCAAGATCCGTATCGGTCAGGATGATATCGGCGACCTCCTTGGCAATGTCGCTTCCACCGCCCATGGCCAGACCCACATCGGCCAGGCCCAGCGCCGGTGAGTCATTGACGCCGTCGCCCACCATGGCAACGTGGCGCCCCTCGCGCTTAATCCGCTCCACATAGGCGTACTTGTCCTCGGGCAGCAGTTCGGCCTTAAACTCGTCGACACCTGCCTCGCGAGCAATGCGCTCGGCCGTGCGCTCCGAGTCGCCCGTGAGCATGACCACGTGCTTGACGCCCAGCGCATGCAGGTCGGCAATGGCCTCGCGCACGCCGGGTTTGAGCGGGTCCTCGATACCGAGCACGCCGACGACCGTGCCGTCGACCGCCAGGTACAGCGGCGACAGGCCCTGCATCTGGGACTCGATGCGCTCCTTGATGTCGGATTCGAGCTGTGCGCCCTCGTCCTCAAATACAAAGTGCGCGGAACCGATGATGGCGCGGCGCCCCTCAATGGACGAAGCAATACCATGCGCCACGATGTACTCGACGGCGGCATGGCGCTCGCGGTGCTCGAGCCCGCGCTCACGTGCCGCATTGACCACGGCACGCGCCACCGGATGCGGAAAATGCTCCTCCAAGCAAGCGGAAAGGCGCAGGACCTCGTCCTCGCTCCAGCCATCGGTGGTGAGCACGCAGGCAAGGCGCGGCTGCGCCTCGGTCAGCGTGCCGGTCTTATCAAACACAATGGTGTCGGCCTTGGCAAACGACTCAAAGTACTTCGCGCCCTTGACCATCACGCCCATCTTGGCAGCATCGCTCATGGCAGTCATGACGGCGACGGAACCCGTGAGCTTGAGTGCGCACGAGTAGTCGACCATCAGTGCCGCCGAGGTCTTGATGAGGCTGCGAGTAGTAAGCGCAACCAGGCCCGCGAGCAGGAAGTTCCACGGGACGATCTTGTTGGCAAGGTCCTCCATATGCGACTGGCCCTCGGACTTGAGCGAGTCGGCCGTCTGCACGAGCGAGACGATTGAGCGCAGTTTGGTTTGCGCCGTATTGGCGCGCACGCGCACCAAGATGCCGCCGTCTTCCACGACGGTACCGGCGAACACGTCGTCGCCCACGCTGCGCTCGACGGCCAGCGGCTCGCCGGTCAGGGTCGCCTGGTTGACCATAGCGCTCCCCTGCTCGACAACACCGTCGATGCAGATGGACATGCCGGTACGCACGGCGACCAAGTCGCCGGGCTCGAGCTCGGTGGCGGCAACGCTTACCTCGGTGTCGCCGACGACCTTTTGCGCCTTGTCGGGCACATCGAGCAGCGAGTTGATGAGCTCGTTTTCGCTCATGGCGCGGGTGTAGTCCTCGAGCAGCTCGCCCACGTTGAGCAGGAACATCGTCTGGCCCGCGGTGTCGACATCACGTTTGACAAACGAGATACCGATGGCCGAAGCGTCGAGCACGGGAACGGTCAGGCGCGGCTGCGCGAGCTCATGAAGGGCAGCGCGCAAAAATGCCATGTAACCGGCCACGACAAACACCGCACGCAGAGGCGTCGGC
This sequence comes from uncultured bacterium, assembly GCA_958349055.1. Classification (GTDB taxonomy): domain Bacteria; phylum Actinomycetota; class Coriobacteriia; order Coriobacteriales; family Coriobacteriaceae; genus Collinsella. Next base: position 49,863 of record CATWBO010000010.1, read on the forward strand.
AAGAACCAGCGACGTGCGTAATGGGCACCGACGAGTGTCGCCAGGTCCATGACGAGCTTGTGTTTACGTGGCTCAAGCTGCATCACGTAACCCGTCTTTGCGTCGGCAATGGCCTGGGCATCGAGCGCACCGACGGCGGCCAGCACGGCATCGCGGCGCGGCTCATCGTATTCGAGCGCCATCTGGCCGATGCGGCCGTAGACGCGCACCTTGTGCACGCCGTCGATGTCGCCGCCAAGCTTAAGAAGTGCATCGAGATCGCTCTCTGGCACAGGACCCGCCAATTGAAGACGGGTCCTGCCGGGGATCTCGCTAATAATCGAGAATCTCATAGTTTGTGCCTGGGAGCGTTACTCGGCTGCCTCGTCAGCAGCGGCCTCGCTCTGGGTGATGTAAGCAGCCTCGGCAACCATGTCGTCGACATTAGCCTTGGCCTGCTCGACCATGTCCTGGTAGCCGTTCTTGATGCGCATGCCGCACGCGATACCCTGCACGCAGGCATTCTTGACCGGAGCGCTGGTAAGCAGCTTGATGCCGGCCGTGCCAAGCAGAAAACCGCCACCGACAAGCAAAGTGTTGAACGTCGACTTCTTCATGTTGCGTCTCCCTTTTGCCGCACGAATTGCGGCGTGGTGCCTCCGCACCCGAGTTACCAAACTTGCTCGAGCACACTATCGAAAAATAGTTTATCCAACAATTATGGTCAGCCATAACTAACTTTTTGGAAATTTAAGGTCAGGAAATCTCCGGCTTCCGGCAAACCACTCGTCGCGAAAAGCATCCGTGGCATCAGAGAATGCTCCTCCTCCGCCCCATAGATCGAGGTCTAATACTTTTCTGCGAAGTGAACGAGTGAAATCAGACCCCCGAAGCATCCGCATTTTTCGGCAGCAAAACCGCAGGAAAAACTCGACAAAACCGCAGGAAACAACCTCCAAAATGTGTCGATGCTTCGTGGGTCCAAATAAGGTCGTTCACTTCTAGGAAAAGTATTAGACAACGATCCGCACTGCCCCGCAGCATGACAAAGGGACTGTCCCTTTGTCATGCTGCGAGCGCTTTCTTGATAAGAGGGACGGATCGGTCGGCCAAATACAGCGGAATATTGAGCACCCCATCGTCAAGCCTCAGGTTCTTAAGGGAGTAACGGACTCTCAACGGGGTCGTCTCCGCATGTTTGTCGGCATAGTATTTCAGACTCTTGGAATGAATGACCTCCCCCGATTTGACCTCAACGGGAACAATATTGTTTCCGACTTGAATCAAAAAATCGACCTCATGCTTTGGTTTCTCGTTAGTCCAATAGCGCGGAGCGGCATCCAGCTGCGGAAGCAACGCCTGAAGCACGTAGTTCTCGGCAAACGAGCCTTTGAACTCAGAAAAAATCGCGTCCGAGATGGCGAATGCCGAAGCATCGAGCTTTGCCATACGGCGCAGCAAGCCAACATCAAGACAGTAGACCTTAAAGGCCTTGAGATCATCGTAGGCCGAGAGCGGTATTCCGCCGCCGGTATTAAGTCGCGCCGACGTGATCAGACCGGCATCGGCGAGCCATTCCAGAGCGTCCTCATATTCGCGGGCACGAGCCCCCTCGCGAACCGCACCCCAAACAAACTTTTTATTCTCGCGCGCCAGCTGCGTTGGAATTGAGTTCCAAATTTGCGAAAGCTTAGCGAACTGTGCACGACCACCGTGCTTGGCAAAATCACGCTCATAGGAATCCAAGAGGTCGGATAACACTTTATCAACCTGAGCAATGTCACCCGTTTCGACCCACCGACCAAGAGCTTCCGGCATGCCACCGCATGCAAAATAGCGGCGAAGGTGCTCGACGAGTCTGACATGAAAGAAATCCGGTACCGCCTCGATCTGATCCAGACCGCCAAGATACGCATCATAGTTTGAGGCGCCTTCGGCCTTTAAAAACTCAGAAAAGCTCATGGGGTGCATCTCCATGAACTCGACCTTTCCCACCGGAAAGGCACTCGTCTCGCGGGACAAGCGAACACCCAGCAAAGACCCTGCGCACGCAACGAGATATTCGGGGGCCTCATCGCAAAAATACTTGAGAGCACCAACTGCAGAGGGGCAGTCCTGGATCTCGTCAACAATAAGCAGCGTCTCGCCAGGATCGATGGGCTGGCCAAACGCCAAGGATAGATTTGAAATAATGCGCCGAGGATCACGCGTGCCCTCGAAAAACTGCGCATATTCGCTTTGAACCCCGGGAGATGGCTCCTCCAGCGTCAGGTATACGCAGTTGCGATACGAGGCGCGGCCGAACTCCTTGAGCGCCCACGTCTTTCCAACCTGACGCGCTCCTTTAAGGATGAGCGGCTTACGATACTCCGACGCCTTCCAAGCATTAAGCTTGGCGATGATATCCCGCTGCATGACCGACCTCCCGCAAAAAAACTTCCGTAAATGTGAGATTTCTCACATTTTACCCTGGGTAAAACGTGATATTTATCACATTTACGGAAGTTTTAGGGCAGTTTTGTTACATTTTCATCATATACAATGAAGTGTGACAGAGGGACTGTCCCTTTGTCACATTCCTACAGCTGCCAGGTTGCTGCTTCCTTTTGCAGTGCGACCATGCGGGCGAATTCTCCGCCTGCTGCTTTGAGCTGCGCCGGAGTGCCCTGCTCGGAAACCACACCATCCTTGAGTACAACGATTTTGTCGGCATTTTCTACCGTACGCATACGGTGGGCAATAACGATAACCGTCTTGCCTGCGAGCAGGCGGGAAAGCGCCTGCTGCACCACGGTCTCGTTCTCCACATCCAAGCTCGCCGTCGCCTCGTCCAACAGCACGATAGGCGCGTCTTTGAGCAGCGCACGGGCGATAGAGATGCGCTGGCGCTCACCGCCGGACAGCTTGGAGCCGTTCTCGCCGATCATGGTGTCATAGCCCTGCGGCATGCGGCTCACAAACTCGTCGCAGTTGGCGGCACGCGCGGCAGCAAGCACTTCCTCATCGGTGGCATCGCGACGACCAAGACGGATGTTTCCCATCACCGTGTCGTCAAAGAGCAGCACGTCTTGGAACACAATGGCGTAGTCGCGCAGCAGCACCTCGGGATCCACGCTCGCAACATCCACGCCACCCACGGTGACCGTGCCTTCGGTGGCGTCCCAAAAGCGCGCAGCCAGGCGGCTCACCGTAGACTTACCGGAACCCGAAGGACCGACCAGCGCCGTAACTTCGCCTTCCTTGGCGGTAAAGCTCACATCGGTAAGAACTTTCTCGCCGGCGCGGCCGTCCTCACCCGCACCATAGCCAAATGCCACGTGATCGAACACCACATCGTGGCCCACGGGCTCAAACTGCTCGCTGCCCCGCGCCACGGGCTCTTCCATGATGGAACGCATGCGCTTGGCCGACGACTCGGCGACAAACAGCTCGGACATCAGCATCAGCGCCTGATCGAAGGGTGCATAGACACGGCTCACCATAAGCAGGAAGGCAAACATCACCAAAAAGTCGACCTGGCCGGAGGCGACCATCGCAGCGCCCGTGACCAACGTGGTGGCAATCCCCAGACGCAGGATGGCAAAGGCAGAGTTGACCAAAAGCCCGTTGGCGAGCTCGCCTCTGGTGGTCTCGCGCTCCTCGGCATCAATCACGGCGTTGAGTCCCTCAAGATAATGGGCCTCCTGGTTGGTGGCGCGGATCTCGCGCACACAGTCGAGCGTCTCCTGGATCGCCTCGGTGACCTTGACCTTCTCGGCGCGCACGCGGTCGAACACCGGGGTCATGGGGCCGCGCGTCAGATACAGCACGGCAAAGGCCACGGGCACGCTCCAAAACGCCGCAATCGCCAGCTGCCAGCAAAAGAACAGCGACGCCACGAACACGATGGCGCTTGCGATGATGGCGCCCCAGAGTTCTCCCAGCACATGACTGTAGGCATGCTCCATAGTCTGAACGTCGCCCATGATGGTTTCGGTTAGATCGGCCAGATCACGACGGCCGAAAAACGACAACGGCAGTTTGCGCAAGCGCTCGGCAATCCCCATGCGCTGCTTGCCGCACTCCTCGTAAAAGATGCAGTACGTGTAGTAGTACTGCTGCCAGTTAGAGGCAAAGAGCAGCGCAAAGAAGACCAGGAGGCCGCCCACGATCGGCAGGGCATCCGGCAGGTCAGCCCCGCTGGCGAGATGCTCGACGAAGCCGGTCATGACCAGGAATAAAAAGCCCATGCCGGCCATGGTAATAAGATTGGTGAGCGTGGTCCAGAAAATGCCGCGTTTTACGCCGGCGACGCCTTTATCGGATAGGAAATACTTCTTTTGGAATGAGGCGAACATTTAGGCCTCGCCTCCCTTCGCAGCGGCAACATCTGCGGTCGCAGCAGCAATCTTCCAGCTCGCGGCCTGCTCGTACTCGGCCCACATCTTGGCGTACAGGCCGCCTGCCTCCAAAAGCTCGGCATGAGTACCCGTCTCCTGCACGCTACCTTGGTTGAGCACCACGATTTGGTCTGCGCCCACCACGGTCGAAAGCCGGTGCGCGATCATAATGACCGTGCGACCTGCCGCCAGCTTGCTAAAGGCGCGCTGGATGAGCGCCTCGTTCTCGGGGTCGGCAAACGCCGTGGCCTCATCGAGCACCACGATAGGCGCGTCTTTAAGGATCGCGCGGGCGAGTGCCACGCGCTGGACCTCGCCGCCCGAAAGATATGCTCCGCCGGCGCCGAGCATGGTGTTGATGCCCTGTGGGAGCTTGGCCACAATGTCGTCGCACTGAGCTGCGGAGAGGGCCGCGCGCACTTCGTCGTCAGTGGCTCCAGGCTTGGAGGCGCGCACGTTATCGGCAAGTGTTTGGCGGAACAGCTGGTTGGTCTGAAACACAAAGGCGACCTGGTCCATGAGCTCGTGCGGATCCATGTCGCGAACGTCTACGCCGCCCACGAGCACACGACCCAAGGAAACATCCCAAAAACGCGGGATCAGGCTTGCGCAGGTCGACTTACCGCCGCCCGAGGGACCAACCAACGCAAGGGTGCTACCTGCGGGAACGCTAAAGCTCACATGATCGACGGCAGGCGCCTCGGCGCCCTCGTAGGTAAAGCTCACGTCCTCAAAGCGCACATCGCTGCCAGCGGGGTGCTTGGGTTGAGCGGGCACGGAGAGCTGCTTGGAATCCATAACGCTTCGGATGCGAGCCAGCGAATCAGCACTCATCTGAGACGCCTCGCCCACAAACATAAGCTTGGTCATGGCCGTCGGCACCACGGCCGAAAAGATCGCGTAAAACGTAAAATTGACCATAAAGTGCGCGAAGTCCGTCTCGCCCGGCGCCAGCAGCAGCGCCACAGGCAAAAGAAATGCCACAAGGCCGTTGAGCGCAGTAAGGTTGAGCACCTGCGGACCCCGGCAAAACGTACCCGCATAGTTTTGCGCCATGTGCGCGTACTCGGCAATCGCATCGTGGAACGCCTTAAAGGAGTAGACCGTCTGCTGAAACACCTTGACCACGGGGATGCCACGCACGTATTCGGTACCAGTCTTGTTCATTTTGACCAGCGCGCCCATGTAGGCCTTCATAAACTCGGCGCCCTTGCCGCCCATCATGGTGGCCATGGCGCCAAACGAAACGACAACCGAGATAAGGCATGCAGCCCCCAGACGCCAATCGAGGGCGAAAAGCAGCACGAGCAGGCCCACGACCATGGCGGTGGCGCCGGCGATATCGGGCAGCATGTGCGCGAGCAGGGTCTCGGTGGAGGCGGCGCATCCGTCTACGATACGGCGCAGCTCACCGGTGGCGTGCGTGTCAAAGTAGCCGAGCGGCAGCTTAAGCAGATGCTCGCTCGTGGTCTTGCGGATATTGGATGCGCAGCGAAACGCGGACAGGTGCGTGCACATGAGTCCCACGAAATAGACCACGATGCTTGCCAGGGCAAAACCGACAGCCCACCAACCATACATCGCGATATCGCAGGCTTCGCTCCAGTTAGGTGCCACGGCGATCAGATCGCGCGTGACAAGCCAAATGCACACGTACGGGCCAAAGCTCAGCAGCTGCGAGAGCGCCGAGAGGGCCATGCCCAAATATGTTAGGAATTTACGGTCGCCGGCATATGCAAGCAGCTCGCCGATACCGCCGCCTTCCTTTTTTGATCCCTTTGCCATGAGATTCCTTTCTAACGGCTTGAGAGTTAACCGTAATGAACTTATCATTGATGTGTTAGCCATGGCTCACAATCGAGCCAGGCGTGGACGTTTCTGCAAAGGAAAGGGACGCTTTTGCAAATACGGCGGGCAGCGACCGACATAACCGAGCTCTACGCACCGCAGTTTGAGCAGTTTGGCCTGGAGCTTACCGGCAAGGGCGCCGTCTTTACCGGCGAGGTGGCAAACGATCGGGCGCACGGTCGCGCATGGATCATGTCCCTCTCCCCCAGCTGTATCGTCATGGAGCATTACATTACCCCGACGCACGATATGTACCTGGCCGAATACACACCCGAGCCGTACGCCTGCGTGAGCGAGGTCAGCGCGCCCACACTTACATGCATGCCCGAGGCTGGCATAACGCCTGCGAACCTTAAGCCACTGCGCGGGCCGTGGCCGAACAGCGCGGTGTGCAGCTTTGTCCAAGATAGCTGCGGCGAGGAGCTAAGCCCGCTGTTTGCAGGGCAACTCTATCACTCACGCTCGGTGCTCTTTTTGCCCGGGTATTTTGACGAGCTGGAGCATTGCTATCCCGCCGAGTTCGCGGGAGTCTTTGAAGCGTTTGCCGAGCCATGGCACGAGGAGGCGACGTCTGCCATCTGCCACACGTTGCGCAGGATTAACGAGGACCGCGCCCGCACCGCAGGCGGACACGTCTATATGCAGGGCATCGTGGAGACCATGGTCGCGGAGCTCGCCTGTTCGCGCGCGGCCCACAAGCAGGCGCGGCAGGCGGCAGACACACGCGTCAGCATAACCATTGCCGAAGAAGCAACGGCAATGATTGAGCGTGCGCTCGACAAAGGCAGGCGTGTGGGTATCAACGAGGTGGCCGAGAGGCTCTACACAAGCCGTTCCAAACTATGCGCTACCTTTAAGGCCCAAACTGGCGAGTCCCTGGGCGCCTACATTCGCAGACGCCGTATGGAGCGAGCACAGGACCTTTTGGCCGACAGCTCGCTCACGATAGCGCAGGTCGCAGAGCGTCTAGGCTACCCTCAGCAGGCCGCCTTCGCCCAAGCCTTCAAGCAACACACCGGCACCACCCCCACCGCCTGGCGTTCCCAACATATATAAAGAATGAGGGCGCCATCGGCGCCCTCATTCACTCTATTCCATTCAGCCCCACCTGACCCGAACGGCCGAGTCGTCACGGAACCGAGGGGCCGGGCGCAGGGCCTTGCCTCTCAATGAGTTCCCTTCAAAACAATGGGCGTGCCGACGGCACGCCCATTCACTCTATTCAATTCAGCCCGTCTGACCCGAACGGCCGAGTCGTTGCAGAACCCGGGAGCCCCGGCAGGGCGGGTGCTTGCTCAAAATGAGTTCCGCACGCAAAGAAGGCCACTTAATGTGGCCTTCGTCTTGCGCAGGACTGTTCGAAATTATGAGGAAGCACCCGCCCTGCCGGGGCTCCCGGGTTCCCGCTTACGAGAGCGACGTTCTCAGCAACTCGTTGAAAAGCTTCGGGTTGCCCTTGCCGCGGCTCGCCTTCATGCACTGGCCAACCAAAAAGCCGATGACCTTCTGGTTGCCGTCGCGATACTGCTGCGCCTGCTCGGCACAGTTTGCCAGCACCTCGTCCACGATCGGCTGCAGCGCGCCGGCATCGCTCACCTGGCGCATGCCGCGCTCGTCGACGATCTTGTTGGGGTCGTCGCCGGTCTGGGCCATGGCCTCAAAGACCTCGTGCGCCTGGTTGGAGCTGATGGCATCGGTCGCCAGCAGCTTGGCAAGTGCGGCCACCTGAGCCGGTGCAATGCCAGACTCGGCAAGCGACACGCCCGCGCCCTTAAGGTAGGCAATCATCTCGTTGACCAGCAGGTTTGCGACCGTCTGGGCCTCCTTGCCGGCCATACCGGCAGCGGCGGCCTCAAAGAAGTCGGCAAACTCGGGGTCGCCGGCAATCTGCTCGGCATCTGCCGCCTTAATGCCAAAGTCGGCCTCAAAACGGGCGCGCTTGGCATCGGGCAGCTCGGGAATCTCACCACGGCAGCGGTCGATAAACTCGTCGTCCAAGTCGAACGGCGCCAAGTCGGGATCGGGGAACAGGCGATAGTCGTCGGCCGTCTCCTTCACGCGCATGACCACGGTGCGCTTGCGGCTGGGCTCCCAGTGGCGGGTTTCCTGATAGATGATGCCGCCCTCCTCGAGCACCTCGGCCTGGCGGCAAATCTCGTAGGCGAGGCCGTCGTGCAGGCTCTTGAACGAGTTGAGGTTCTTGAGCTCGGTCTTGGTGCCCAGCTTGGTCTCGCCGCGGCGGCGCAGCGACACGTTGCCGTCGCAGCGCATGGAACCCTTCTCCATGGAGCAGTCCGAAATGCCCAGCGTCACAAAAATGCGACGGAGCTTTTCCATAAACAGGCGCGCTTCCTCAGGCGTACGCAAGTCGGGCTCAGTCACGAGCTCAATCAAAGGCGTGCCGCAGCGGTTGTAGTCGACGAGCGACTCGGCCGCGGCGGTAATGCGGCCCTCGGCGCCGCCCACGTGGACCATCTTGGCGGCGTCCTCCTCCATATGGATGCGCAGGATGCGGATGGGCACCGTGTAGGAACCGTCCTCGCGACGCTCGGGCATCTGCAGGTTGGACGCGTCATAGCTGGCCAGGTGGCCGGCACGCTGATTGCCCTCGCGCATGGTCGACGTCATGGAAGTGGACAGACCCTCGGCATTGGCCGAAGCGCTCGCCAGGCTCTGGGCCTCGGCCTCACCAAACGCGCAGTCGGGGCGCTCGGCGGCACCGCGACCGGTCACGTCCAGGTCCAGGTGACCGTACATGGCAAAGGCGACCGGACCCTGCGTAGTCTGGAAGTTCTTGGCCATGTCAGGATAGAAGTAGTGCTTGCGGTAGAACATCGAGTGGCGCTGGATCTCGCAGTTGGTGGCGAGGCCGGCCTTGACGATACTCTCGATGGCGCGCTTGTTGGGCACCGGCAGGGCGCCGGGCAGGCCCAGGCATACCGGGCACACGTTGGCGTTGGGCTCGTCATCGTGGCTGAGCTTGCAGTTGCAGAACATCTTGGTATCGAGTGCGGTGAGCTCGGTATGGATCTCCAGGCCGATCACGGCCTCCCAATCCTGCAGGACCTCGGAAAGCTCCTTCATTACAGCTCGCCTCCCTTCCCGGCAAAATCGGGCGCGACGGAAAGCGCGGGCGCACCCGTGGCGGCATCGGCAAAGCCGCGCTCCAGGGCGCGGGCAAACGTGAGCAGCTGACGGTCCTTAAAGGCCGGACCCACCAGCTGGGCAGAAACGGGCAGCTGAGTATCCTCGCCCAGGCCCAGCGGCACCGAGATGCCACCGTTGCCGCAAATGTTGAGCGAGATGGTGTACAGGTCGGAGAGGTACATCTGCGTGGGGTCGCTGATCTCGCCAAACTTAAAGGCCGTACGCGGCGAGGCAGGCATGAGGATGGTGTCCACCTTGGCATACGCGGCGTCGTAGTCCTGCGTAATGAGCGTGCGGGCCTTTTGCGCGGCGTAGTAGTACTTGTCGTACACGCCCGAGCTCAGCAGGTAGGCGCCGAGCATCTGACGGCGCTTGGCCTCGGCACCAAAGCCGTGGGCGCGCGAAAGCGAGCTCTGGTCGGACAGGTTGGCGCAGCCCTCCTCCTGGTAGCCATAGCGAATGCCGTCGAAACGGGCCAGGTTGGAGAACGCCTCGGCCGGACCGATGACGTAGTAGGCGGCGATGGCGGCGTCCAGGTGCGGCAGGTCGACCTCGACCAGCTCGGCGCCCTGATTCTGCAGCTCCTGGGCGGCACGCTGAACAGCGGCCTTGACCTCGGGCGTCAGGCCCTCGGCCTCCATAAACGCGGGGATGATGCCCACGCGCTTGCCCTCGATGCTGTCGTTGAGATGCTCAGTAAAGTCGACGGCACAATCCTGGCTGGTGCAGTCGTACGGATCGTGGCCCGCGCCGGTAAGCGCGTTCATGGCCAGCGCGACATCCTCGACCGTGCGGCCAAAGGGCCCCACTTGGTCGAGCGACGAGCCAAAGGCAACCACGCCGTAACGGCTCACGGCACCATACGTGGGCTTTAAGCCCACCACGCCGCACAGCGACGCCGGCTGGCGAATGGAGCCGCCGGTGTCCGAACCCAGCGAGAGCGCGACCTCGCCCGCGGCGACAGCTGCAGCGGAACCGCCCGAGGAGCCGCCGGGCACGCGCTCGGTATCCCAAGGGTTGTTGGTGCGGTGGAACGCCGAGCTCTCGGTAGAGCTACCAAAGGCAAACTCGTCCATGTTGGCCTTGCCCATGGGCAGGCAGCCGGCATCGAGCATGCGCTGGACGCAGGTGGCGGTGTAGACGCTCTGGTAGTCCCCGAGCATGCGGGAAGCGCAGGTGGTGCGCGTGCCCACGAGGTTCATGTTGTCCTTGATGGCCAGCGGCACGCCTGCAAGCGGGGGCAGCGGCTTTCCGGCGGCACGGTCGGCATCCACGCGCGCGGCGGCCTCGAGCGCAAGCTCGGGCGCCACCTGCAGGAATGCCTGGACCCCGCCCTCGCGCGCCTCGATGGCGGCAAGGGAGGCCTGGGCCACCTCGGTAGCGGTAAAGTCGCCGGCGGCAACGCCCGCGGCGATCTGGGCGGCGGTAAGGGAATCGAAGCTTAGCGCCATTACTCGCTCTCCCCCTCTCCCAAAATGGACGGCACGCGGAAGTAGCGCTCACGCGCGCTGCCGGCGTTTTCGAGCGCAACGTCGAGCGGCAGGTCACGCTCGGGCTCGCGCAGGTCATCGCCCATCACGTTGGACAGGCTTCCGATGGGATGGAACGTGGGCTCCACGTCGGGCAAGTCATATTGCAGGACGGGCTCGAGCATCTGGACGGCGTCGTTCATGTAGGACGTCATCTGGGTGAGCTCGTCATCGGTCAGTGCGATCTTTGCGTACTCGGCGATGCCGCGCACGTCTTTCTCGCTGAGTGCCATAGGCGCTCCCTTCCGCATAACAGATAAACCGCTCTAGTATACAAGGCAACGCCGCTTGGAGCAGGTGCTTTACCCAAATGCAGCGAAAACGTAACGAGGACGGCGGGTTGGCAGGGCGCGACCCGGCGGACCTGCGGCGAAAACCGTCCCGCCCACAACAAAAACCGTCCCAACATTCGACGTTTTTCAGCAAAATCGCGATTTTCATCGAATGTTGGGACGGTTTGGAAGCCCGACCACCACAAAGGTGCCTGTCCCCATTGTGGCGGTTCTGAGCAATGGCTATGCCGAGGCCTTGGCCTTGTGGCGTTTGCGGATCGCGTGGATCACGATGTCCAGCAGCAACAACAGGATGGCCACGACCACGATGAGCACGGCGAATTCGCGCTTGCCCCAGTGGCGGCCGGCGAGCGACTTTTGCTTGTCGACGTCCTTCTTGCTGTACTTGGTGCGCACGCAATGCACCAGCAGACGATGGTCGTTCACGCCGTAGGGCGTGCAGGTGACGAGCGTCACCTTGTCGGCGCCGGGCTCGATGGTCAGCGACTCCATCTCCTCGGGCAGCACGACCTCGGAGTCCACCATCTTGTAGGCGAGCGTCTTGTTCATGGTGTGCAGCAGCACCAGGTCGCCGGGCTCCAGCGAGTGGATGTCGTCGAACATGCTCAGGTTGCGCATGCCCGAGTGCGCGGTGAGCACGCAATGCGTCGAGGTGCCGCCCACCGGCAGGCTCGTGCCCTCCAGGTGGCCGACGCCCGCCATAAGGACTTCCTCGCTCGTGCCGTGGTAGATGGGCATGCTCACGTCGATGGAGGGGATCTCGACCCAACTCATCATGGGGTCGCGGTCAAAAATAAGCTGCTGAGCGTAGGGCTCGATCTGGTCGGCGGGAAGCTCGGTGGCCTCGCCGGCAAGCTGCTCGTTAAAGGAGCGCGCTTGGAGTAGGATGCGCTCGCGCTCCTCTTCGGAGAGCGCGTCCACGGTGCTGGACACGGTGCTGATCTGGTTGAACACGCCCGAGGCCTCGAGCCGGTCCAAAATCCACGGCCAGGTCATAAGGCCCACGCCAATTAGGATGATGACGATGGTGATGAGTCGGTCGGCCCAACGTGGCAGTCGCTTGCGACGACGCTTAGGCTTTGGTTGAGGTTTGGGCTGGGGGCTTGAGCCGCCGCTGGCCGCGGCGTTATCGCTCTTCATGTGTTTGGCGCCCTTCACCATCACCGGTCACTCCTTTACAGCTCAGGTTGTCTAAACAAATAATAGCCGAATTGCGAGCTCATGCGCCGGACAACGCAGCTAGGCTGCACCGTTCGGGCCACGTAACCCCACTCAACCAATCAAGCCATATGTTGCTTTCATCGTCTCGAGCAACTGCGCCATCGTTACGCCCGCAACCCCGATCTGTTTCAGATTGACGTCGCCCACCTCGCAATCTTTAACAAACGCAAGCATATCGTCCTTCAGTTCTCCGCCCAGATCGACACCTTCCGACTCGCCAAGCAGCTGAGCAAGCCTCAGCGCATCGCGTTTATGCTTTTTGACCTTCCTCGAGTCAACGTTCTCCCCGGCCTCCCTTCTAGCTTTTAGGTCGAGATACGCCTTCGCTTTGAACGGGACAATGTATTCCGTATCCAGGACCGAAACACCGTCTACTGTCCGAATTCCCTGAAGAAACAAGCTGTAGTAGGCATCGTCCAGCAAAATAGCCGAAAGACTGCTTATGTTTTCATCAACGTGAATTGGCGTCACATCAACTCCCTCACGAGCCTTTAGAAAGTCGGGGCACTTCGCGAAGAGCTCGATCATATGGGGATAACCCGGCCTCTTTGGTTCCGTAAACCGATAAAAACACGAGGCTTCGCTTTCACCCCAGCCGCAGCGGTAGCCGCCATCACGCACCAAGGTCCATATGGCTTCGGCCGTCTGAGGCAACCGGTCATCGGCGACAATGACCACATCAAAATCGTGGGTCGCCCTAAACGAAAGTCCCGCCTCCGCGAGCAAAATGTCGCATGCTGTGCCGCCGATAAGGGCATACGACCCTTCAGCTTCCTGCATATGCTGCCGAAATTCTTGGAGACCTTCTACAGCGCTTCCTGCCATGGATATTCCTTTCCAAACATGCGATCGACTTCGAGCTGAATTCGTTCATCGTCGATTGCCGCCAAAGATAGCGCAAGTGAAATGTCGTCGATACGGGAGGAGTCGGCAAACACGGGCGCATAGCGCCACACTTGGATCATCGCCGTTTCGTTATCCGGCAGTTCCCCGTCTGCGACTTCAAGGTCACGCAGCTCACGCCATGCACTTCTTAAGACAGCCTTTTGCTCCACGCCCGACGCAGCGAGCATCGAACGCGCAGCGAGCGCCGTCTCCCCAGCGTCAGCAAGGCGATCGATCTGTGGTGCCTTCCTTGCAAAAATAACCTTCGAGACAGGCGAGGAAAGCTCTGCAATGTGCTCACTGAGCAGAAGATCCACGACCACGGGTAACACAATGACACGCCGTTCGCGCCGCTCGCGCCTTGCGAGCCCCCTGTCTACAAGCTCGGTTATGGCCTCGCTCGCACGGCTTGCCGAAATCCCGAGCGCACGACAAAGGTCATCGGGATGATATGACTCCTGACCTGCTCCCCAGATTGCGGCAGCCTGCGCGTTGGGTGACATCTTGGTCGCGCGATTATGAAACCGGGCACCGCGTCTCTCCGTATAGGCAGCGCCCATAAATGGAAGAAAAGCCTGTCTACCGGGGCAAACAAAGGGAATCCCTTGCGCGACCAATGCCTTGCGCTGGCGCGCATCGGCATCAGGGAACGAAATGACAACAGGAGCCTCCGAACGCAAGGTTAGCTGGCTATAGACCCTTTTGGCCTCGGGAAGCCCGACGCCAGTAGGCAAGCTTGCAAGCAAAAAAGAAAAACCATTTGCGTCAACGGCGCGAACCTCAATCGACCGCAGATGCAGCGGCAAGTGTGCGGATCCAGGCCAAGTTTTAGCCTTGGCGGAGAGGCCCAGTGCTTCTTGTAAGTAGGTAAGCGCTTCGTTCATTTCCATCTTTTTCGCTTAGTTCCAGTTGATATTGGAATTATACATAATTTTCGGAAATGATGTGATTTCTATCAGGTATGGGCCCGTATTTGAGTTTTCAAAATGTCCCGAATCGGCGGGGCGATTCGGGATAGAATGTCTGTAGAAAACGACGCATCCCGCGTAAGTGTTAAGGAGCGCGGGCGGCCTAGTTTTCTAACGTGTTAAACGGCCGGGCTGCAACCCCGGCCGTTCTTATTTGCGCTTGCGGCGCAAACGCCGAGAACCGTCCGCACCGCGCGTGCGCCTACGGACCTTAAACCGAACCTCATACGAGTCAAAAAACGCGATGACGAACGAGCCCACCGCCGCGAGGGCGGCGAGCGCGTTAAGGAATTTCAGCATTTGGGGACCTCCGATCGAGTCGTCGGCCGCCCGCGCACGGGATGCGTCGCAAGGCCATTTTACTGCGAGCGCACGCACCCACGTCTAGCAAACGCAATTTTTGCAAACATTTGTTCGATGGTTACACACACGATACTTTGAGCAGCGGAGCCTGGCGGCATTGCCCGGTCAGGTAGAGGCCCGTATTTGAGTTTTCAAAATGTCCCGGATCGGCGGGGCGATTCGGGATACAATAGCTACAGGAAACGACGCACCCCGCGTAAATGATCGAAAGCGCGGGCGACCAGTTTCCGGTGTTGTTAAATGCCCGGGCCTCTAACCCCGGGCATTCTTATTTGCGCTTGTTGCGGCGCAAATGCCTTCTACCGTCCGCACCGCGCGTGCGCCTACGGACCTTAAACCGAACCTCATACGAGTCA
>CATWBO010000011.1 GCA_958349055.1 uncultured bacterium
TGGGACGACGCCCCCGCGGGCACCGCGACGACCTTCCACGTAACCCAGGCAGGCGGCTCGTCCCAGGCCAAGGCGCGCATGGACGTGCCCACCTATTGGGACGGCGGCAGCCAGGAGAGCGTCTGCGACCCGTCGCGCCAGGCATGGTCCGGCTACCACAACCTGGGCACCGCGGGCCACGACTTCACCTTCGACTTCACGGCATCGGGCACGTACCGCATCCACTTCTACTTTATGGACAACGACAGAAACGACCCCCAAAACGACAAGGGGATCTATTATCTGCGCGCCACGGCGGAGGTGACCGTGGACGACGCCGCCCGCCCGAGCGTCACGCAGATCGTCAACGACGCCGTGACCCAGTGCAGGCAAGAGACAGACGGCTCGGAATACGACATGGCGCTGTGGCTCCACGACTGGACGCTCGACCAGCTGGAGTACGACCACGGCCTCAACTGGTGCTCGGCCGAAAGCGGCCTCACGCGCCACCAGGGCACCTGCGAGAGCTACCAGCGCATCTACTCCAAGCTCCTTAACGCGGCAGGCATCGCCAACGGCCGCATCACCGGCAACGGACACACCTGGAACGCCGTAAAGATCGACGGCAAATGGTGCCAGATGGACCTAACTTGGGACGACACCAGCGACAACTGGTACGGGGACCTGGACCAGCGCCATCTGTACTTTGGCCTGACCGACGAGCTCATGGCAATCGCCCACTCCGATCACACAGCAAACTACCAAAAGGCCGACTACGCTTACCGCTCGACCGACCTATCCAACAATTACTTTGTGCGAAATGGCAGGGCCGATGAATGGGCCGAGAAATATGCCGACCGCATTCAGCAGCACTTGGACGCCAAGGAAGAGAGCTTTTCCATCGATGCCGACAACCAGTCGTTCCCGCCGAGCATCTCGGGAATTCAGAATGGGATTGTTGCTTATGCGATGAATCGGAGAGAGTGGAAGACTGATGGCGCCAAGGTAAATCTCTCCGCGACTTCCAGCGTAACCACCCAATCGAGCAGCAGATGGGCCGCATTCTACGACTTCGAAGCCAAATACACGTCAACAACACCCAAAGGCTGGCGACTAGAGAATAGCAACTGGTATTACCTTAACGCTGACGGAACGTACGCAACCGGCTGGCAAACAATCGACGGCTCTCGCTACTACTTTGAAGATAGTGGCGCCATGGCAACCGGCTGGACTGAAATCGGCGGAAAGCGCCACCTACTCACAAGCTCGGGCAGGCCCGCCGCTAAGGGCTGGTTTCGTCTTGACGGCATCTGGTACTACGCATTAAATGACGGCGAGGTTGCAACAGGATGGCTCAGAGTCAACAACTCCTGGTATTTATTCAATGACAGGGGCGAAATGTTGACAGGCTGGCAGGAGGCGTCCGGAAAACTTTATTACCTCACTGAATCCGGGAGACTTGCCGAGCCCGGCTGGCTGCTGCTAAACGAAACCTGGCTCTACATCGAGGACGACGGGGCAGCCGCAACCGGCTGGCAAACAATCGACGGCTCCCGTTATTACTTTGAAGACAACGGCGCCATGGCAACCGGCTGGAAGGAGCTAGACGGGAAGCGTCACCTCCTCACAAGCTCGGGCAGACCCGCCGCCAAGGGCTGGCTGAGACTCAACAGCACCTGGTACTACGTAATCGACGACGGCGAGGTCGCGACCGGTTGGCGCAAAGTCAATAACACCTGGTACCTGTTCAGCGACAAGGGCGAGATGACGACGGGCTGGCAGGAGGTGTCCGGGAAGCGGTACTATCTGGCCGATTCAGGAAAACTTGTTGCACCCGGCTGGTTGCTGCTGGATGAAACTTGGTTCTACATCGAGGATGACGGCTCGGCCGCAACCGGCTGGCGAAAAGTCAGCGGAGCATGGTATTTGCTCGAAAACGACGGATCCATGGTAACCGGATGGTATGAAGTGTCAGGAAAGCGCTACTACCTCACAGAATCCGGAAGATTAGCCACATCCGGATGGATGCAGCTTGAGGGTGCCTGGTATTACGTCCAAGCCGATGGATCTGTCGCAACCGATTGCTGGATAGGCTCCTATTACGTAGACAAAACCGGAGAATGGATTCCAGCTGCTCAAAAATGACAACATTAAGCGCCAAATTACTCAATTTGTTCGGATATTCTTTGCAAATATGTGAATTCGAACAAATTCAGTTCCATTTGTTCGGTTTTAGACTATTATTTCAAACAGCCGAACAAAGGAGTAATTCATGCAGCTAACCCATAGGCAATTCAACGCACTATATGCCCTGAGCAAGCACCCGGGCATCACGCAGAGGGATCTCGCCGATCAATGCGGCATTGGCCTTGCAACCGCAAACGCCGCCGTCAAGGACCTCTCGGAAGCCGGACTCATTGAGGGCGCCCGCCTGACGCCCAAGGGCATGACCGCGCTAAAGCCTTATGCCGTGGACAATGCCGTCATCCTCGCGGCTGGCCTCTCCAGCCGCTTCGCACCCATCTCCTATGAGCGTCCCAAGGGCCTTCTCAAGGTTCGCGGCGAAGTCCTCATCGAGCGCCAGATTGAACAACTGCGCGAGGCGGGAATCCTCGACATCGTCGTGGTCGTCGGTTACAAGAAGGAGTCCTTCTACTATCTCGAGGACAAGTACGGCGTGAACATCGTCGTCAACCGCGCCTACGCCGAGCGCAACAACAACTCATCGCTCATGCTTGTGCGAGAGCTGCTCGGGAACACCTACATCTGCTCCTCGGATAATTACTTTGAGGAAAACCCCTTCACCGACCATGTGTGGAAGGCCTATTACTCAGCAGAGTACAACCAGGGACAGACACCCGAATGGTGTTTGGAGACGGGCGCTCACGACCGCATCACCAAAGTGACGGTCGGCGGCTCCGATGCATGGTACATGATCGGCCACGCCTACTTCGACCGCGAGTTCTCCGCTCGCTTCCGCCAGATCCTGGAAGACGAGTATGACCTCCCCCAAACGCAAGACAAGCTCTGGGAGGATCTCTATGCTGAGCACATTAATGAACTTGACATGCGAATTCGCAAGTACGACCCGCCCATCATCCATGAGTTTGACTCACTCGATGAGCTGCGCGATTTCGACCCCCTATTCCTGGAGAATCTCGACTCCGAGATCTTCGACAACATCGTTGCGGTTCTTGGATGCGACAAGTCCGAAATCAGAAATGTCTACCCGCTCAAGCAGGGACTTACCAACCTCAGCTGCCACTTTACGACCGATGACGGCGAATGGGTCTACCGCCATCCCGGCGTGGGCACCGAGCTCCTCGTGGACCGCAAGGCAGAGAAAACTGCGCTGGAGACGGCGCGAAATCTCGGCCTCGACTCCACCTTCGTGTTCGAGAACCCCCGTCGCGGCTGGAAAGTCTCCCGTTTCGTGACGAACTGCAGGAACCTCGATGCACACGACGATGCCCAGCTCGCGCAGGCCATGCAGATGGCGCGCAGGCTCCATGAGAGCAGTGCCCAGGTCGAGCGTGCATTCAGCTTTTACGAGGAGGGCAAAGGCTACGAGCGGGCCATCTTAGAACGCGGGCGCATCGATGTGCAGGACTGGCCCGAGATGGAGGCGCAGGCAACGAAGCTCAACGACATGCTTGTCGCCGATGGGGGCGATCCCGTCCTGTGCCACAACGACTTCTTCGGCCTCAACTTCCTGGTCAGCGAAGATGATCATGTCGACCTTATTGACTGGGAATACGCCGGTATGAGCGACTACGCCAACGACTTCGGGACGTTCTGCGTCTGCGAGCAGCTCTCCGAGGACGAGATGCGCAGCGCACTCACCCACTACTTTGGCCGCACGCCCACCGAAGCGGAATGGCGCCATAACTTGGGCCAGGTCGGAATGGCGGGCTGGTGCTGGTACGCCTGGGCCCTGTTAAAGGAAGCCGAGGGCGACAACGTCGGCGAGTGGTCCCACATCTACTACCGCTACGGCAAGACCTACCTCAAGAAGGCCCTCGAGCTTTACAAGAAGTCCGGTAAGTAAGTAAACCAGTCACTTAGGCAAACCAGAAAAGAGAAGAAACAATGCATTTCGGCATACTCAGCGGTACCCTTTGGGCACTGGACACTACCGTGCTCTCGATAGCCCTCGCGATGTCCCCGTTTTCCGATGGAACCGCGGCCGCCGTCGCCTTCGCCGCAATCGTGAGCTCCGCTTTCCACGACATCCTCTGCGCCCTCTGGATGACGATCTATTCCGCCATCAAGGGACAACTCGGAAAGGCCCTAGCCGCGATTAAAACCCGCGACGGCCTGGTCGTAGCCGCCGGAGCCCTGCTGGGCGGCCCCATTGGAATGAGTGGATACGTTATGGCCATCAACCTCATCGGGCCCTCCTACACAGCGGTTATTTCCGCCTTCTATCCGGCATTCGGAACGCTGCTCGCTGCGATCGTCCTCAAGGAGAAGGTAACCGTCCCGCGCATGATTGCGCTAGCGGCCGCGCTGCTCGGAATCGTCGGCATGAGCGCAGGCGCGCTCGGTTCTGACACAATGACCAACCCCGTACTCGGGATAGCCTGCGCGCTCCTGTGCGTCGTCGGCTGGGGTTCCGAGGCGGTGTTCTGCGCATGGGGCATGAAGGGCGATAACGTCGACGACGAAACCGCGTTGCAGATCAGGGAGACGACTTCCGGTCTTGTTTACGCTTTGATTGTTCTCCCGGTATTCGGAGCATGGGGCTTTGCCGCACAGGCGGCGCCCACCATGGCGACAGGCACCGTCGCCCTTTCGGCACTCGCCGGCGTCGCTTCGTACCTCTTCTACTACAAGGCTATCTCCAAGATCGGCGCAGCCAGGGGCATGGCGCTCAACATTTCCTACTCTGCCTGGGCGGTCATTCTGGGAATTGCCCTCGGCAATGTCCCCGGACCTCTCGAGATCGGCTGCTGCGTTCTCATCCTCGCGGGCACCGTTCTTGCAGCCGGCGACTGGAATGAGCTGTTCGGGAAGACGGCAACCCGCTAATCTCTCCATACTTTAAGGAATTCTATCCGGGGAGCGTGTGTTAACAATGTCAACACACGCTCCCCGATTTACTTAAACTCATCTTCACAAGGCAGGCGTCCAATAAATCACCACGCACCGCAACTCGAATTTGAACCAAGCTTGACTTAGTGTCACTAAAAGATACTGAGTCATAGGTCAAGTATTGATCAGCCAACAAAATATGCATGATATAAGCATCCCTCAATGGGGTGGTCGACATTGGAGGTAACTAAAATCGCCTTAGTGGCCTTCGCCGTTATCGAAAAACTGCACCAACGGTGGCTACAATTCAAATAATGAATAGGCGGCATTTGGCAGAGGGACTCATGACTCGCAACCTCTATATCAACTCACTAAATTAGATTAATACCGTCGGCACTCGTTAGATTGGCTCGACTGCAAGTGTTCCGAAGGGTTCGCTCTGCTCATATCAGTCTATCCCATCCGCCCGAACGCCCACCTGCAGGAATTATCGCCAACCACTAATCCGGATAGGCACTCGGGTAAGTTTTCCGTTTAATTGCAAAGACATAGTATTCGGAGGCCTCGCCACTCCCCGAATCATCATCTGCTATCTAAACTATTAGACAATATTATTAGCTCCGATAACAGTTTTCCCAACAGGCACGTCACGAGTAACGACAGCATTGGCGCCGACTTTACAGTCATCCCCCAAATCAACATCGCCAATTATCTTAGCGCCAGCACCAAGAAGAACACCATTACCCACTTTTGGGGCGGCAAAGGGGTCTTTATCAAAATCAACACCAATCGTAACCTGCTGAAGAATCTTCACGTTAGCGCCAATACGGGCATAGGGGCTAATGACAATGCCATTAAAGTGAGGAATATAACACCCCCCCCCAACAATTGCCGAAGCCGGAAGTTCGCAGGAGGTACCCATAAGGACAATACGCTTGAAAAGCTTACAAAGCAATCTAACAGGCATAAAATTAAGATGTTGTGAGATTCGCAGGAATAAAAAGAACCAAAAGGAACGGTGATAGGGCCGGGCATTATTTGCTGTGATGTCTTTCTCAAACAGCTCTATAGCTTCTTGTAGCATCTACAATCTCACCTTAAGTCCTTTCATAAGAGCATTGATCATAGAACCCTTGGAAAGTGTGGCATAGACTAGGCACATTATTAGATAGACAGCCGCACCGACTGCAATCTGAAGAACAAGGCCCCAGACAGTTGAGCCGAAAACAAATCCAAGTTCACGCACGGCGATCATCATTAATAAGCCGATGAAAACAAACGGCCATGCATCCCGAGCGAATGTGCGAACTGGAAGCTGCGTTCTGAGAAAGAATGCTTGTACAAGAACAACAGCAAGTTCAGTAAGAATGGTCGCCACAACAGAACCAAACGCTTGAAAAGGGGGGATAAATACAAAGGTAAGAACAATGTTCGCAATTGCAGCAACGCCAACAGAAGTCAGATATTGCTTGTCCATACCTTGTGGAATTAGGCATTGAATACCAAGAACATTACTCCAAGCGATAATCGGAACTTCAAAAGCAAGCAAAGACATTATCTCCACGCAGGGTTGAAATCCATCCCCGAAGAAAACAGGAACGAAAACAGGCGCGATGCCGGCAATGCCGAAACAGAAGGCAAACGCCATTACATTAGAGACAAGCATTGAATTACGGACGAGTCCAAAAGCCGCTTCCTGCTCATCGCTCTGCATCAATCGACTCATATGTGGAAGCATTACAGTACCAAGAGCCGTAATGAACGAAAGCGGCATCTGGCAGACTTTATCAGATTGATCGTAAAAACCGACTTGATTCATATCACAGAAAACGCCAAGAAGAATACGATCCAACTGCGTATAAAGTGATATAGCTATAACAGGAGCAAATAGCATTATATTTGGTCTGACATGAACTAGAACTTCATGCAATTTCGGCTTAATCAGTTTAACGCGTCGAAGAACGAAGGGCCAAAGCGACAGAGAAGCAAACATGAAGTATAAGGCCATGATTAGGCAGTATAGCCATGTGTCAGCGGGAGATTTAACCAGTATAAATACACAGACAACTGATGTGATTCTAACGACTAGATTTCTAATAGTAGTTAGCTTGAACTCCTCTAGACCAAAAAAGAGCCATGTAACGTCAAGGGCTTCACCTAGCACCCAGAAGCTCCAAGCAAGGGAGCAAGCGAAATAAGCTCCTGAGCAAGCTATGCAATAGATAAAATAAGTCGCCGTGCAAATTAAGCCCCAAGCAAATTGCATTGCAAAAATTGAACAAAACGTCTTTGAGAGCTCTTGGCGATTTGAGCCGCAACGAGCAATCTCTCTTGTACCGTATTGATTTAGTCCAAGATAAGCAAAGATTTCAAAATATGTAGCGATAGATGAGGTGTAGGAATAAATCCCAAGTTCCTTGCTACCGAGCGTGCGAGTCAAGTATGGCGTCAAAACGAGAGGAATGACCAACCGCACAAGTTGAAACGAAACATTCCAAAAATAGTTAGTTTTAACAGAGCTCAATTTACCACCAATGATATTTTCGACCTACAGGAATTCAAATAGTGACTAGGACATCTGTCCAACTTTACGTCTCATCAATGCATTCAGAGGCATATAGGTAAAATAGCCAGAAGCGCGCAATAATTTCAGCGCCTTTGAAGAACTGTAATTCATTACTGATTGGCAACGATCACATCGACTAACAATTGTTTTCAAACCGGGAAGCCATCTCTTCGGCTCCTCGGAAAGAAGGCAGCGATGGACATGGTCATCGAGCATACGTGCGATGCGTTTAGATGCATACGCTCGCTTCGCAGAAGTAAGGTGAGTTGAATTTCGCTCAAGCCAATCAACGCAATGTAATAAAACAAGCTCATGGGAAGGCATGTTTTTATCAATACAGGCAAGATCTACACTTTGGCCCTCGCGACCGATTTTGTATGAATAAACAAGGCTGTCGCAATAAGAAACGCTTGAAACACCACCCATTGGATAAAGAACAAATTCGACGTCCGTAAAAGACACTCCCTCATCAAGGCGGTCACGCATCGACTTAAGTACGGAAGTCTTGAATGCAATTGAATGCATAGCACAGGGTTGTAAGTTCGAATCATCAAAGGACATCGTCACACAAGGAGTGAGTTGCTGCCTGAAGAGATGACTATTTCCAGTTTCCTCGTAAACTATCTCATAATCCGTCAGAACCATGTCGGCCGTACCTGAGCTATTGAGAAAAGAAACCAAGTCGTCAAGCCCATCGGAATAATACTCATCATCGCCATCAAGGATTTTAAAATAAATACCCCGCGCCTCATTAATAGCAGTATTGACTGCAGAGCCATAATGCCCGTTGCATTTATTGATGACCCTCACACTCTCGGGATACTTCTCAGCATAGGCTTTCGCCTTATCAGCAGTAGTGTCTGTCGACCCATCATTTACAACTATCACGTCAATCGCTGGTAAAGCACGACAGGCAACGATATTGGATACGGCGCGATCGATATATTCCTCAATATTATAAGCAGGTATCGCAATGGTTAAAATCTTTTGACCTGAACTATTTCTCATGAAAACCCCCAACAGATATGCCACGAATATGCCTTTTCGAGGTCAAGTGAAGACTTAAACGGAGAAGAACATAGACGAGAAAAGGAACGAATAGAAGAATGTACTCAATTGAGTTGACGGGAAAATTAAAGCCTCGTCGAGCCAAAGTCAGAAAGGCCCATAAGAACGAATAGGAAAGATAGCTGTCAAGTGAGCTTCTGCCATCACGCCCGCAAAGCCTGCCTCCTAAAAATCCAAACAATGCAATAAGTAGAAACCCAAATACTTTAAAGTTCAGAAAGCTTTCTGCAACAAGAGAATAGCCGAGACCAAAAGTTGCCCAAGGATAAAAAGCAGCCATTCCTTTGTTGTAAATCACTTCCCCGAAAAGAACATTCGCCGCTTCTCTAACGCCCAGAAAATCAAAAGAAGTTGGCAGCAGCGCTGTCAAAGAAGCCAAATATGTCAAACCGTTGTAAGTAGGAAGATGAAGGCTGGACTGAAAGCACACGGTATAAAAGTTAAACCCGAGTTCACTGAAAACACCTTCGATCACAGCACCGATACCACCAAAGTCCGCATTACCTCCGATGCGAAAGGATGCAATGGCCGGAATGAGAAAAATGATGAAGATGCAGGCAAAAAAGGCAACGACGGATTTGAGGAAATTGGCACCGCCTTTGCTACCCATACGCCAATACCAATAGACGAAGACAGCCACTAGGAGTGTGAGCCCCTCAGTTCTATCACCAGAAAGGCAAGTTAGAGCTGCGTAAAAAAACAATGCGCCTAAAACGAAATGTTTGCGTGAGCTGCTGCGCGAATAGGAAAGCACCATAAACCCAGCAGGTACAAACATGCCCCTACACAGGTTATCCAAGGCAGAGTTTTGCACAACCTGACGAGCGACCCCGATTCCAGACGCAACACTTGTCGCAGTGAACCTAAAAGCGTAAGCAAAGGAAACAAGACCGAATACGATAAAAAGGCAAGTGGAAACGGAAGAGACAGTCTTGTTATTCTCCTCAAAAAGTTGGGACAATCCGTCGAATAATCCACGATTTGAGCCTTCATTGTCGGCGTTCCCATACGACTCACCTTGACACGCTAGAAGCAAACCAATGCTATACGCCTGAACACACAGAATCGTGTAGCAACAAAAATAGGAATATGTAGCGTAGTCAATCTGTTGCAGATACCAATCCGTATAAGAAGGGTTGACGGCAAGTATAAGAGGAACGCCAAAAGAGAAAAGGACAAACGTTGCAAACAGTAAAAAAGGGGGCCTAAGAACTCCCCGAGCGCCAAGTTGAACAGCACAAATCAAAGTAACAACGAGCCCAACCCTGGATACAACCAGCGGTTCGATATTCCGCGGATTACCAAAAAGCATGAACAATAAAATTACGAACAGCATAAAAGCTTGGAATAATAACGAAAGGAAATATCCTACTTCGCGGTTGCTTGCAGGAAGAGCCGCAGCGTTTGCATTCATTGAAGCACCTCCTTGACAACAAGATTGAGAAACCTATCAATGATCATTGTTTTATCGAAAGCTTTAACCCTATCCAATCCCAGTTCGCTATATCGCGCAGCAACTACAGGCTCCTCATATAGACATGCCAAACAGCCAGCCATATTCTCGGCATCCTTAATACCGCAAAGAAGTCCGTCCTTGCCCCCTTCTAATATCTCTCTTGCACCCGGAACGTTTGTGGCCACTACGGGTTTCCCCAAGGACATCGCCTCAAGCAACACGGTCGGAAGGCCCTCATTAAGGCTTGAAAGGGCAAATACCCCACATGCATCAAAATAGGGAGTTGGATTATTGTCGTAACCGACAAGGTGAATCAAAGATGACACAGAAGAGTCCGCGACATACCTTTGGATTTCCGCCATGTCAGGGCCATCACCCACGATTACACAATTCTTCTCAATGCCATATTTATCCTTCAGAAGCGCAACCGCATCAATCAAAGTCTTAGGATCTTTAGGAGAAGCGAGCCTAGCAACCATCAAAATATAATCGCCGTAAGTCATCCGAAGCCCATCGGATTTAGCCGAATCTCGTCCAGGGCAGCTTAGATCGATAGGGTTATACAGCTTAACCAGAGGCAAATTTAACCAATGCTTAGCGCTTCTAAACTCCTCTATGCCTTCATCGCTAAGGCAAACCAACTTATCGAAGTGCTTATATAGATTAATGTAACCATCGCCGATAAGCCCATAGCTATTAATTGTGCCATGGAGCCAGGCAATTGCGCGCCTAGCTTTCACGAAGCCAAGTGCAGCAAAAGTTAAATCGTTGAAGTGACCCGAGAAAGCAATGGCGATATCGTAAGAACCCAGCCCACGGCGAAGACAAGGCTTAGCAATAGAAGTTGCAACAGAAGAAAAAGCATAGATAGCCGGATAAGCATATCTACCCCAAGCGGTGCGGCTAACAAGTGTACTGTATCGTTCTGGAGCAGCGGCACGCGGGAAATTTTTTGCAATATAAATCACTTTATTCGACAGTTGCGAGACAAACTCATTAGCAGAAGGCACCAGGTTGATTACTGTAACCTCATGACCACGTTCTACAAGCGCATTGCAATAGCCAATCCCAACACGCTCGATACCACCACATCCGAGGCCATCAAAAACAAAAGCAAACTTCATTTCTTGGCCTCCAAAGAAGAATAGTCGTAAATATATTCAGATAATTCCCGCTCAATATAGGAAATGTCATCGGCAGCATCGGGATACTCAAGCCACTTACGCGTGTTTTTCTTTGATTGCTCAGGCACAAGTCCAGTGAATGGGCGACTGTGTTCAGCCTCATTAAGTCCAAGAAAATTCCTAAGGCGAGCAGTCTCCTCCTCGTAACGATAGAGCAGGTCTTCAAAACGGACAAATAAAGTTGTTCGTGGATCGAAAATCTCCCTCTGCCGATGCGCGCGCGTATAGCGATACCACTTAACGAATGATTCAACGTTTTCGTAAGGTATTACGCCATCTTTCCACTCCATCTTTTCAAGTAGATATAAATCCCTAGGGTCGCGATCGACCACAACGACCTTAATATCATCGAAATACCGAGTGTAGCGAGGTAAATTAGAAGGTGGAACTATCTGGTCAACCATGACCGTATCTGCGCCATCACTTGCTTCAGCAAGCAATTCATTGATATAGCGCTTCGTGCACTCGATAAACTTATCCTTGCCAGGATCGGAACAGTAGGTAATCTCCTTCTTCATAGTATTAAGAACACGATCTGGTTTGTTACGCCAGATGGTTTTATGAAGAATCTTGTTCGTAATTCTCTTGCGAAAATAGAAGAAGTTACCTTTGTCGTAGAGGTCGTACATCCACCAACCTTTAAATGTAAAATCCGTAAGCGAAGCGATGTACTCGTACGAGATGTCTTTCCAGCGCCCATGAAAGAAGGGTGCGTACTTGCGGCCGAAAACATTACCATTGTAGAAATCAACCAGCCGCATATAACGCTTAAGAGCATGACCAGCATTATGCCTGTTGTGATTCTCAACCAAATGAAACTCAAGGTCATCAATGCCGTCAGGATCCTGAATAAATCTGAACTCTTCGTTCGTCATTGAAAACACACCGTCGAATTCAGAGACATAATCAGTAATGGCGCTGGAACCAGTGCCGTAATAACTTGCACAGGAAATGACTCGCAAAATGCCTCCTTTATTGCATATATGCCTTAACGTGAAAAATGAATAAATGACCCAATTGCCCAAGTACACCGTTCGCCTAAGAAAGACACAGCGGCTGCAAGGCGAGCTTTTTTTCTTGCAGCACCATCGAACAGGACACAAACCCTTGTTGCCACAACCTCACTCCACGCCTTTTTACGAACAACAGGATCATCAGCGATAAAGAAAACGTGGAAAGCGAACGATAATCGTCTACAGCAGCAAGGCCGCGCTAACTCGGGGAAACAACTAAGAATCTCATCAGCCACACTGCTCATGACGCCCCAAGCATCAGCTTCGTGTTCCGAGTAGCTCAACGACCCCTCAACCAACCGATAACAATAACCAGAGTCTTTAACAAGCGCTATGGAATGAGCTTTCAAGAAGGTCTTATAAATAGTTGCCAAATCTTCACTAGATTTAAGGTTCGGGAATCTGATTCCGTCGAACAACTCGCGTCTGTAAATTTTGCCCCAAGGCGCAGTATCAAGACCATCTTGATAAAGAATCAAAGAGAGCGCCTCCGCAGGGGTAAGGCAGGTTTCACTACTTCTAGGGAAAACATGCTTTATCAAATCAGAACTCTCGGAAACACCGCAATAACCGCCAACGGCGATTTCCGCGCCAGAGGAAACAGCCGCTTTAAATAACCGTTCAACGCAATCACACTCAAGATAATCATCAGAATCAACAAACATGACCCACTCGCCCGTTGCTTCATCCAAGGCACGATTTCTCGCGGCGGCTGCTCCAGCATTCTCTTGCGAAAACACCTTAAAGCGGCAGTCCGTTTCCGCATAAGAGCTACAAATTGTAGAAGAGGAATCAGTCGAGCCATCATCCACAAGCAGAACTTCGAAATTCGAGATTGTTTGATGAGAAATTGAATCAAGACACTCAACCAAATAATTCTCGGCGTTAAAAATTGGAACGATAATAGTGATACGAGGCATCCTCATCGCCCCGACCTCTCGTCAAGACGATGATAAAAAAATCCAAGACTCTTAGCCGCATCCTCAATGTCAAAGCGATCAAATACCTCTGGTCTCACAACACGATCAGAACAGCTAGAATACTGAGACCAAATGGCGTTCGCCCAGGAATCCGTGCCATCTTCGAGCGGCACAATCTTACATTTTTCAGACAGTACAACTTCAGAAGACACACGATTTGATACCACGCATGGCACGCCAGAAACCTGTGCCTCTAAAAGAGCCATCCCAAAACCTTCATACAGCGATGGAAGTGAAAACACGTCCATCCCCTGATATAAATCACTTACATCGTCAACTTGTCCTAAAAAGCGAACACAGTCAGATACTCCCAACTCATGGGCCTGTCGCTCAAGCTCGCCCCGCAAAGAACCGCAGCCGGCAATAACAAGCAAAGAAGCAGGATGCCCTGCATGTAGGCGAGCAAACACATCAATCAAGAAAGATTGGTTTTTGGTAGTCTCCAAGCGACCAAGATTTCCGATAACGCAGCAATTGTCATCCGCGCCCCACTCGCTGCGCATTTCTTTCCTGGCAGCTTTGCTATAGCTAAATTTTGTAATGTTAACAGCATTAGGTATGACCGTAAAAGAGGCCCTGTCCCCGAATAACCATTTCCCAGCATAAGAACTACATGCGACACGATCGGTAGGATATACATTAGCAAAGGGCCGCAATGCCAGTTTCAAAATATTACGCTTAGTCTCGCCTTTACCCATTGTCGCGTGACTATGTGCAATGCGCACGGGCACGCCTGTTATTTTTGCAATACGTAGAGGAAAAACTGAAAGCGTGTTGATATGGCTATGGACAATATCCCATTGATACTCTTCGAAAAGGGCACCAATAGCTTTCTGATATTCTCCGAGATGCTGATAGGGCGGCACCACAAAAAGACGCCCGCCTAAATCCCTAATCTCATCCTCAGGCACTACGGTCGAATCGGAGTCGATGATGAAATCGAATTGTACCTGATCGCGATCAATATGACGGTAATAATTCATGACGACGGCCTCAACGCCGCCGCCGACCATTTTTCCGACTATATGCGCAACCCTGATAGGCTTCGACATTTAGCTAGCTCCGTTTCCTGTAAGGACCTCAATTACCGTGAGCGCCACGATTTTCAGGTCAGTGACAACCCCGCGTTTGGCGATGTATTCAAGGTCGCGGCGGACCATGCCATCGAAGTCGGTGTCGTTGCGGTCGGTCACCTGCCACCAGCCGGTAATCCCGGGCTTCACGGTCAGGCGCTGCAGGTCGTACTCGGTGTACTCCGCAACCTCATTCGGGAGCGGCGGGCGCGGGCCCACGACGGACATCTGCCCCAGGAACACGTTCAGGAACTGCGGGAACTCGTCGATGGAGTGTTTGCGGATGAACTTCCCGATCTTGGTGACGCGGGGGTCCTCCCTCATCTTGAACATGGCGCCGGCGATCTCGTTCTGCTCCTTGAGCTCGGCGAGGCGCTCGTCGGCGTCCTTGTACATGGAGCGGAACTTCCACATGCGGAAGGTTGATAGGCTGCCGTCTGGGCGGGTCTGACCAACGCGGATCTGGCTGTAGAAGGGGCTGCCCTCGCTCTCCATGCGGATGGCCGCCGCCAGCACCAAGCTGGGGATCGCGATAACGACGAGCACGGCACCGCTGAACACGATGTCGAACGCGCGCTTGACGGTGCGGTAGGCTAGGCGCGAGCGATCCCAGTCCATGATGGATTGCATGGCGTTGTAGCGGCCGACGCCCTCACGCCGGTCCATGGCCTGAGCAATCAGTGCCGCCCCCGCGGGCGCATTTGTCTCTGTTACTTCTTTAGCAGCCACAATAAAACTTACGTTCCTGTCCCCAGGAACCCCCCCCCATCTATGAATCCAAAATCAAGTAATTTGCCGGCGCAGCGTCTCCCTTACGTTTTGCTGGGCACGTCTAACGGAAGCAGCTCCCTAAATGTGGAGTCACCCTCGCCCACGTCTACCAGGCACCAGCGCTTATGACGGTCTATCTTCTTTACACGGGCCTCTTGCCCCACCAAGGGCCCCTGTTCTATGTGCAACACGCCGTCTTCTATGCGCGCGACGCTGTTGCGCACCACGCCGTCGTCGTCCAGAACGCTGCGGTACCAGTCCTGTGCGTCGTCCGGCATGGGCATGTACGCCCGCTCCCTACTGCCGGCGATGCGGCAGCCAAAGCTCAGCTGGGCCAAAGCCCTATCGAGCGCAGCGGCATCGTGCGTGGCGACGAAGAAATATTCCTTGTACATGGGTTTGGTTTGGAGCAACCATGCGCCGTCCCGCTTAAACCAGAACTCCTTTTGCATCACAAAAGCGTCCTGCATCAGCTCGTGCGGGATAATGCAGCGGACCTTTTCGCAGGTCTCGCGCTCTTTTCCATGGGGGGCGTGGACCAGATACCAGCGAACGCGGCCGTGCTGGCTGTTGGTAGTGGCGCCGTTAAATGCGCCCGGCAGCTGTTCTTGGCGCCGTGCCGTCTGTTCCATGTTCTCGCCCCCTCTTTTGGCTTTGCGATGCACGCAAACGCAGGGGCGTTTAGAACAGGCTTCTCGCTCGCAGCTAGGCGCAGTCGCAAAAGTACAGGTTTTTATAGAGGGGTATGGAGATGTACCTACTAGCAGTGCATTTTGCGTAATCTGGGCAAACGCTGATTAATTGCTCGTATAATGTCAGCTGTCGAAAGATACAAAAACCTGTACCTTTTTGTGCAACAAAAAAGCCGCTCAACCAGCGGCTTTTCTTATTTTGGCATGAAAAAAGCGACCGCCCTGTGTGGACGGTCGCCTTTGTAAATTGTTGTGAAGCTTGCCTTAGGCGCGAGTCTTGATCTCCTCGAGAACCTTGGCAACAAACTCGTCAACGGTCATCTGAACGGTCTCGTTGGAGCGATCGCGGACGGAGATGTTGCCGGCCTCGACCTCCTTCTCGCCCAGGATGAGCATGTAGGGCACGCGGTCGATGCTGCGAGCCTCGCGGATCTTGTAGCCGATCTTCTCGTCGCGGTCGTCGCAGACCACGCGAATGCCGGCCTCCTCAAGCTTGGCGCACACCTCGTGGGCGTAGTCGCGGCTCTTCTCGGAAACCGGAAGCGCCTTGACCTGCACGGGAGCCAGCCAGGTGGGGAATTTGCCCGCAAAGTGCTCAATCAGAATACCAATGAAGCGCTCGATGGAGCCAAAGCACACGCGATGCAGCATGATGGGGCGCTTCTTGGTGCCGTCGGCGTCAACGTACTCCAAGTCAAAGTTGAGCGGCATCTGGAAGTCGAGCTGGACGGTACCGCACTGCCAGGTACGGCCAAGCGAGTCCTCCAGGTGAAAGTCGATCTTGGGGCCGTAGAAGGCGCCGTCGCCCTCGTTGACCTCGTAGTCCATATGCAGCTGCTCAAGAGCGGTGCGCAGGCCCTCCTCGGCGCGCGCCCAGTCCTCGTCCGAGCCCATGGAGTCCTCGGGGCGGGTGGAAAGCTCAACGTGGTACTTAAAGCCAAACTTCTGGTACACGGAGTCGATGAGGTTGACCACGCCCACGATCTCGTCGGTCAGCTGGTCGGGACGCACAAACAGGTGGGCGTCGTCCTGGTTAAAGCAGCGCACGCGGAACAGGCCGTGCAGGGCGCCGCGCAGCTCGTGGCGGTGCACCAGGCCAATCTCGCCGGCGCGGATGGGCAGCTCGCGGTAAGAGTGCGGCTTGGAGGCGTACACCAGCACGCCGCCCGGGCAGTTCATGGGCTTAATGCAGTACTCTTCGTCGTCGATGACGGTGGAGTACATGTTGTCCTTGTAGTGGTCCCAGTGGCCCGAGGTCTTCCACAGCTGCTTGTTCATGATGAGCGGCGTGGAGATCTCCACGTAGCCGGCCTTGTGGTGAATCTCGCGCCAGTAGTCCAGCAGCGTGTTCTTAAGGATCATGCCGTTGGGCAGGAAGAACGGGAAGCCGGGGGCCTCGTCGCGCATCATAAAGAGGTCCATCTCGCGGCCGATCTTGCGGTGGTCGCGCTTCTTGGCCTCCTCCAGCATGTGCATGTGCTCGTCGAGCTCTTCCTTGGTGGCAAAGGCGACGCCGTTGATGCGAGTGAGCATCTTGTTGTCCTTGTCGCCCTTCCAGTAGGCGCCCGAGACGCCGGTGAGCTTAAAGGCCTTCAGGGCCTTGGTGTAGCAGATGTGAGGGCCGACGCACATGTCGATGTAGTCGCCCTGCTGGTAGAAGGTGATGCGGGCGTCGTCGTCCAGGTCGCCGATGTGCTCGACCTTGTACTTCTCGCCGCGCTCCTCCATAAGGGCGATGGCCTCGGCGCGGGGCTTCTCGTACACGGAGAACTTGAGGTTCTCCTTGACGATCTTCTTCATCTCGGCCTCGATCGCGGGGAAGTCGTCCTCGCTGATCTTGACGCCCTCGGGCAGGTCGACGTCGTAGTAAAAGCCGTTGTCGGTCGCGGGGCCGTAGGCAAAGTCGGCCTCGGGGTACAGGCGCTTGATGGCCTGCGCCATGATGTGCGCGGCGGAGTGGCGGATGACGTGCGTGACCTCGTCCTGCGGGAGCTCGGCCACCGAACCGTCATTGTAGAGTGCCTTCATGGGTATGTTTTCTCCTCTCGGATGCCTGGTGCAAGTGCGTGCGATGCGTTCGGCGTTTTAACTTGCATCATTATAGGCAGGTTGCCTTGGTATACAAGCGCCCGCCGCACCTTAATGGCACGGCGGGCGATTTTCTACGCATGCTTCATCGTGTGGGCGGGGTGCGCGTGTGGCTTGCGGCGTGCCCGTGGCTTGCGGCCGGCCCGGCGATGGATGCGTTACTGGATGCGAGTTCGGCAGTAGGGGCAGACCTTCCAGTGCGCATCGAGCGGGCGATGGCAGCTGGGACACACGTTGCGAACCTGGGTATCGCACACCGGGCAGACGACGAAGTCCTTCTCGATGGGCGCGCCGCACTGCGGGCAGGTGCCGTACTGGGCAAGCTGGCGCTCGCGCAGGGCCATGTCCAGCTCCTGCTCCTCGCGGTCAGACGCGTAGGAGTGCGGGCGCAGGACCAGGTAGGCGATGAGGCCTACAAACGGGATGAGGGCGATGATGCCCCATGCCACGTAGGCGCTGGCGCCGCGGCGGCGAGCGTCGATGAACACATAGACGACCGACAGCACATACAGGGCGATGATAAAGCCAACGAAGGCATAGACGACGCCCATAAGCTGCGGCGACATGAGCTCGGAGATGTACTTGGACATTAGGGGTACCTTTCGGAATATTTACAGTACGGTCAAGTTTACCACGGGGTTTGTTTATATGGGACTACGGCTAGGGACGGGGCTGGTGCGGACACAAACATCTCAATCTGTAACAGGTGGAGGCGAAATCCGGGTCTAGGTGTTACAGATCGAGACACAGGGGTCCCTCCCCGACTTCAATCTCGATCTGTAACATCTTGGGCCCCAAAACCCCTCTTACTGTTACAAATCAAGACATTCAAAATCCGCCGAAAGGTTTGTCTCGATCTGTAACATCTGGAACCCAAATCCTCGTCTAATTGTTACAGATGGAGACGAACGGTTGCCTTAGTTGTCGACAGACGAGGTTGTCGACGTTACTGAGTCTCCCCTCTCCTGCCGTTGGCGGGTGTTGCGGGGCTGTTCGCCGCATTGCCGCCGCACTGGGGGTGTGCAGACCGTAGGATAGTCTTATTGACAGCCTGTCAACTTATCTGGGAGGCACTGTGGCAGAAACGTTTGATATCGCAATTGTTGGCGCGGGCATTACCGGGTGCGCCATCGCGAGGCGGCTCGCGCGGTTTGACCTGTCCATTTGCGTAGTCGAGGCGGCTAACGATATTGCGCTGGGCGCGTCGAAGGCCAACGGCGGCCTGGTGCACGCTGGCTACGATCCGGCGCCGGGCACCGTAAAGGCACAGGTCAACGCCCGTGGCTGCGAGCTATATGGCGCGTGGGCCCAGGAGCTGGGCTTTCTGTTCTGCCGCACCGGGTCGATGGTGTTGGGTTTTAACGACGAGGACCGCGCGCATCTGGAAAAGCTGCGCCAGAATGGCCTGGCGAACGGCGTGCCCGAGCTGGCGATTATAGGCCCCGAGCGCATCCACGAGCTGGAGCCGCGCGCGAGTGCCCAGGCCACGTGCGCGCTTTGGTGCCCCTCGACGGGCTTTGTCGACCCGTTTGAGGTTGCCATCGCCGCGCTGGAGAACGCCGTGGCCAACGGGGTGACGTTTATGCGGTCAGCGCCGGTGGAAGCGATTGAAGTCGCGGACTCGGGCGACGACGCGCGCTTTACGTTGGCGACGCCCGCCGGCGACGTGCGCTGTCGCTATCTAATCAACGCCGCAGGCAACGGCGCCGCGCACCTCTCGCATATGGCGGGCGCCGAGAAGTTCCAGATGGTCTGGCGCCAGGGCAACATCGTGGTGCTGGACAAGGAGCCGCGCACGCTCATGCCGCTCTACCCCGTGCCGACGCCGGTGTCGAAGGGCGTTATCGTGACGGGCACCGTGCATGGCAACACCGTGATCACCGCCACGGCCGCTGTGCGCGAGCCGGGCGACACGCAGACCTATGCAAGCGATGTAAACGCGCTGCTGACCGGCGCGCGCAAGCTGGTGCCCGATCTGGATACGCGCCGCGTGGTGCGCGCATTTGCCGGCGGGCGTCCGGTCATTCAGGGAACGAACGACTTCTTTATTGGACAGTCGGCCGTGGTGCCGGGGCTTTTCCAGGCGGCGGGCATTCAGTCGCCGGGTGTGGCAAGCGCGCCGGCCATTGCCGAGCGCATGGAGCTTGTGATGCGTGAGGCGGGCGTGGAGCTGCACGAGCGGGCGGACTGGAACCCAATTCGCCGCGCGCCGGACGACTTTGACCGCGCACCGCTGGCGTGCAAGGAAGAGCTGATCGAGTCCGATCCCGCGTGGGGACAGATTGTCTGCCGCTGCGAGACGGTGCCCGAAGCCGAGATCGTGGCCGCGATCCGACGCCAGCCGGGCGCGGTTTCGGTGGAGGGCGTCAAGCGCCGCTGCCGCGCCGGCATGGGTCGGTGCCAAAGTGGCTTTTGCCAGAGCCGTGTGGTGGCAATCCTAGCGCGCGAGTTGAGCTGCGACCCCAGCGAGGTGCTGTTGGAGGATGCCGGATCTTGGCTGGTCGAGGGTCCGCTGAAGGGGGTGCGCTAGGATGGCGACGTTTGATATGCGCGACGGACGCGCAGAGGTCGGAGCTGCAGCGCCCGTGCAAACGCAGGCCTTCGACGTGGTCGTTATCGGCGGCGGACCTGCCGGCATGGCGGCCGCGATGGCCGCGCATAAGGCGGGCGCACGCGTGGCCATCGTGGAGCGCGAGCAGCACCTGGGCGGCATCCTCCGCCAGTGCATCCACCCCGGGTTTGGTCTGTCGCACTTTAAACAGGAGCTCACCGGTCCCGAGTACGCGCAGCGCTTTATCGACCAGGTGCACGCAACCGACATTGCGCTGTTCCTAAACAGCATGGTGCTTGGGATTGATTCAGGCGAGTCTGCGGAAGACACCGCGGTCCACACCGTCACGCTCATGAGCCCTGCCGGCATGCTGCAGTTCACCGGTCGCGCGATCGTCCTTGCCATGGGCTGCCGTGAGCGCACCCGCAGCGAGATCAAGATCCCCGGCAGTCGTCCCGCCGGCGTGTTTACGGCCGGCCTGGCGCAGCGATACATCAATATCGAAAACCTCAAACCCGGCTCGCGCGCCGTCATTTTAGGTTCGGGCGATATCGGGCTGATCATGGCACGCCGCTGCACGCTCGAGGGGATTTCGGTCGAGGGCGTGTACGAGCTTATGCCGTACGCCAACGGACTGCGCCGCAATGTCAAGAACTGTCTGGACGACTTTGGCATTCCGCTGCACCTGTCCACCACCGTCACGCGCGTGATCGGGCACGACCGTGTGGAGGCCATCGAGGTAAGCCAGGTCGACGAGCACCTGGCGCCCATTCCGGGGACCGAGCGCATTGTTCCGTGCGACACGCTGCTGCTTTCGGTGGGATTGATTCCCGAGAACGAGCTTTCGGTTGCCGCAGGCGTAGAGCTTGACCCGCGCACGCGCGGCGCCGTGGTGGACCAGAGCCTGCAGACGGGCGTGCCGGGCATCTTTGCCTGCGGTAACGTGCTGCACGTGCACGACCTGGCCGACAACGTGACGACCGAGTCCGAGAGGGCCGGCGCAGCTGCAGCGGCGTACGCGCTGGGTGGCGGAGCCGAGACGGACACGGGCTGCGAGCTCACGGTCTCCCCTGCCGGCATTGCGGGATACGCGCTGCCGGGACGCATTACGGCCGTGGCGCTCACCAAGCTCAGCTTCCGCGTGCGCCGGCCGGTCGACGCCGCCCGCGTGCGCATTCTGGCAGGCGACGAGGAGATGTTTGCAGGCAAGGTCCGCCCGTTTAAACCGAGCGTAATGGAGAGCTTCCCACTACCGGCAAAGGTAATTCAGCGCGCACTCGACCTGGGTGTTAACGAGATTGTCCTGTCCGTCGACCCCGTTGAGGAGGCGTAGAGTCATGAGCACAAACGCGATTGAAACGCTGCAGTTCAACTGCACCACCTGCCCGTCCGAGTGCCTCCTGACCGTGGAGGTGGAGCGCGACGCCAATGGCTCCGTGGTGAAAGTGCGCTCCGTAACCGGCAACAACTGCCCACGCGGCGACAAGTTCGCACATCAGGAACTCACCTGCCCCATGCGCGTGCTCACGACGACCGTGGCTGTCTCCGGCGACGACGAAGCCCTGCTCCCCGTGCGCACGGCCGAAGCCATCCCGCTGGCACTCCACGCCCAAACCATGACCCTCATCCGAGACTTAGTCGTCAACGCCCCCATCCGCATGGGCGACGTCGTGCTGGAAGACCTTCTCGACACGGGCATCGACCTCATCGCCAGCATGGACATCGACCCCGCCTAAGCAGCTAATTTAGGACGGGGCTCTTTTGGCTACCTTACTTGCCCAATCATCCCAGATAAACCATGTCAAGGCCGAGGAGTGTCCCAAGGTGCCAGCATAAAAGGAACGTCCCTATGTGCCGGGCTTGGGATACCATGGTGGCAGCCTAGCGAAAGGATGTTTCATGGCACATGTCGATGACCAGCGTGTGGCGCGCGTGCTCGATGCGCTCGAGGCTCAGCACCCCGGCGCGCAGCTCCTCGTAAACGACCCGTGGTCGATCTATTACCTGACCGGCTTTTATGCTGACATGTTCGAGCGTTTTTGCGGCGTGCTGCTCGCGCGCGATGCCGAGCCCGTGATCCTGGTCAACGCGCTGCACCAGCTGCCCGAGTACGACAACGCCCGCGTTGCCTACCACACCGATACCGACATCGTGGCCGACGCCATCGCGCGCGAGGTCGATCCGACCAAGCCGTTCGGCATCGACACCGTCATGCGCTCCGGCTTTTTGATGCCTCTTATGGATCGCCACGCCGCAAGCGAGTTCTTCTTGGGCGACTTTGCCGTCACCGCAGCACGCACGTACAAAGATGCTGCCGAGCAGGAGCTCATGCGCGTATCCTCGGCCGCCAACGACGCCGTGATGGCCGACGCAATCAAGCTCGTCCACGAAGGCGTGACGGAGCGCGAGATTGCCGACCAGATGCTCGGCCTCTACCGCAAGCATGACTGCGAGGGCTTTAGCTTCCCGCCCATCGTGAGCTTTGGCGCCAACGCCGGCGACCCGCATCACGAGCCCGACGACACCGTGCTCAAGCGCGGCGACGTGGTGCTGTTCGACATTGGCGGACGGCATCGCAACTACTGCTCGGACATGACGCGCACGTTCTTTTGGGGCGAGCCGGACGAGGAGACGGCACGCATCTACGATATCGTGCGCCGCGCCAACGAGGCCGCCGAGGCTCTCATCGCACCGGGCGTGCGCATGTGCGACCTGGACCGTGCCGCGCGCGACGTGATTGAGGATGCAGGCTATGGGCAGTACTTTACGCACCGCTCGGGTCACTCGATTGGCCTGCAGGACCACGAGCCGGGCGACGTCTCGCTGGTCAACGAGCAGGTCGTAGAGCCAGGCATGACGTTCTCAATCGAGCCAGGCATCTACCTCCCCGGGCGCACCGGCGTCCGCATCGAGGACCTGGCCCTAGTTACCGAGTCCGGCGTCGAGATTCTCAACGCCTACCTCCACGATCCGGTCCGCCTAGACTAGCCAATGTGACAAAGGGACAGTCCCTTTGACACATCCCACCAACGCCGCGCCACAAAAACGGCCTATCTACTACGTTTAACCCGCATGGGTCGACCATGCGGGTCTTTTTTGAAAATCGGCAAGCCTTCTACCTGCGGTTTTAATATCGCGAATTTCGTTGTGGTCGAGGGCGACCGGTCAAACGTAGTAGATAGGCCCATTTCGTGGCGAGCGGTCCTTGCTGCCCGCGAGATCTAGCGCAGCAGACCTGCTACTTCGCCAGCCAGAGTGATGGTACCGGCTGCTACAAAGGGCTCACCTGCGGCATCGAAGGCCGCGAGGGCTTCGGACACGCTGGGGTATACGCCCACGAGCTTGTCGGCGTCAACAAGAGCAGCGAGCTCCTCTGCCGGCAGGGCGCGATCGGAATCGGTCTGGGTCACAACCACGCGTGGGAAGGCCGGAATCAGCACGTCGACGATACCCGCTACGTCCTTGTCGGCCAGCGCGGCGCACAGTAGCGTGGGGCGATTCTCTACGCACGTATCGATCTCGTCCAGCGCGCTTACAAAGTTCTCGCAGCTCTGGGGGTTATGGCAGGCGTCGATCAGCTTGAGCGGATCGGTCCCCAGCACATCAAAGCGACCCGGCGTGGGGCAGCCCATAAGCGACGCATCAAGTGCATCGTGATTGAGCTCGCGGCCCAGATACCCCTCGCACAGCATGATCGCACACGCGGCATTCTGCGGCTGATACGCCGGCTTAACCATGCTCGACGTATAGATCGCGCGCGGCGTGGTGCAGCTAAACTCCACCGTATCGCCCACATGCGCCGGCACCTTGGTCGTGGAATGGCTCACCACGAGCGGCACAATGTCGCACTCGCGACAACGCGTATCCATCACGCGCTGAACACTCGCCTCATGCGTACCCTCGCCCAAAACAACCAGGCGCCCGGACTTGATAACCGCAGCCTTCTCCCCCGCAATGGCCTCGAGCGTATCGCCCAAAATACGAGTGTGATCAAGCCCAATGCCCGTAATGGCAACGGCCACGGGATCGGTCGCACTCGTGGCGTCCCAACGTCCACCCATACCGACCTCGAGCACGGCAACATCCACCGCAGCCTCGGCAAACACCACCAGTGCGGCAGCCGTCAGCAGGTCAAACGGCGTAATGGTAAACGCGCGCTCCCCTGCCGCCAAGCGATGAGCATTCACGCGACGCCCCGCCTCGACGGCGGCAGAAACACCACGAGTAAACGCCTCGTCACTCACAACGCGCCCATCAACCTCCATGCGCTCGGGGTAGCGCACAAGCTGCGGAGACGTATACAGAGCGGTCTTAAGCCCCTCGCCACGCAAGATGGCTGCCGAAAACCGCGTCGTCGAAGTCTTGCCATTCGTACCGGCAACCTGAATGCAATCAAAATACTCGTCCGGACGCCCCAGCTCATCGAGCATATCGACAACGGTCTCAAGCAGAG
Organism: uncultured bacterium; assembly: GCA_958349055.1. Classification (GTDB taxonomy): domain Bacteria; phylum Actinomycetota; class Coriobacteriia; order Coriobacteriales; family Coriobacteriaceae; genus Collinsella. The sequence goes on from CATWBO010000011.1 coordinate 24,909, forward strand.
GCCCAGCATCCCCAGAAATCCGCCCCGTATCAGCAGCAAGCCCCACAGCCTCATCAAATGAAAGCAGCTCAAACGAGAACGGCACAGAATACGACCCAGAACGCTTAGCCATAACCCAAAGTCCCCCATAACAGAAAAAGAGGCCCACCAAAAAGAATGAGCCCCTCGCGTTGACAATATCAGCCTTTAACCGATTGCAGCGAGATCAAGGCCACAACCCAGTGGCCCTACCAGGCAGCGGACGCCCCCGTAACCGCTGTGGGAGCGGTTTGGGGCTTTGCTCGATACAAGTTCCGCACGAGCCGAAGGCCACTTAATGTGGCCTTCGTGCGAGCAGGACTGTCCGCAGTAGCGAGCAAAGCCCCAAACCGCGTCCCCCAGTTAACGCTTACGAGAAGTCAGCAACCTGAGCAGTCAGCGCCGCCAGGATCTCCTTGAGCTCAGCTGCACGGTCCCTCTTCTTCTGGACCACCGCAGGCGCGGCCTTGGCCACAAAGCCCTCATTGGCAAGCGTCTTCTCGCAGCCGGCGAGCTCCTTCTGGGCCGCGGCGATCTCCTTCTCCAGGCGCGCCTTCTCGGCCGAAAGGTCGACCTTGCCCTCGAGCACCACAAAGACCTCGACACCGCTGTCAACCACGGCAATGCTTGCGGCCGGCTTCTCAACGTCGGCACCCATGACCAGCGAGGCGGTGTTGGCCAGCGGCTCGATGGTCGAGCGCAGGCTCTCGAGCTTCTCGATGTCCTCGGCACCGGCGCGCACGACCACGTCGAGCTCGGCTTTGGGGCTCAAGCGATAACGCGAACGCGTGGCGCGGGCGGCGGAAACGACGGTGCGGCACAGCTCAAACGCGCGCTCGGCGTCCTCGTCCACGTACTTGGCGTAGTCGGCGGGCTCGGGCCACTTGGCGATCATAAGCGCCTCGGCGCGGTTCACGTTGCCCTCGGCGTCCAGGTCGATCACGCTCGCCGGCATGTTGTCCCAGATCTCCTCGGTCACGAACGGCATGAGCGGGTGCATCAGGCGAATGGAGGTGTCGAGCACAAAGATCAGGTTGCGCTGAGCCTGCAGACGGCCCTCGCCCTTCAGGCGGGCCTTGGTGACCTCGACGTACCAGTCGCAGACCTCGTTCCAGAAGAACTGCTGCACGCCGCGGGCCATGTCGCCAAAGGTGTAGTTCTCAATGCCCTCGGTGACCATCTTCACGGCCTTGGCCAGGCGGCTGAACATCCAGGCGTCAGCCGGTGTCTCCACGACGGGCTCGCCGGGCGTGTAGCCCTCCATGTTCATGAGCAGGAATCGGCTGGCGTTCCAGATCTTGGTCACAAAGCTCTTGGCCTGCTCGGTACGCGGGCTGTCGATAAGCTGCTTGGTCTTCTTGTCGATGTTCGCGTCGAACTTCACATCCTGGTTGTTTGTGCACAGGGTGAGCAGGTTGTAGCGCATGGCATCGGCGCCGTACATGCCAATGAGGTCCATGGGGTCTACGCCGTTGCCCTTGGACTTGGACATGCGGCTGCCGTCCTTGGCCAGGATCGTCGGGTAGATGACGACGTCCTTAAACGGCACCTCGTCCAGGAAGTACAGCGAGCTCATGACCATGCGGGCGACCCACAGCGCGATGATGTCGCGCGCGGTGACGAGCGCCGTCGTGGGATGATGGCCCTCGAGCAGCTCCGGCTTTTGCGGCCAGCCCTGCGTGGCGAAGGTCCACAGCTGCGAGCTGAACCAGGTGTCCAGCACGTTCTCGTCCTGATGCACGTGATGACCGCCGCACTTGGGGCACACGTCGGCGTCCTCGGTAAGGGCGTCCTCCCAGCCGCAGTCCTCGCAGTAGAACACGGGGATGCGGTGGCCCCACCACAGCTGGCGGCTGATGCACCAGTCCTTGAGGTTCTCCATCCAGGTGGTGTAGGTCTGCGTCCAGCGCGCGGGGTGGAAGGTGACCTTACCGGAGTTGACGGCATCGAGTGCCGGCCCCTTGAGCTTGTCGACGGCGACGAACCACTGCTCGGACAGCCACGGCTCCAGGGCGGAGTCGCAACGGTAGCAGTGCATGACGGAGTGATCATGCTCCTCGACGTGGTCGAGGAGGTCGTGCTCCTCGAACCACTTGATGACGGCCTCGCGGCACTCGTCGCGGTTCATGCCGGTGAACTCGCCGTAGCCCTCGACGACCACCGCGTGCTCGTCGAAGATGTTGATCTGCGGCAGGTCGTGGGCCTGACCCATGGCGTAGTCGTTGGGGTCGTGAGCAGGGGTGACCTTGACGAAGCCGGAGCCAAAGTTGGCGTCGACGTGCCAATCCTCAAAGATGGGGATCTCGCGGTCGATGATGGGGAGCTTGACGGTCTTGCCCACGAAGGCGGCCTTTTCGGGGTCCTTCGGGGAGACGGCAACGCCCGTGTCGCCGAGCATGGTCTCGGGGCGCGTGGTGGCGACGACGATGTAGTCCTGGCCGTTGACCGGCTCGGTCAGCGGGTAGCGCAGGTGCCACAGATGGCCCTTCTCGTCCTTGTACTCGGCCTCGTCGTCCGAGATGGCGGTGGTGCAGTTGGGGCACCAGTTGACGATGCGCTTGCCGCGATAGATCAGGCCGTCGTGATACCAGTCGCAGAAGACCTTACGCACGGCCTGGGCGTAGTCCTCGTCCATGGTGAAGCGCTCGTTATCGAAGTCGACGGAGCAGCCCATGCGCTTGATCTGCTCGACGATGATGCCGCCGTACTCGTGGGTCCAGTCCCAGCAGGCGTCGACAAACTTGTCGCGGCCGATCTCCAGGCGGCTGATGCCCTCGCTCTTGAGTTTCTTGTCGACCTTGGTCTGCGTGGCGATACCGGCGTGGTCGGTGCCGAGCACCCAGCGCGTGGACTTGCCGCGCATGCGGGCCATACGGATGATGGCATCCTGAATGGAGTCGTCGGTAGCGTGGCCCATGTGGAGCTTGCCGGTCACGTTGGGAGGCGGAATGGTGACGGTGCAGTCGCCCACGCCCTCGCGGCGCTTGTAGTAGCCGCCGTCGAGCCACTTCTGCAGGATCGCCGGCTCATTGGTCGACGGATCGTAGTTCTTGGGCATCTCTTCCATATATCTCTCCCTTGCCCGTCGGGGAGGAATGTAGGCCCGATTTTCGCTCGGTCAGGTCCTGGGCTCGCTCGAAGACCACATTTAGTGGTCTTCGGCTCGTGCGGAATCTACGAAAATCGGGCCTACATTCCTCCCCTTAGGTATCGATTACTTCAGTCTGAATTGACTTCGCTGAGACTTTAAACAAACACACAGAATAACACAGGTAGTTGGGGTTATTGCGTATCTATAAAATAGCCTCCGACCGCAGGTGGTCGGAGGCTATTTGCAAGCACGTTTGGGCTGGTTTTAGCCGTAGATGCGCTGGGGCTGTTCGGTGCCCTTTACGGCGGCTTCGGTTACGACGACCTTGGCTACGCCTTCCTCGCTGGGGAGGTCGAACATCGTCTGCTGCAGCACGTCCTCGCAGATGGCGCGCAGGCCGCGGGCGCCGGTCTTGCGGGCGAGCGCCATGCGAGCGATCTCGTGCAGGGCCGCATCCTCAAACTCAAGCTCGACATCCTCGAGCTGGAACATCTTGCGGTACTGACGCACCACGGCGTTCTTGGGCTCGGTCAGGATCGACACCAGGTCGTCCTCGTCGAGCGCCTGCGTCTGGGTGACGACGGGCGTACGGCCCACGAACTCGGGGATCATGCCAAAGGCGTTGAGGTCCTGCGGGAGCACCTGACGCAGCAGGTCGTTCTCGTCGACCGAGGTGGGGCCGGCGATCTCGGAGTTAAAGCCCACGCCCTTGTTGCCCACGCGGTCGGCGATGATCTTGTCCAGGCCCACAAAGGCACCGCCGCAGATGAACAGAATGTTGGTCGTGTCGATCTGCAGCAGCTCCTGCTGGGGATGCTTGCGGCCGCCGGTGGGCGGAACGCTTGCCACCGTGCCCTCAAGAATCTTAAGCAGCGCCTGCTGAACGCCCTCGCCCGAAACATCCCGGGTGATGGAGAGGTTCTCGGCCTTGCGGGCGATCTTGTCGATCTCGTCCACATAGATGATGCCCACCTGCGCGCGCTCAATGTCGCCATCGGCGGCGTTGATGAGCTTGAGCAGGATGTTCTCCACGTCCTCGCCCACGTAACCGGCCTCGGTGAGCGCAGTGGCGTCGGCGATAGCAAACGGCACCTCGAGGATGCGCGCGAGCGTCTGGGCCAGCAGCGTCTTGCCGGTGCCGGTGGGACCGAGCAGCAGAATATTGGACTTGGCAAGCTCCACCTCGTCCATATCGTCATCGAACTGGGTGCCCATGCCGCCGCCGAAGGCGGACACCGCGGCACCGCCCTCGATCACGCGGCGGTAGTGGTTGTACACGGCCACCGACATAGCGCGCTTGGCGTCCTCCTGGCCCATAACATAGGCCGAAAGCTCGTCATAGATCTCGTGCGGCGTCGGCACGTGCGTGATGACCTGGCGGTCGTCCTCGAGCTCAAAGCCCTCAGCCTCGGGGTCAACGGCGGGTTGGGACGCAGCCTGGCCGTGATCGTTGAGGAAACCCGGAAGATTGCCGTTGCGGGCGGCGTCCATAAAGTCCGAAGCCAGCGACTCCTCCAGAATCTCGGAGCAGGCGGCGACGCACTCGTCGCAGATAAAGATGTTGGTCGGGCCCTTTACGAGACGACGGACCTGGCCCTGCTCTTTTCCGCAGAAGGAGCAGCGAATGGGGTTGCCGTTCTCGTCAAAGTTGTCCTGCATGTTACCGGCCATCCTAGGCGTCCTTCGCGGCAAGATCGCGCGAGGTGACGATACGGTCGATCAGGCCGTAGTCGAGGGCCTCGGCGGCGGTCAGGTAGTTGTCGCGCTCTGTATCGGCCTGGACCTTCTCGATGGGCTGGCCCGATGCGTCGGACAGGATCTGGTTAAGCTCGCGGCGAGTCTTCTTGATCTCTTCGGCCACGATCTCGATCTCGGTCTGCTGACCCTGGGCACCGCCGCTGGGCTGGTGAATCATGACTTTGGAATGCGGCAGGCAGAAGCGCTTGCCCTTGGCGCCGGCCGAGAGCAGCACGGCGGCCATGGACGCGGCCATACCGACGCAAATGGTGGAGACCTGCGGCTTAATGAAGTTCATGGTGTCAAGAATCGCCAGGCCGGAGTAGACCTCGCCACCGGGCGAATTGATGTAGAGCGAGATATCCTTCTCGGCATCCTGGCTCTCAAGATGCAGCAGCTGGGCAACGACCAGGTTGGCGCTGACGGAGTTGATCTCCTCGCCCAAGAAGATGATGCGGTCATTGAGCAGGCGTGAATAGATATCGTAGCTGCGCTCGCCGCGCGGTGTCTGCTCGATAACGTATGGCACGAGGGCGGAATCGAACTTAGCGATCATACGCATCTCCATTTCTCTTACGGACCAATAGTGGTTCTAGACAAACGTACGGTGCCCGCATGCTATGCATTGGCTGGCACCGTACGAAGCAACCGGATAACCGGCTTATAACTTTACCCCATCACGGGCGCGTGCATGCGCTCGCAGGAAAGGTGGCGAGAATTACTCGGCGTCCTTGGCGGTCTCGTCGACCTCGGTCACCTTGGCGTTCTCGACCAGGTGGTCGACGGCCTTGGAGCGACGGATGGACTCGCGGACGGCGGGCATGCGGCCATCGGCGATGAACTCAGCCTTGGAAGCCTCGACGTCCTTGACGCCGGCCTTCTCGAACTCGGCGTTGATGTCGTCCTCGGTGACCTCGATCTTGAGCTCACGGGCGAGGGCGTCCAGAGCCAGGGACTCACGGGCAACGTCGTTGGCCTGCTTGTGCAGGTCGCCGATGAACTGCTCCATGGTCAGGCCGGAAGCGGGCAGCCAGGTGTCCAGCGTCATGCCACGGGCAGCGAGGTTGGACAGGAAGTTCTGGCCGAGCTCCTCAAAGACGGACTGCTCGTAGTCGGCATCCATCTCGTCGAGCTGCAGGCGCTCAGCGAGAGCGGAGACGCAACGGTTCTCCTTCTCGGCCGGGAGGCGGGAAGCCTTGTCCTGCTCGATCTCGAGCTTGATGGCGTCGCGCATGGCGTCGATGCTGTCGAAGCCAAAGTCGGACTTGACGAGCTCGTCGGTGAGCTCGGGGGTGTTGCGGACCTTGATGCCCTTGACGGCGACCTCGACGGTGTGGGTCTCGGCCTCCTCGCCCTCCTCGACCTCGTCGGTCCAGGTGACGGTCTTGACGTCGTCAACGTTGGCGCCGATCAGGGCCTCGTTGAACTCGGCGGGGTTGCTGTCGCTACCGGCGATGAGCATGCGGCCCTCGGCGGCAAAGTTGTCGGCGTTCTCAACGGCCTTGAGGTCGACGGTGACGTAGTCCTCGGCCTCGACGGCGCGACCCTCGACGTCCTCGAAGGTGGCACGGTAGTTGAGGAGCATCTCGACCTGGTTGTTGATCTCGGACTCGGTGACCTCCGCGGGAGGCATCTCGATCTCGACGGCGTCGAAGGAGGAGAGCTCAGCGGCGGGACGCAGGGAGAACTCGACGGTGTAGGTGTAGTCCTCGTGATCCTTGGCGAGGTCGAGCTCCTTGTAGTCACCGCTCTTGGTGGGGACGATGTCCAGCTCGTTGAGGACGGCGGGCTCGTTGGCGGCGATCAGGTCGTTGGTGGCCTGAGCGAGGGTAGCCTCGGCGCCCAGGGCGGAGTCAATGACCGGACGGGGAGCCTTGCCGGCGCGGAAGCCCGGGAAGCGGTACTTCTTGGCGGTATCCTTGTAGGCCTTCTTGATCGCGGCGTCGACGTCGGCGGCCGGAATGGTGACCGTAGCGGTGAGCTTGGCGTCCTTGACGTCAGAAGCGGTGATGTTCAACACGTTCCTCCTCATACTGCCCAGCTTATCTGAGGTGCTGGTACCTTTATGCAACAAAGCGTCGCGACGGCCGGAGCCGACGCAGGTGCGTTGGTGCGGGCGAAAGGACTCGAACCTTCACGGGAATCCCACCAGAACCTAAATCTGGCGCGTCTACCAATTCCGCCACGCCCGCATGAGCGCACAGACTAGGAATGATAGCAGATACGAACGGCAAGCGCACGCACACGTTTTAGGGCTCACGACCTCACCACGAGTGCAAAAGGCGGGACGAGTTGCCCCGCCCCGCCAGCTACGACTTGTTCGTTAGCCCGCTACTCCCCTAGCAGCGCTTTCTCCGGCGTGATGGGCAGCGAGCGGACCTGGTGGCCGGTGGCGTGTGCGACGGCCGAGGCTACGGCGGCGAGCGGCGTGTTGATGACGACCTCGCCGATCGACTTGGCGCCAAACGGGCCCGTCGGCTCGTAGCTCGGCTCAAAGGCCACGCGGATGCTGCCGATATCCAGGCGCGTGGGGAGCTTGTAGCTCATAAAGTTGCCGGTGCGCAGGCGGCCGCGATCGTCGTGCTCGACAATCTCGTAGAGCGCGTGGCCAATGCCTTGGGCAATGCCGCCCTCGGCCTGGACGCGCGCGAGCGCCTCGTTGATCACGGTGCCACAGTCCACGGCCGCGGCGTAGTCCACTACGGTCACCTTGCCGGTTGCCTTATCGACCTCGACCTCGGCAATGCCGGCCATAAACGGCGGGGGCGAAACGGGCAGGCAGGCAGAGGCGTGCGAGGTGAGCGCGTCGCCGCCCGCGATGTTCTTGACGCACAGGTTGGCAAAGTCGCGCAGGGAGAGGTAACGGCCGAGCTCACGCGCGGCGCGCTCATCGGACAGGCGCACGTACTGGCCATCGAAGACCACATCGCTCACGTCCACCTCCCACATCTGGGCGGCCTTGGTGCAGATCTTCTCGCGCAGCTCAGTCGCGGCGTTCTTGGCGGCCAGGCCCGTCACGTACGTACCGGAGCTTGCGTACGAGCCGGCGTCGAACGGCGACACGTCGGTGTCCACGCCGCGCACCACGATCAGCGAGCTCTCCACGCCCAGCTCCTCGGCGGCAATCTGCGCCAGGATGGTATCGACACCCATGCCGTTATCGGTGGCGCCGGTCGAAATCGTAATGAAGCCGTCCTCTTCCAGGCGCATGTCGATACCGGCGATATCCACGTTGGAGATGCCCGAGCCCTGCATGGTGAGCGCGCAGCCCAGGGCGCGCACACGGTCGCCCAGGTCGACGGCCAGTGGCTTGTCGCGCCAGCCGATCATGTCCATCGCGCGCAGCAGGCAGCGGTCGAGCGCGCAGGCGTTGAGCTTCTCGTTGTAGTACTGCGGCATGGTCTCGCCCTCGCGCACCATGTTCTTAAGGCGCAGGTCGGCGGGGTCCATGTGCAGCATGTCGGCGAGCTCGTTGACGGCGCTCTCCACGGCAAACTGCCCCTGGGTGGCACCGTAGCCACGATACGCGCCGCCGCGGTTGGTATTGGTGTAGACGGCGTCCCAGCTAAAGCGGCTCGCCTTCACATGGTTGTAGATGGGCAGGCTCTTGTGGCCCGAAAGGCCGATCGTCGTGGTGGCATGCTCACCATAGGCGCCGGCGTTGGACAGCGTATGCAGGTCGATGGCCGTGATGGTGCCGTCGTTCATGGCGCCCAGCTTGACGGTCATCTGCATCTGGTGACGCGAGTTGCCCGCGGTGATGGTCTCCTCGCGGGTGTAGCAGCAGTAGCTCGGACGGCCGGTCTGCTGGGTGACGAACGCCACGAAGATCTCGCAGCAGCCCGACTGCTTGGAGCCAAAGCCGCCGCCGATGCGGGGCTTAATAACCTGCACCTGCGACTGCGGAATGTCGAGCGACTGCGCGATCATGCGACGCACGTGGAAGGGTACCTGCGTGGAGGTGGTCACCGAGATGCGGCCGAACGCGTCGGTCGTCGCGAAGGCGCGGAAGGTCTCCATGGGCGCGGTCTGCGTGGCCTGGCTGGTGTAGGTGCGCTCAAAGACGATGTCGCTCTGGGCGAAGGCCTCGTCCAGGTCGCCAAAGTCGCTCGTGCCGCTGCACACCAGGTTGCGCGGGACGTCGCCGCCCTGCGGGAACATAAAGGTCACGTCGCCCTCAGGGTGGACCACGATATCGTTATCGAGTGCCTGCGTAAAGTCGAGCAACGGCTCGAGCACCTCATAGTCGACCTTGATGAGCTTGAGCGCCTTGTCGGCGGCCTCCTCGGTCTCGGCGGCGACGATCGCCACCTCCTCGTTTTGGTAGCGCACGAGGTTCTCGAGGATCAGGCGGTCGTAGGGCGAGGGCTGCGGATAGCTCTGGCCGGCGATGGTGAAGCGGCGCTGGGGCACGTCCTCATAGGTGTAGACGCCCACCACGCCGGGCACCTTCAGGGCGCGCGACGTGTCGATGGAGCGGATCTTGGCGCGGGCGTAGGGGCTGCGCTTGAGCTTGACGAGGAGGGCACCCGCGGGCACCATATCGCCCGTGTAGACGGGACGGCCCTCGAGCAGGGCCTTCGAATCCTTCTTGGGCTGCTTGTGAGTGATCTGCTTGTAGGAGACGCCATCGCAGCTGGTGTCATTGACCGGCAGCTCGGGCATCTCAAAGCCAACCTGCACGCCGGACTCGTTGAGGAAGCGGACGATGGCGCGCAGCTGGCTCTCGTAGCCGCTGCAGCGGCAGAGGTTGCCGGCAAGCTGGCGCGAGAGCTCCTCGCGCGTGGCGACGAGGGACGGGTCCTCTTTGGCGGCGCGGGCAAGCGCCAGCACGTTCATGATGAGGCCGGGAGCGCAAAAACCGCACTGCTCGGCGCCTTCGGCAGCCATTGCGCGGGCAAGCGCCTCGGACTCGGCCTTGAGGCCCTCAAGCGTGGTGATGGTATGGCCCTCGACGCGCGCAGCGGGAACCGAGCAGCTCAGCACTGGGTCGCCATCGAGCCACACCGTGCACAGGCCGCAGTTTGTGGTTTCGCAGGCACAGCGCACCGACGCGCAACCCTGCTCACGCAAAAGCGAAAAAAGCATGGTGTCGGGGGCAATCTGAACCTTGACCTTGCGGCCGTTGAGCGTAAAGGAAAGATCGATGAGTTTGGCAGCCATTAGCGCACCTCGCTAGAATCGACGCCGGGCACGCGGCGGCAGGAATACTCGTCCGTGGCAAACTTAGGGACCTGCACGCACTCGAGCTCGCGGGCAAGCGCGGCCGAAAGTTCGATGCCGGCGGCACGGCGCACGGCCTGGACAGCGAGCGGGGCCGAGATGCGGCGGCGGTAGTCGGCCGAGCCCCACAGGTTGGTGCCATAGCTCAACGCGCGTACGGACACGGCCAGGGCGCGCAGCTCGACCTCGGAAGGCTGCTCGCCGGTAAGGCCACATGCCTCGCCCTGCAGCAAGGTCGCGCGCAGCGGGCGGGCGCCCACGGTGACGTGCCAGGAGCCGTCCCACCAGGCGGCGGTGACGTTCAGTGAGGGGAAGTCGGTCGCGGCCTTACGCACGGCCTCGTAGCTCGCGCGGTACTCGTGCTTCACGACCACGACGTGCTCGATCACGTCGCGCACATAGCCCATATCCACGAACTCGGCGAGCGGCACGCGGCCGGCGCCCGTCAGCTCAACATAGGAATCGAGCGCCAGGAAAGCCGAGAGCACGTCCGAGAAGCCAAAGCGGCCGTAGATGCTGCCGCCCACCGTGGCGGTATTGCGCAGCTGCACGCCCACGATATCGTGAACGGCGAACTCGAAGACATTGTTGACAAGCGCGTTGAGCCCGGCATGGCGCTCGAGCTGGCGCAGGGTGCACATGGCACCGATGCGAAACTCGGTCTCGGTCTCCTCGATCTGATCGAGTCCGCAGGCCGAAAGGTCAATCGCCGTCGCCACACGACGCGAACCCAGGCGCATCCAGATGCCGCCGCCCACAATCTTGTTGTTGCGGTTCTTCTGCAAGAGCTCATAGGCTTCGGCCGCGTTTCCAACACGGACGTAGGTACCGAACTTGAGCACGTTCTCCCCCATCTCTTCACTTGTCCAGTACTTTTAAGTGTACCAAACGAGGGGCCGCAACCTTCCACAGCACAAAAACCTCCCTCCCATCCATAAGTTGCGGTGAAATACGGACTGTTTGTCGGGCTTAGGGCGCCCAACAGTCCGTATTTCACCGCAACTTAAGGGGCGGCCGGCAGAGGGCCGAGGGAAATGATCCGTTTTCCTCCGTCGCATGCGGATCAAAAAAGGCTCCCGGCGTTGAGTCGAGAGCCTCATTACATGCTATGTCAGGCAGGGTTTAGCAGACGCCCTGGGCGAGCATGGCGTCGGCAACCTTCAGGAAGCCGGCGATGTTGGCACCCATGACGAAGTTGCCCTCCTCGCCGTACTCCTTGGCGGTGTCGTCCACGTTGTGGAACATGCCGCGCATGAGCTGCTCGAGCTTGCCGTCGACCTCCTCGAAGGTCCAGGACAGGTGCTCGGCGTTCTGGCTCATCTCCAGGCCGGACACGAGCACGCCGCCGGCGTTGGCAGCCTTGCCGGGCATAAAGGCGACGCCATTCTCCTGGAAGTAGGTCGTGGCCTCGATGGTCGTGGGCATGTTCGCGCCCTCGCCGACCACCTTGCAGCCGTTGGCGACGAGCGCCTGGGCGTCCTCGAGCAGCAGCGTGTTCTCACGAGCGCAGGGCAGCGCGATGTCGCAGGGCAGCTGCCACACGCCACGGCCGTCGCCCTCGTGCCACACGGCGTTGGGCTTCTCGTCGACGTACATAGCGAGCGTGACGCCCTTGTCGTGGCCGGAGCGTTTCTTGTTATAGACATGCTCGAGCACGGTGTAGTCGATGCCGTCGGGGTCCTCGACCCAGCCGTGGGTGTCGGAGCAGGCCAGCACCTTGCCGCCGAGCTGGGCGACCTTCTGAACCGCGTAGATGGCGACGTTACCGGAGCCGTGAACGACGACGTTCTTGCCCTCGAAGGACTCGCCGCGGCTCTTGAGGTACTCGTCCACAAAGTAGACCAGACCGTAGCCGGTGGCCTCGGTACGGGCGAGCGAGCCGCCAAAGGAGAGGCCCTTGCCGGTAAGGACGCCGGTCCACTCGTTGGTCAGGCGCTTGTACTGACCGAACATGTAGGCAACCTCGCGGCCGCCAACGCCCAGGTCGCCGGCAGGAACGTCGGTGTTGGGGCCGATGTGGCGATAGAGCTCGGTCATGAAGGACTGGCAGAAATGCATGATCTCGTTGTTGGACTTGCCCTTGGGATCAAAGTCGGAACCGCCCTTGCCGCCGCCCATGGGAAGGGTGGTCAGGCTGTTCTTGAGGATCTGCTCCAGGCCCAGGAACTTGAGCATGCCCAGGGTGACCGTCGGGTTAAAGCGCAGGCCGCCCTTGTAGGGTCCAATGGCAGAGTTGAACTCGACGCGGTAGCCGCGGTTGACCTGGACCTTGCCCTGGTCGTCGACCCAGGGGACACGGAACATAACGATGCGCTCGGGCTCGACGAGGCGCTCAAGCAGGGCGGCCTCCTCGTACTCGGGGTGGGCGTCGAGCGCCGGCTGGATGGTACCGAGGATCTCGGTCGCGGCCTGGATGAACTCAGGCTGCTCGGGATAGCGGGCCTTGAGCTCGTCGAGAACTTTCTGCGTGTAGCTCATGCTTCCTCCAATTGATGGGAAACGAAAAGTGTCGGTCGCGGCACCCTGTGCGCCGCGAACTTTATCGTGTATGGATAATATCGCACTGTTGCGGGAAAGTTTCGCATAAGCAGACGAGCAGATGTTTCGTTTTGATTACGATGCAGGTAGAGGCGTTTTTGAGTGCCTGACGTGCAAAACCCGTGTTTCAAACCTGTTTCGTCCACGTGTTCCAAACCACCACAAAGGTGCCTGTCCCCAATGTGGCGGTGTTGGTGGTTAAAGGACGAGCTGATGGTAGTCGGCGGGGGTTATGTGGCCTTCGGTGGCAGCGCGGAAGGCGGCGAGGGCGTCACCCGAGAACGGCATGGCCCAGCACAGGCCGCAGCCGGCGGTGATGGAACCGGGCAGCGGCATAATGCGCCCAGGCACACCGGCGGCAAGGCACAGCTGCTCGCACTCCATCACATCGAAGGTGCTGTCGAACGACACGATGATCTTGCGTTCATGGTCGAGGGAATCACCGGACGGGACCTCGCGATGCGACTCGCGGTACGCTGCCGCCGCAGCCTCTTCCTCGGCCGTATGTCCGCAGCCGCCACAGCCGCAGGTGCAGGGCTCAGAGCCGTCGCAAGTACAAGGTTCCCCCGTGTCGGGGCAGATATCGTGAGACATGGCAACTCCAATCGTCTAGGCAAGCAACTCGGCCGCCGCAAACTCCTCGGGCGTATTGACGTTCTCGAAGCAGAGCAGCGACCTGGCCGCCTCGATAATCTGCGGCTCGTCTAGATAGCCGGCATGCACTCGGTCGATCAGGCAGCGGATGCGCTGGCGATCGCTGACGAGGAGCTCGCGAGCCGCCGGCGCACAGGCATCGCGACGCCAGACAGCACAGAGCGGCTCAATCCCCCGCTCTTCGCGCGGCACGTACACGTCGAGCGGGCCCTCCTTAACCCGATCAGCAAGCGTGCCGATCAGTTCTGGTGAGACGAACGGCATGTCGCAGGCGACAATCGCCACGAGCGGCAGCCGAGCGGCAGCCAGCGAGCTCGCGATGCCGCGCATGGCACCGGCGGGGCCGTCGATGTCCATGACTACGCGCGGCACCAGGCCATTAAACTCGCACTCCTCAAGATAGGCGAGCTCGTCAGGGCGCGAAGTCGTCACAACAAGCTCGCTGCCGACCAGAGCGAGCCGCTCCAGCACGCGCTCGATCAAGGGCTTGCCGCAAAACGGCATGCGCGCCTTGTCGCAGCCCATGCGCGATGACAGCCCGCCCGCCTGAACGACGCAAGAAAGATCGACCCGTCTTACGGTAGTCATACGGCAAAACACCCCCATCGGCATGCTCGAAACCTAACGCACGAAGCCAAACACTGTCGCCAAATACCACGCGACACGACGGCCCCGCAACAAAACAAAACAGCGCCTTTGCGGCACGCAGCAAGACCGCGAGCACAAAAGCGCTGGTAGCGTATGGCGGGAACGTATGTGAATCGAACACATCCAAGACGTTTTGCACGCCTCGCAACGGTTTTGAGGACCGCGGAGCCCACCGGAGCCCATCCGTTCCCAAGTGCGGCGATATTTTACCAAACCAGGCAGCCCGCAGCCGCACAGGGCACCAGGACAGCTAATTTGGGACAAGGGATGATTTTTTAATCCCCGTCCCAGAAAAATCATCCACCCAAAATGACTACCCTAGCGCAGGGAGCGCAGGCCGCCGGCTTCTTTGTCTAGTGCTGTGTAGCGCGCGGCGTCTAGGTGTTCCAGGATGCTGATGGCTCGTTTGCGGGACACACCCAGGGCCTCGCGCAGCACGCTCGTGGTGGCAGCGCCGCCGGCTGCCTCAATGGCGGCGGCGACGAGTTCGCGCGCATGGGCCTCGGCGGCGGCGGACAGGGCAACGTCGCGCTCGACCTTTACGATGGAGCGGTTGAGCGAAAGCTCGCGCAGGGCACGCGTCATGGTGTCGCGACCGAGCTGCAGCTGTTCGCCCACCTCGGGAAGCGCCGGTGCATCCAGGCCAGCCTCGTCAAGCAGCGCGACGATGCGCTCGCAAGTCTCTCGCACCACGCGTGCCGCCGCGGCGGCCGAATGCGGATCGAATACCTCGGCGCCCTCGGCGGCGCACACGCCACGGGAGCAGCCCTCGGCAATCAGGGCCGCGGCAACGCCTTCATCAGCGGCAGGCCACGCAGCATGGGCAACGGCGCCGGGCGTAAAGCCTGTCTCCTTGGGAGCCGCCGCGTGCATGGCTGACAGGGTCGCCGCCAGTGCATCCATCGCGGCGTCGAGCACCACGGCGTCCGCCAAGAGGCCCGCATCACCCGCGGTAAGCTTGCGAACGGAGCCCTGCGCCACCAATCCGCGCAATGCGGCATCGGCCTCGCCGACACCAAGATCCAAAGCCTCGGCAACATCAACCGTCGTAACCGGCAGCGTCTGCAGCGCCAGCCAAGCGCCCACACCGCCCGCGATATCGCCGGACTCAAGCGCCGCAAACAGTGCGCGCTCGCCGGCCGAAAGCTCGCGCGAGCGACGGCAGCGCGACAACAGCACACGCCCGCCGCCAATGAGCATAACGGGCGAATACGACAGCACCACGGCATGGTCTCCGGCTCGCAGCGGCAGCGGCTCCTCCAAGCGCACCTGAACAATACGGGTCTCGCCCACCGCCATGGGGGCCTCGCCCTCCATGAACATGATGCGACCGACAACCTCGGCCGTACCCGCCATCACGTGCACACGCGCACCCGACTCGAGCACACGCGGCTTGGCTCCCTCGCGACCCAAATACGTAAACGTCATCATAAAGCGTAGCGTCTGGCCAAAGCGGCCCTCCACGCCGAGCATCTCACCGCGATCGAGCGCGGCGACGCCATCGCCCACCAGGTTGAGCGCCACACGCTGACCGGGCAGCGCCCGCTGCGTGTCGCCATGCACTTGGATCCCACGCACACGACAGACCGTGCGCGACGGAAGAGCAACAAGCTCATCACCCACCGCAACCGGCGCATCGTGCAGCGTTCCCGTCACGACGGTGCCGGCGCCCTTGATCGTAAAGCAGCGGTCAATCGGCAGGCGCGGCGCGGCGTCGGTTCGCTCGGAGCGATAGCGACAGGCACCCCAGCAGGCATCCACGCACTCGTCGAGCGCGGCCAGCAGCGCATCAACCCCCTCGCCCGTCCTGGACGACACGGGGACAATCGGCGCGCCCGCAAACACGGTACCCGACAGAAAATCATCAACATCGAGCTCGGCCAGCTCGGTCATCTCACTATCTGCCAGGTCGCACATCGTCAGTGCGACCACCATGTGTGTGACGCCCAGCAGTTCCAGCACATGCACGTGCTCGCGGGTCTGCGGCATCACGCCCTCGACGGCAGAGACCACCAACACGGCAACATCAATGCCCGTGGCGCCCTGCACCATGGCGCGCAGGTAGTGCGCATGTCCCGGCACATCGACCAGGCCCACGATCTTGTCGCTCGGCAGGGCCAGCTCGCCAAAGCCGAGCTCCACGGTCATGCCGCGGCGACGCTCGACCTCCAAACGGTCGGGATTCTTACCGGTCAGTGCCTCGATAAGCGCCGACTTACCGTGGTCGACGTGGCCCGCCGTGCCAACGATAACGGGACACTCCACCAGCGCCTGAACCTCACTCATCGAGCAATCGCCTTCTCAACGCACGCGACGAGCGTCGATGCCGCCGTCTCGATATCGCGGTCGCCCACAAGCGTGCGGACGTCAAACAGAATACGATCGTGCGAGGTGCGCGTGACGACCGGCGTATCGAAACCCTGGACGAGCGAGCGCTTGAGCGCGTCGACCGTCAGGCGCTCGTCAACAAGGCGCACGGCAACGCACATCGTCGGCAGTTCGACCGTAGGTAGCGAACCGCCGCCGGGTGTCGACGACTCTTCGACAATCTCCAACTCAACGGCGCACGGACAGCCAGACTTATCGAGCCCGCCCGCCATAAGGTCGCGCAGTTTGCGCGCACGACGCTCCAGATGAGCCTGCGGCAGCGTAAGCATGCTGAGCACCGGAATATCGCGATGGGCAACATCGGCGCCGTCCATGTAGATGCGCAGCGTGGCCTCGAGCGCCGTGAGCGCCAACTTGCCCGGGCGCAGGGCGCGCATAAGCGGATGCGACCCACAGGCCTGAACCAGATCGCGACGGCCCATGATAATACCCGCCTGTGCGGCACCGAGCAGCTTATCGCCCGAGCACGACACCAGATCGAGCCCTGCCGAAACCGAAGCCGGCGTGGTTTCTTCGCCGCCGCGCACCAAGATGTCGTCGGGCAACAACGCGCCCGAGCCCTGGTCCTCGTAGAATAGCAGGCCATGCTTGTGGGCCAGAGCGGCAAGCTCCCGAGAGCCCACCTCCTCGTGAAAACCCTCGATGCGATAGTTGGAAGGATGGACCTTCAGGATCATGGCCGTTTCGGGCGTGATGGCGCGCTCGTAGTCGCCCAGATGCGTGCGGTTGGTGGCGCCGACCTCGACAAGTTTGGCGCCAGAAGCCGCCATGACGTCAGGAATACGGAAGCTGCCACCGATCTCGACGAGCTCGCCACGGCTCACGATGACCTCTTTGCCCGCGGCATGAGTCGCCAGCACCAGCAGCACCGCGGCGGCATTGTTGTTGACGACCAGCGCGTCCTCGGCACCGGTGAGCGAGCGGATCAGTTGCGCGGCGTGCTCCTTGCGCGACCCGCGCGAACAGGTGTCGACGCTGTACTCGAGCGTGCTATACCCGCGCGCAACCTCGGCCACGGCCTTTGCCGCCGACTCCGCGAGCGGGGCGCGGCCCAGATTGGTATGGATGACCACACCCGTGGCGTTGACGGCGGGGCGCAGGCTCGGCAGTGCGGAGCGATGCGCACGCCACTCGATGGCCGAGGCCAGCTCGCGCTTGGAACGCGGGGCGGCACCGGCACGGATCGCGGCGCGCTCCTCGTCGAGCTCAGCCGTCACGGCGGCATGCACCACCGCGTCGCAGGTCTCCTCCGCAGCCTTCACCACCGGCCACTCGGCAAGCAGCTCGTTGACGGAAGGAATGGCGCGCAGGCGGGCGCGCACCTCATCGGACATGTTCTGGCTATCGCTCATGTGCGGCCTTTCAAAAGAAACGTGGATCAGTCGAATACATCAGCTGAGTCAATTACTCGTCATTATCCCCGCGCGCCGCGATCTTTTCCACGCGAACGGCGTTTTCCTGGGTGAGCGCGGCACCCGTCAACGGGTCCCAACGCAACGGCGTATGGTCGAGCGGGCCCACGCCCAAGCCTTGAGCGCCACCGGCATCGGCGTCAAACGAACGCCCACCGGGGGCGGCCGAGGTGAATATGCACGCCGGATGCAGATACGGCGTCGTCTCCACACGCACGCGGTCGCGGCCCATATCGCTCACGAGTTCGACGATCTCGCCGTCGGCGATGCCCATGTGCGCAGCAGCATCGGCATTCATCTGCACGGCATCCAGGTCCGACCCAGCCTCAGCGGCACCTTGGGCTGCAAGCCTTCGCGAGGTATGCGACTCAAAGGGACGGTTGCCGCTAATGAGGCGAAACATCCCCGGGCCAGGCTCCACCATGGGAGCGATCCAGTTGGGCACACGACCCAGACCGGCTCGTTCCCATACGTCGCTTGCCAGCGCAATTTTGCCGCCATCCAAGGGAATCGCCGGCTCGCCCGTAGGCGACGGCAACGCAACACCCGTGTCGGCCCAGCCGCGCTCCTTGAGCTCGTCCAGATTGATCCCAAAAGGCGCCACCTGGGCAGCCGCCAGATCGTCAGACGTAAACTGGAAGTACTCGCCCGCGCCACACGCCTGCGCCAGACCGGCAAAAATCTCCCGACCGGGACGTGTGTCGTCATGCTGCACAGGCAGTGCGGCGTTGCGGTAGAACACCCGCGAATCGTTGGCGCCCACGACCGTGCCCACGCCGCGGTCGGCCTCCAGATACGTTACGTCGGGCAGCACGAAGTCGGAAGCACGCGCCGTCTCGGACCAGCGAATATCAATTGTCACGAGCAAGTCGAGCTGCTGCAAAATACCCAACCAAGCCTGTGCATTGCCATAGCCCGCACCGGGGTTACTGGCATAGACGATGAGCCCGCGCAGGTCCCCGGCCAGAATCGACTGGCCGATGGTCGTGCACAGACCGCGCTCGGGGTCGACGAGCGGATAGCGCTCGGACCCCAACTTAGGCTCACGCGACACTGACGGCGTCGCAAAGCGTTCGGGATCGAGGTCGCCCAACACAAGCGGCGTGGGCGGGTTGAGTGCACCGCCCGCGTGTCCGATGCAGCCCAGAAGCACATCGACCAAGCAGATAGCACGCGCGGTCTGGGTGCTATTGGCATACGCGATACCGATGCCACCATGAAAGCCCGCATCCACCACAGCGGCAGGCGCGGCGGCAGCGAGATCGCGCGCCGTGGCGACAATCTCTGCGGCCGGCACGTCGCACATGGACTCGGCCCACTCGGGCGTCCAAGCACGGGCCGCCTGCGCCAGCTCGTCAAAGCCCGTGGTATAGCGGGTCACGAACTCGTGATCGTACAGGTCCTCGGCAATCAGCACGTGGACAATACCCAACAGCAGCGCCAAGTCGCAGCCCGGACGCACGCGCAGCCAGCGGTCGGCAAGCGCAGCAGAGCCACTGCGCCGGGGGTCAACCACAATAATCTTCGCCCCGCGCCGGCGCGCATCATTGAGCGCATCAACGGCCCCCATCGTCGACGAATCGACAATGGAACGACCCAGGTACATGATGCAGTCGGTATGCGCAAGGTCGGAGGTGGGACTATAACCCAGGCTGTGCTCCCAACCGGTAAGTCGGCTTACCTCGCAGGCACCGTCTGCACCGTATACGTTGGGCGAGCCCAGCGCATGCATAAAACGACACGCCCAGTAGCGGTCGAACGAGGGCACGCCAAGCGTCATGCCCAGCGCACGGGCACCATGCTCGTCAATAATCCCCGCAAGGCGCTCAGCAATCTGTGCAAACGCCTCGTCCCAGCTCACCGCGTCGAACCCCGTGCCATCCTCGCGGCGGCGCATGGGGTGCAAAATACGGTCACGATCGTCGAACGGCATGGACAGACGATGTCGCCCGCGAGCGCACAGGGCACGCGCTGCGCACGGGTGCCCCGGCACCGGCAGATCAGCCACCACGCGCCCGTCCTCAACATAGGCCGCAAAGGCGCAATCGGCATAGCATCCCCCGCACGTGGTCACCACGGTGCGACCGGCACGCTCAGCATCAGATGCCATCTCGATTACCCCTTTCCAAACCAAACCCAACAGGCCTACGGGCAAACAATTAGCCCCAAGCCCCAAAGCTAACAAGCCCCAAGGCCAAAAAGCCTCCCGCACGGCAACGCCCCGCGGGAGGCTCAACACCCAGCGAACAGTCCCTTTTATGCCTCGGACTTCTTGGCGTAGATAAACCAGTAGCCGAGCGCGACCAGAACCGCGCCGCCCACGATGTTGCCCAGCGTGGCGGCGGACAGGTTAAACGCAATGCCCGCGGCGTCGAGCGCATCGGCACCGGCGACGTCGGCACCATAGCCGCACGCGTGCATCACGGCACCCATGGGCAAAAAGTACATGTTGGCGACGCAGTGCTCAAAACCGCAGGCCACAAAGGCGGCGATGGGCAGCAGAATGCCCACAACCTTATCGACCACGGTCTTGCCGGCGGTACCAATCCACACGGCCAGGCACACAAAGATGTTGCACAGGATGCCACGGAAGAAGATCGTCACCCAGTCGATCGTCACCTTGCCGGCGGCGACGCTCACCATGGAATTGGCAACCGCCTCGCCGTTGAGCTTGTAAATGCCGGCCATGTACACCAAAAAGACGATGAACAGAGCGCCGACAAAATTGCCGACCCACACGACAAGCCAGGCTTTGAGCATCTGAGCCAAGGTGATCTTTTTGCTCTTGAGCGCGCAGACCATAAGCGAATTACCGGTAAACAGCTCGGCGCCGCACACCAGCACCAGCACCAGGCCCAGGCAAAAGCACAGGCCGCCCACGACGCGCTGAGCGCCCCAGCCGAGCGTGCTATCGCTCAAGAACACCGTAAAGAACAGGCCGCCGAAGGCGATGAACGCGCCGGCGAACATTGCCAACAGAAAGGCCTTTGCGACCGGCAGGTTGGCCTTGGTCACGCCGGCGGCCTCGGTCTTGGCCTCGATCGCAGCGGGCGCCAGGCAATCGGGAGCGGGGTACTCCACCTTGGAATCTGCCATGTCAATCACTTCTTTCCTAACAAAATGGAACAAGTGCTCCTACTGCTCTTGCCCCAAGCGGACAAAGTGGGAAAAGTCGTTGGCGGCCACGGCGTCGTACACGGCGTCGACGGCGTCAAAGACTTCCGGGGACATGGGGTTGTAGAACTCCGTGTCGCCCGGCTGAATCCCGACGAAGACGATATCATCGCATGATTGCTCGATCTCTTCGATCAAAATCGAGAGCGGGAGCGAATGCGTGGTGAACATCGACTTGCGAGCCACGTCGCTTTTGTCGAGCAGACGGATCGAACCGACGGGCAACGCCATATCGGCGGCATCCACAAGCACCAAGCGCGGCGGACGCTCGCGCTTGACCTCGATGATGTCGTCTTCGGGCGTCTGACCGCCGTCGATGGTGTACCAACCGGCGATGGGTGCGTCCTCCATCTTTTTGGAGAGCACGGGGCCGGCGGCATCATCGGCACGCAGCACGCTTCCCGCCGTGAGCACGATACCCGCAAAGGGGGCGCCGTTTACGCGGCCATCGATAACGCGGCCCATTACTGCAACCTTCCCGTCAAGTACACGCCCGACACGTCGCGCACGCGCTCCACCAGGTCGCGAAACTTCATCAGAAACGCGACCTGCTGGGCGTGCAGGCCAAAGTCGTTATCGAACACCGAGATACCCGCCTTGGCCGAGCCGCGAAAGCCGCGCTCGTCGAGCAAGGCATCGCAGGCCTCGAGCAGCGACGGCACGGCCGCCTTGTCGAGCTGGCACTCGCCAAAGGAGCGGATGGCCTCAAACTTGGTTTTGGCCTCCCCTTCCGGCAGCGCATCGACCAGCGAATAGAACACGTCCACCGGCACGGACAGGCGCGGCTCAAAGCAATCGAGTACGCCGGTGTGGTGGCCCACGGCGAGCGTGTAGTACAGCACGTCGCAGGCCTCCTGGGGAACGTCTTCCTCGGTCTCGACAAACTTGCGCGTGAGCTCGTAGAAGACCACCTGGTCGGGCTCGTGAGCCAGGCAGGGGTCGGCGACGCCCTCGGTGGCCTCGACGCTTGCGCGCGAGGCGTCACCGAAGGAGCCGCCGAGCATGCCGGGGCCCGCAAAGTAACCAGAGCGGTCCGTAAGCTCCATCTAGCGACCTCCGGCCAGCACCAGATCCTGCAGCGCCGAGTAGACCTCGACGCGGCGGGGATCATCCTGCTTGTCGATGAGCAGCGCCATGGCGCCGCGGATATCACCCTTGGGCGCACCCTCGAGCGTATCCATGAACTCGTTGGCCAGGTCGCGACCATAGCGGTAGCCGCTCATGGCGCGAGCCTCGCGCTCGATGGCCACGCGCAGCTTATACGGCACGCCGGGATGCAGGATGTCGGCCTGCTCGCCCTCGGCCTCCACCGTGGTCTCGGCATGGAGCTTTTGATCCAGCAGACCAAGCGCCATGGCAAAGCCGTAGATGGTCTGCGCGGGACTGGGCGGGCAGCCGGGGATGTAGACATCGACCGGCAGAATCTTGTCCGTGCCACCCCAGACGCAGTAGTTGTCGTAGAAGATGCCGCCGGTGCAGCCGCACGCGCCATAGGACACCACGATCTTGGGATCGGGTGCGGCCTCAAAGGCGCGCAGGGCCGGCATGCGCATGGCACGCGTCACGGCACCGGTGTACAGCAGCACATCGGCGTGACGGGGCGAGGGCACGACCTTGATGCCAAAGCGCTCGACGTCAAAGACGGGCGTGATAGAACCGAAGATCTCGATCTCGCAGCCGTTGCAGCCGCCGCAGTCAACACGATAGACGTACACCGAGCGCTTGATCTTCTTAAGAAGGGTCGCCTTGGCCTTCTCGATGCTCTCGTCGAGCTCGATCTTGGTCGGGCGGTACTGAAGCCGCTCGGGCAAAAGCGTGGGTTCGGCCATGGTTACTCCTCCTTCGTATCAAAATCCATGATGATGCCTTCGACTGGCGCCGGACCGGCGGGAATCTCGGGCGCATCGGGGTTAAGCTCGCGGTCGATATACTCCGGGTTCACACCGTGGCCGCCAAGATACTCCATGCCGGGGCCTTGGGGCTCACCGGACGCGAGCGTCTCGTTGGCAGCCATGCCGACCGCGTTGCCGGTCTTGACGGCCGACGCGGCGCGCAGGGCGTCGAGCTCGCGCTTGCACTCCTGGCACATGCCCACGGTACGGGCGGCCTGCACGGCCTCCATACCGCCGGCCGCCTGCAGCAGGCGCTTAGCGTAGTCGATCTCCTTGTGCGGGGCAAACGGCTTGCCGCAACGCGAGCAGTGCTCGAGCGTATAGACGCTCTTGCTGGTGAGGTCGTCCTTGCTCATGACAGCCAGCTCAAACTCCTCGGTGAGCTTGATGGCCTCCATGGGGCAGGCTTCCTCGCAGCGGCCGCAGAAGATGCAGCGGCCGTAGTCGATCGACCAGGTGATGGTATCGGCCGCAAGGTCGGTATCCATGCGGATGGCGTCGGCCGGGCACGCAACGCCGCAGGCACCGCATGCGATGCACAGCTCGGCGTTGTGCTCGGGCTTGCCGCGCATATCCTTGTTGGTGGGAAACGGCGCAAACGGGTACTTGACCGTCGCGTCGCCGGCCTTGGCGTTAACCTTCCAAAGCTTCAGCATATTAGAGCGCCTCCTCATCGAGCGGAGCGGCCATGGTGCCCTCGCCCGCAAGCGGCGACTTGTCGCGCCAGACGTTCTCGAACTGCTCCTTGTCGAGCACGTGGTCGCGCTTGGCGGCGACGTCGGTCACCGTCACGCGGTCGGTGCAGGAGTAGCACGGGTCGAGCGAGCCAACGATGAGCGCCGCGTCGCCCACGGTGTTGCCGCGGAACATGTAGCGCAGGACCGGCCAGTTGCTGTACGTGGCGGCCTTGGCGCGCCAGCGGTAGCACTTCTGGTTGTTGCCGAGCATGGCCCAGTGCACGTCCTCGCCGCGCGGCGCCTCGGTGGCACCGATGGCGTACTTATGCGGGGTGTACTCCCAATCCGTGGTAAGGATGGGGCCCGACGGGCAGTTCTCGAGCATGGTCTCGATCATATCAATCGAATCGTAGACCTCCTGGATGCGGACGGCGGTACGGCCGAAGGCATCGCAGGTGTCGGCCGTGGCCGCGCGCATCTTTTGGATGTCGGGGTCGGCATAGCCATCGAAGGGATGGTCAAAGCGCACGTCGCGGGCATAACCCGAGCCGCGCATGAGCGGGCCAACCGGCGAGAAGTCACGGGCGATCTTGCGATCCAGGATGCCGATACCGCTCGTGCGCTCGATAAAGTTGGGCGTGGAGAGCAATACGTCGACAAGCTCGGTGACCTCGGAGCGCAGCTGATGGATGGTCGTGAGTGTGGAGAGCTTCTGCTCGGCCAGGATGTCGCGACGCACGCCGCCGATCACGTTGAGGCCATAGGTCTTGCGGTGACCGGAGAGCTTCTCGGCCAGGTCCATGGACTTCTCGCGGACGCGGAAGAACTGCTGGAAGCCGGAATCGAAGCCGGTGTAATGCGACGCCAGGCCAATGTTGAGCAGGTGCGAGTGCAAGCGCTCGACCTCGAGCATGATGGCGCGGATGTACTGGGCGCGCGGCGGGACGTGGATACCCTGGGCGCGCTCGACGGCCTCGGCATAGGCCACCGAGTGGGCGCAGCCGCAGATGCCGCAGATGCGGTCGGCGAGGAACGTCACGGCGTCATAGTTCAGGCGCGTCTCGGCGACCTTCTCCATGCCGCGGTGCACGTAGAACAGACGGTAGTCGGCGTCGACGATCGTCTCGCCCTCAACGAACAGGCGGAAGTGGCCGGGCTCGTCGGAGGTAATGTGCAGCGGGCCCATGGGAACCAGGGTCGTCTCCTTGCCCTTGGTATCGGCCAAGAACTCGTAGTTTTCCATGTCGCTTACGGGAGCGGGACGGAAACGGTAGTCCATGGAGTCCTTGCGCAGCGGGTACAGACCGCTCGGCCAGTCGTCGGGTAGCACCAGGCGACGGCGATCGGGCAGACCCTCGGGGATCAGGCCGAACATATCGCGCAGCTCGCGCTCGCCCCACACGCAGGCGGGGACGAACGGCGTCACGGACGGGAACGTCATCTTGGCGGGATCGACCTCGGCGCGCACGGTCACCCAGCCGGGGTCCTCCCCCTCCATGGAAATGAGGTAGTACACGGCGTAGCGGCCGCACAGGCTGCGCTCGTCGTTGCCAACGATCACGGGAATCCAGCCGTAGCGCTCGTAGTACAGGTAGTGGACGGCCTCGGGCAGACGGTCCAGCTTGACGGTGATCGTCAGCTGGTCCTCGCACTGCCACTCGACCTTCTCGATGCAGCCCGGAACGGCGCGGCGCAGGGCCTCGACATGGCTCTCGCAGCGGCGGGCATACACCTTGTTCTCAGTATCAGTCATTGGTTACTCCACCTCGCTCTGAGCGGTCTGGGTACCGAACACAGCGCGGTACATCGGCGCCGCATGAAGCTCCTCGGTGCTCTGCTCGAGCACGATGCCGGTCGCGGTCTCCACACCGTGCACGAGAGGCAACGGGGTGGCGATGCCAAACCACAAGATCATGACAGCCAGGATGATCTCGGGGATCAGCATGAGCGCCGGGGCCTCGTGCTTACCCATGCCCTCGGGAGCATGACCGAACACAGACTTAAGCGCGATGCGGGTAAGCGCGGAGATGGCGACAGTAAGGCCGAGGGCCACCACGACGACAAGCCACATCGGGCCAGCGGTAACGCCGGCGACAAAGGTCAGGAATTCGGAGATGAACATGCCAAAGGGCGGGAAGGCGGCAAGGCCCAGCAGCGCCAGGATGGCGAGCGCGGCGGTAGCGGGAGCAACCTCCACGACGCCCTGGATCTTGGCCAGGCTGCGCGTACCGTAGGCATGCTGGATGTTACCGGACACGCAGAAGGCAAGCGTCTTGGTAAAGCCGTGGAACACGCAGTGCAGCAGGGCCGCGGCGATACCCAGCGGGCCGCCGACACCCAGGCACAGCGCGATGACGCCCACGTTCTCCACGGAGGAGTAGGCGAAGCGGCGCTTGAGGTCGTCCTGGCGGAACATGGAAAGCGCCGCCACCAGGATGGACAGCGTACCGACGATCAGCAGCAGAAGCTGGGGGTAGTCGGCGCCGACGGCCTGGATGGTAAAGCCGTAGAAGCGCATGATCACGAGCATGGCGCACTTAAGCAGCACGCCCGAGAGCAGGGCCGAGACAGGGCTCGGGGCCTGGGAATGGGCGTCGGGCAGCCAGGTGTGCATGGGGAACAGGCCGGCCTTGGTGCCAAAGCCGATCACGATAAACGCGAAGGCGAGGCGCATGAGCGTCGGGTCGAACTGGTCGGCATAGGGCAGAACAGACGACAGGAAAGCGGCCTCGTGGGCATTGGGAATCACGTCGGCGGCGTTGGCATAGATCAGCAGCGTGCCAAAGAGGCCAAAGGCCACGCCGGCGGTGCAGACCATGGCGTACTTCCAAGAGGCCTCGAGGGCGGTCTTGTTCTTGTAGATACCGACGAGAAACACGGTGGACAGCGTAGTTGCCTCCACGGCGGCCCAGGTGAGGATCATGTTGTTGGACAGGCATGCGAGCAGCATGGTGAACACAAACAGGCTAAACAGCGCGTAGTACTGCTTAGCGCGCTCGGCGGGCATGGCACCCTCCTCGATGTCGGCCTTGACGTAGGGCAGCGAGAACAGCCCCGTGAGAAAACCGATAAAGCCGATGAGCAGCACAAAGATGGAGCCCAGCGAATCGAGGTGGAACCACAGGCCAAGGGCGTTGGCGGTGTTGCCGCTCACAAGGACGTCGCCGGCGGTCATAAGCGACAGCACCAGGACGGCCGCGACAGAGACCAGGTTGAGCCCGGCAAACACGCTATAGGACGTGCTCTTGGGCAAAAACGCCATGACGAGCGAGAACGCCAAAGGGGTCGCGAGCAGGGCAAGAATCAACGTTTCCATGGACTACCCCCTCAGCTCGGACAGGTCGCGCGAGTCGAGCGAATGGGAGTCTTCCCAAATGCGACGCACGACGATGGACATGATGATGACGGCGAAGATGGCGTCGGTGGCAATACCGATCTCGATGATCTCGGGAGCGGTGGGCGCAAGCAACGCGAGTGTCACGTGGCTGCCGTTTTCCATGAGGCAGTAGCCAAAAATCTGCTTCATGATGTTGCGCTGCGAGATGATGCAGGTAAGGCCCACAAAGAAGTGGGCAAAGCTGATGGCGAGCGCGGGCGTTGCGACCTCGGCCGTAGGCAGGCTGATCTGCGTCACGACGGCAAAGCAGATGGCAACCTCGACGGCGATGATGCAGATGGCCCATGCGGGCTTAATGCCGGCAGCCAGCGAAGCGTCGCTCGGCTCGCCCATCTTCTTGTACGCGCGGTTGAGAATGTACGGGACCAGGACGACCTTGGTGATAAAGGCCGAACCGGCCCACATAAGGAGCTCCTGCGCACCGGTGGTGACACCGAGCGTGGCGAGCAGCCCCACGAGCACCAGCGACTGCACCGCATACCAGCGGATGGAGTGCTTGATGTTCTTGGAGATGACCACCATGGTGGACGTGACGATCAGAAGGCCGCCAAGGATGTTGACGATCGAATATCCCATGTCGTTCTACCTCCTAACCGATCCAGCTGGCCGAAAGCGGGCCGCTGACGATGACCATGATGATGAGCACGATGAACACGAACGCCATCGCGCGGGGAAGCGGGGCTCCCGCAGCGACCTCTTCGCTCGGCTCGCCGGGCAGGCAATAGCCCATCCACTTAAGGAACCAGGCAAAGGTGGCGACGGTCTCTGCAACCATGATGCACACGAGCACCAGGATTGCGACGTTGCCGGCACCCACAGAAAAGCCGCCGGCGATGATCTGGAACTTAGAGAAGAACGTGTTCATGGGCGGCACGCCGGCGATGGCGAGCGCCGCGACACCAAAGCCCACACCCGAGATGGGGTACTTCTTTACGATGCCGCGAAGCTTGGGCAGCATACGCGTGCCGAGCGTAAAGGAGAACGAACCCGCGATCAGGAAGAACAGGGTCTTGGCAAAGGCATGGTTAAAGATATGGCACACCGCACCGTCAAAGGCGAGCTGGCTACCAAAGACCGAGAGGCCCAGGCCAAAGAACACGTAGGAGAGCTGCGCGATCGTGGAGAACGCGAGCAGACGTTTCATATCCTTTTGCGGCAGGTACATGAGGAAGCCAAAGAGCATGGTGACCATGGCGTCGATAACGGCGACCCAGCCCACAATCTCGGGAACCTCACCGGCAGAGACAAGGGCGCGGGCGAACACGCACACGCCGACCTTAACCATCGAGGCGCCGTGCAGGTAAGCCGAGACAGGCGTGGGGGCCTCCATGGCCGAAGGCAGCCACATGTACATAGGCACCTGCGCGGACTTTGCCCAGGCCGCAAACAGCACGAGCAAAAGGACGATGGCCTTAAGGTTGGAGTCCAGGCCGGCAATCGCGGTGATGGCGAAGGTACCGGTGTGGGCGAACACGATAGCGGCACCCAGGTACAGGCCAAGCGCGCCGATATGCGTGATGATGAGGGCCTTCATGCCGGCCTTCTTGGCGGTGGGGGTCATGTAGTAGCTGATGAGGCCCCAAGAGCACGCGCCCGTGATCTCAAAGAACACGAGCTGGCCCAGCAGGGTCGAGCTGTACACAAGACCGGCCATGGCACCGATAAAGGTCGCGAGGTACGCATAGAAGCGACGACGCGGCGCATCGGGGTGCTCACGGTTGTTCTCGCTCATATAGGGAATCGAGTAGATCACGACGAGCAGGCCGATGCCCACAAAGGCGGGCGCGAGCAGCGTGCTCATACGGTCAAACGTAAATCCCATGACGAGGGTCTGCCCAAACGAGATCAGAGGGACCTGCGTATCGGGCATGCCGGCACCGGCGAAGTTCGCGGCGAGGGCGATGGTGCAGACCGTCGAGACGGCAGCACCCAAGACGCTGAACCACTTGGCGTACGGACGGGGGAACAGGGCGACAAGCACCGAGGCCACCATCGGGGCCGCGATAGCGACCAAGCCGAGAAGGGACAGACTGACTGCGAATGACATTGTTTCTCCCTTCTCCTACACGCCGACGACCACGAAGACAAACGCCAGAACGGCAATGCCCACGACGGCCCAGGTCTGATTGCCGAGCACCTTAAAACGCGAGCGCGAGCAGGAGTTCTCGATCACGCCGCACACGACAAAGTCGATCAGGCACTTCACCAGGAAGATGACTGCGCCCAGAACGGCGGCGCCCACGGTCGCGGGCTCACCCCAGGGGACGAAGATCGCGCAGAACCAAGCGACGACCAGGACCTGCTTCATGGACATGGCAAGCTTGGCCATCGCAAGCGACGGGCCGGAAAGCTCGGCAAGCGGGCCCTCCTGAAGCTCCTGCTCGGCCTCGGCCTGGTCAAACGGCAGCTTGCCCAGCTCCATATAACAGGCAACGGCAAAGGCGATGCCGGCAAGGATCACGGCGACCGGCGCATCGACGGCGCCCGTCATGATGTGCTGGCCCATGGTGGCGATGTCGGTAGAGCCGCATACAAGGGCTGCGGCAAACAGCGCCAGCAGCATGGACGGCTCGATGAGCACGCTCATGAGCAGCTCGCGGACACCACCGATACCGGCGTAGGCATTGGAGGAATCGACGCCGCAGAGGGCGAAGAAGAAGCGGGCGAGCGCCAGGCTGTACATGATGGTGATGGCGTCACCAAAGACCGGAATGGGGCTTTGTGCCGTAAAGAGCGGCAGGCCCATGGCAAGCATAAAGGCGACGGCGAAGAACAGCGGCGGCATGATGCGAAGCGCGAAGCTTGCATCTTCGCTTTGGGACTCGGGGCGCGCAAAGAGCTTTGCGATGTCGCGGTAGTCCTGCATGATGCTCGGTCCGCGACGGTTATGCATCTTAGCGCGGATCACGCGGCCGAGGCCGGAGAAGAACGGCGCAACGGCCATGACGACCACGCCCTGCAGAACGGCAAGTACGATGTTGTTCATGCTCTCCCCTCCTTAACCCATTTGCACGGCGAGCACGAGGAACACCACGAGCGCCGCGACGATGTAGCAGATATAGATGCTGTAGTTGCCACCCTCGAGCTTGGTCGCGAGGTCGGCAAGCTTCTCGACACCCTTATGCGGGGCATCGATGAGAACCTTGTCGGGAACGGGCTCCACAGCCTCGGCCACACCGCTGAGCTTCTGGAAGAAGTGCGCGATGGACCAGCAGACGGCCGTGCAGCGGTCGCGCAGCGTGTAGAGCGGCTGCATAAACCAGGACACCTCGGAGGCAAAGGTCGTGGCCACGACGGGCATATGCTCGTTGGGAGCATAGCCGCACGCCCACGGCTGGGACTTCTGCACCTTGCCGACGGTCTTGAGCTTGCGATAACCGCAGGCAAGGCCGACGAGCACCACGAGTGCGATGGCGATCGCGGGCGTAGAAGTGGCGGCACCGGAGTACTGGTTCATAAGCTCCATACCCTCGGCGGCAAACACGCCACCGTACGGATGCAGCACGGACGCGGCGACATCGACCAGCACGGGAGCGATCACGGGAGCGCCAATGCCCAGCACGACGCAGATGGCCGCGAGCAGGCCCTGCGCAAACACCATGGGGGCGGGAACCTCCTTGGCATTGGCCGCGGCCTCGGAGCGGGGCGCGGAGGCAAAGGAGACGCCGTAGGCCTTGACGAAGCACGTGACGGCCAGCGCGCCGGTAATGGCAAGCGCGACGGCAGCGAACACGGCCACAATCATGACGGCCTTGTCGCCCTGCATAGCGGCGTTAAACAACGACTGGTAGGTAAACCACTCGGACACAAAGCCGTTGAAGGGCGGGATGGCCGAGATGGCAAGCGCGCCAACGAGGAAGCAGATGGCCGTTGCCGGCATACGACGGAACAGGCCGCCCATCTTCTCCATATTACGCGTACCCGTGGAGTACAGCAGCGCACCGGCGCCCAAGAACAGCTCGCCCTTAAACATCGCGTGGTTAAACGTGTGGTAGAGGGCGGCCATCAGAGCCAGGACGGCGATGCCGACCGAGTTGAGCGCCATGGCGGCCATG
Organism: uncultured bacterium; assembly: GCA_958349055.1. Lineage (GTDB taxonomy): Bacteria > Actinomycetota > Coriobacteriia > Coriobacteriales > Coriobacteriaceae > Collinsella. The sequence continues at coordinate 55,813 of CATWBO010000011.1, forward strand.
GAGGCGCCGACGCCGAGCAGAATGATGCCGATGTTCTCGACGGAGTGATAGGCCAGCAGGCGCTTGATGTCATGCTCCTGCAGGGCGAAGGCCACGCCGAGGACCGACGAGATCGCACCGAAGACCATGACCATAAGGCCCCACCAGACCTGAACGCCCGAGGCGGAGAGCAGGTCGAGGCCCACCTTGAGGATGCCGAAGATACCGATCTTGATCATGCCGCCGGACATGAGGGCCGACACGTTGGACGGCGCCTCGGGATGCGCCTTGGGCAGCCAGCCGTGCAGTGGGATGATGCCGGCCTTGGCGCCAAAGCCAAAGAAGGCAAGCACAAAGCAGACCGACGCAACCGCGGGGCTAAACTGCGTAGCGCGGAAATCCGCAAAGGCAAACGAGCCGCCGGCGAAGTTGGTCATGGTGAGGAAGCTCGCCATGATGAGCACAAAGCCCACGTGCGCGATCACAAAGTAGAGCCAACCGCCATGGATGGAGTTCTCGTTCTCCTCGATCACGACCAGGAAGTACGAGGTCAGCGACATGAGCTCAAAGGCGACCAGGAACCAAAACACGTTGTCGGCGGTGATGACGAGCATCATGGACGCCACGAAGGTGTTAAAGAAGAAGCCGGCGCGGCCCTTTTTGCCCGGGTACTCATCAAAGTAGTTGAGACCGTAGATCGAACCGGCAAACGCGAGCACCGAGATGAGCGCCACGAACAGGCCGGACAGCTGATTGAGCAGCAGCTGGAAATGGGCAAACGGGAAGAACACGATGGTGTCGACCGACGTGACATCGCCCAGCACGGCCTGGATACCGGCCACAAACGAAAGCACCGCGGCGACGGCGCCGATAAGGCAGCCGGCGGTCTTTGCGGCGTTATCGGCCTTGATCAGCAGAACCGAGGCGAGCGCACCGATGCACGAGACGGCAAGCGATGCGATAAACAGCGTCATGCTATCCATTGTTTACGCTCCCTTCTGCTTTCTCGGACAGGCCCTGGGCCACAGCGGTAGCGTCGACGGCCGGACCGTTTTCGATCGAGCGCAGGCGCTTGGCCTCGTCGAGCTCGCGATCGGCCGCGCCGCCCATGACGGTCAGCGCCTTGGTGGGGCACGCCGCCACACAATGCGGGCCTTCCGGATCGAAGGCGCACAGGTCGCACTTGACAGCGCAGGTGTACTGGCCGGGAGCCCACGTAAGCAGGCTGCTCAGGGACTTGGGATACGAAGGCGTCGGGTCGCACATGCCTGCGACACCGGCGATAGACGTGCCATCGGGATGGATGGCTCCGAAGGGGCACGCGATGGCGCACAGCCTGCACCCGATGCACTCCTGCTCCTTGACGTGGATGCGGTCGCCATCGTGCTCGATGGCATTCACCGGGCAAACCTCGGCGCAGGGGGCACCCTCGCAATGGTGGCAGGCAAGGGCGGCCGAAATACCGCCGGTCTTCACGAGCGCCAGGCGCGGCGTATCCTGAAGACCCTGCATCCGGTGGGCGTCGGCACAGGCGGACTGACATGTTCCGCAGCCGATGCACCTCTCCGGGTTGATGTCGATGAAGCGGTTCATCCCCACTTCCTTTCAAAATAACGGGCCGGGCTCCCGAACGTACGGGACGCCCGGCCCAAAAAGCCAACGAGAACGGGACTACACGATTTGGTTCACGTGCGTCTCGTCGTCGAACTTGGCGGCACCAGGCTCAACATCCTGGGGAGCGGCGGCGTCCACCAGAGCCTGCTTAAGCTCGGTGTACTGACGCTCGACCTCGCCCTCGGCCCACACCTGGTCGGCGATTGGGTCGACCTGGCAGGCGGAGAACTTGTCCTCGGGCGTGTGCGAGACCGGGTCGACCTTGTGCATAGTCAGCTCGTTGCACTTGCCGATCCACCACTGGTAGGTCATGTAGACCGTGCCCTTGTTGATGCGGTCGCTCACGTCGGCGCGGCTGTATACCTGGCCGCGGCGGCTGTGGATCGAGACGATGTCGCCGTTCTTGATGCCGCGCGCCTCGGCGTCCGCGGGATTCATGCGGACAAAGCCGGGCTCGTCGGCGAGCAGCGCCAGCGTCTTGCAGTTGCCGGTCATCGAACGGCAGCTGTAGTGGCCAACCTCGCGGACGGTGCACAGGATGAGCGGGTACTCATCGTCGGGAAGCTCGGAGGGCGCCTCCCAGTCATGCGCCATCAGGTTGGCGCGGCCGTCCTTGGTGGTGAACTTGCCACCGGCGAACATGTCGGCCGTGCCATGGTCGTTCACATCGGTGCTCTTGACCGGCCACTGGGCGTAACCGCCCTCGGGAGCCATCTTCTCGTAGGTTGCGCCCACAAAGTTGGGGCACAGGCTAATGCACTCGTTCCAGATCTGCTCGGTGTTGTCGTAGTGCATGGGATAGCCCATGCGCGTGGACAGGTCCGCAAAGATCTCCCAGTCGTGACGGCACTCGCCCTTGGGCGGAACGGCCGCGTCAAAGTGCTGGAAGCTACGGTCGGACGCGGTAAAGACACCCTCGTGCTCGCCCCAAGAGGTAGCGGGCAGGATGACGTCGGCGAGCATGGTCGTCTGCGTCATAAAGATGTCCTGGCAGATGAACAGGTCCAGCTCGGAGAGCGTCTTGCGCATACCGGCCGAATCGGGCTCGGTCTGGACCGGGTCCTCGCCGTAGTTGTAGAAGCAGTGCACCTTGCCCTCGTCGACCAGGTGACCCAGGTCGGTGAGCTTGTAGCCCTCCTCCAAGGGGAGCTTTTCCTCGGGCACGCCCCAAGCCTTGGCAAACTTGGCGCGAGCGGCGGGGTCGGTGACTTTCTGGTAGCCAGGGTACAGGTTGGGCAGCATGCCCATATCGCAGGAGCCCTGGACGTTATTCTGACCGCGCACGGGCGCGAGGCCGGAGTTGGGTTTGCCGATCTGGCCGGCAACGCAGGCGATGGAGGCGATGGTGTGCACCGTCTTCAGGTTCTGCTTCTGCTGGCATACGCCCATGCCCCAGCCAATGATGGCAGAAGGCTTCGCCGTGGCGTACATCTCGGCAGCTTGGTGGATCAGCGCGGGATCGACACCCGTGATGTCCTGTACGGATTCGGGAGTGTAGTTCTTGATGGTCTCCCACCACTCGTCAAAGCCGTTCGTGTGCTCGGCGACGAATTCCTTGTCGTAGAGGCCATCGTTGACCAGACAGTTAGCAAAGGCGTTGAGGAACGCAACATTGCAACCGTTCTTGATCGGAAGGTAGATATCGGCGATGCGCGCAGTTTCGATATGGCGCGGGTCGGCGACGATGATCTTGCAACCCTTTTCTTTGGCTCGCACGATACGCCTTGCGACGATGGGGTGCGAATCGGCAGGGTTATAGCCGAAGAGGAAAATGCAGCCCGCATCCTCCATACCGGGGATGGAGCATGACATGCAACCTGAACCAACCGTGTCCATCAGACCGAGGACAGTAGGGCCGTGTCAAGTACGGGCGCAGTTGTCCACGCTGTGGGTGCCGATGCACGCACGCGTAAACTTCTGCATGACGTAGTTCGCCTCATTGCCGCCGCCTCGCGAAGAGCCGGTGGTCATGACAGCGTTAGGACCATATTCGTCAATTATGGCCTGCATCTTAGATGCGGTGAAATCCAGTGCCTCGTCCCAGCTTACGCGCTCAAGATCCGCGCCCTTAGTGCGGCGGATCATCGGGTGCAGTACGCGAGGAGTCAAGATCTTGGTGTCGTTGATGAAGTCGTAGCCGCTCATGCCCTTAAGGCACAGCTCGCCCTGATTGGTGATGCCGTCGAGCGGTTCGGTACCCACGACCTGGCCGTTTTGGACCAGGAGGTTAAACTGGCAACCGGCGCCGCAGTACGGGCAGATCACTTTATGCTTCTCCATGACACCCTCCTTCCTTTCTCTGCTACCGATTAATCGGTACGTATTTGACAATCGTTGGGCTTGTATGGCCGCCCGCCTACGCCTCGTTTTCGATGGTGGCGCGGGCACGCTCGGCGGTCAGCTCCGCCAGACGCTCCTCGTCTACCAGGGTGAGGCCCTTGGTCGGGCACGCCTCGGCACACGCCGGACCGCCGGGACGGTCCACGCACAGGTCGCACTTGAGCACGAAGCTCTTAGTCTGCGAACCCACGCGCACATCGCCCATCAAGACGGGGACCTGCGTGGTCGCCACGCTCACGGCGCCAAAGGGGCATGCCATGACGCAGCTCTTGCAGCCGATGCAGTTGTCCTCGTTGACGCCGATACGATGGTTCTTTGGATCAAAGAACAAGGCGCCCGTAGGACAGGCCTTCGCGCATGGAGCGTCCTCGCAGTGGTGACATGCCACCGGCGCGGAGATCTCGTAGGTGCGCGTTACGCGCAAGCGAGGTGCGGCGATGTTGCCGGGAATATCGTGTGCCTCGATGCACGCCGCCATGCAGGTTTGGCACCCAATGCAGCGTGAGGAATCTGCTACGACTCGTTTATTGCCCATGTTGTTCACTCCCTCCTGAATCCCATGCCGGAGAGACCCTGCCGACGTTGCCCCGGACCGCCCGTGGTCCGACGTCGGCGTATCGAGCGCATGCGGCGAAACAGGCACTTCGATAGAATTCCTCCAACGATATACAGGTTAAATATACGCAGTTGCAGGGGGCAAACTTGAGCATAGGCCCTGCAATACGGGTGTATTGCAGGGGTTTTGGCAGGTTGGAATTATTCTCTAGAAGCTATAAAGGTGAGTGTATTACACGCGTACGCCCAAGAAAAATATCACGCTCGCTTCTGAAGGATGTAGTACGTTTGTAATGTTGATCGCACTCAATTACTCTAGTGCAATAAAGTAGTAGATATAAGATTGGCTATTACTAGCCGAAGCTGTATTTGGCTATTCATATTGCACGCTCATTAAGGGAGGCCAGTGATGTCATCGACTCAAAAACGAGCCATCCTGCAGGTGCGCATTCGCGAGGAAGACAAGCAACATGCCGAGCGTCTCTACGACGCCATGGGCACATCGCTCGCCGAGGCCGTCCGTCTTTTTGTCGCGCAGAGCATTTTGATGCGCAAGCTCCCCTTTCAGCCGGTCGCCGTGCGCTCAAAGGACGGCACCGCCGCCTATGGATCGCTCAAAGCATATGGGGACCCCAATCGCCGTTCCGAGGAGCGCAATGCCTGGATTGAATACCTTGCTACAGAAACCGACGATTCGATTTTGGGTCCCGAGGAAGTAGATATCCATGAGTAGCACCATCATCGACGAAACCGTCATCCTGCGCTATCTGCTCGACGACGACGAGGTCCTGTCACCGCGCGCCGCCAAGGTCATCGCCACGCGCACCGCTCGCGTCTACCCCGAGATCATCACGCGCGTCGTGGTCACGCTGCGCGACGTCTATAAGGTTCCCCGCGTTGAGATTGCTGCGGCCATGAAAAGGCTGCTCGATGACGTCATGGTCGACGAGCCCACCGTTGTCGCCCTTGCCATCAAACTCTTTGGCAAGACCCATATGGACTTTACCGACTGCCTCCTCGCAGCCCGAACCGCCATCTACAACGATGATGTCGTGAGCTTTGGCAAGCCCATCATCCAAGGCATGATCGATTACCGCCGCAAGCGCCAAACCTCAGCCGAAGCCCGCAGCCGAAGCATCGACTCCACCATCGACAAGCTCCGCCACCGCCCCCGCAGCTAACCCCATGCCCACCTAAGTTGCGGTGCGGGATCGATTTCCGTCACCCGGCACACTTATGAAAATGGCTCTGTTCCCAAAAGGAAGCAGAGCCATTCATCTATCTTGTGGAGCGGGCGACGGGAATCGAACCCGCGTCATCAGCTTGGAAGGCTGGGGTTCTACCATTGAACTACGCCCGCAAGATATGGTCGGGACGACAGGATTTGAACCTGCGACATCCTGCTCCCAAAGCAGGCGCGCTACCAAACT
>CATWBO010000012.1 GCA_958349055.1 uncultured bacterium
TATGCCCAATTAACAACCGTCAGGGAATTGTAATTGATGGTGAAGGTTCAAAGGTAATTTGCAAAGACTAATTTAACAATTCCAGTTTGCTGTACTCGTTCCTAGCAGGGTTTGGGGCAGGCACGCCCCAACAAGAAGCTGTCCCAAAGGGGCAAAAATGGGGACTGCGGACGATTTCTTGGACCGTTACGCGGCCCTTCCCAGCGCGGAGCGGAACTCGGCCGGCGTGCGGCCACCGAGCGCATCGCTGCGCCTCTCCGTATTGTATCGACCGATCCAGCCCCCGAGCTCCTCGATGAAGCGGGCGGGGGTCCAGTCCGACCAGCCCCTGCCGTGCCAGAACACCTTCTTGAGCAGGTCGAAGAAGCCCTCCATCGCCGCGTTGTCCGGGCTGCAGCCCTTGGCGGACTGGATTGGCTACACTGATGTGGACAGTTCCGGGAGGGGCGCAAGAGACGGGAAGGCCATGTGCGCGTTCCTGCGCGAGGGCCGCGGGGAGGGGCTGCCTGGGTACGGCGCCTGTCAACTCGGTCTACGTCTTTGATGACCGGGTCGTACTCAATATCAACATCACGGATGATGCCAAAACGGTCACCCGTGAGGAAGTGTTGGGTTCGAGTGCTATGGACAATGTTCCAGCATGCTGGGATCGAACTCGCTAGCCGGAATCACACGGTACCCGTGACGCAGCAGCAGATCGACAAAAACGCCGTTGCCCGCGGTGAGCGTACCGCTGAAGGTTCCGTCGTAGATACGGCCTACACCACACGAAGGGCTGCGGTCCTGCAAGACACACGCAGCGATCTGGGACGGCCCGCCCGCCTGCTCGCACATATCGAGCGCGCGCTGAGCACCCTGGCGAAACTCGCGATCGACTGAGGTGCCCTCGCAGGTACGGACTTCGCCGTTCACAATCTCGGACGGCTTGCGCGGTGTGGGCAAGCCACCAAAAACCTCGGGGCACACCAAGAGAACCTCGGACCCCGTTCGCTCGCAGGCCTCGACCAACGCGCGATGGTAATTGTCGAGCCCGTTATATTTGCAGCTCTCTCCCATCAAGCAGGCACTCACCACGATCTTCATTTCCATCCCTCTCAAGCAAAACGCCCCATTTGAGAAAGCTGCTCAAATGGGGCGTCGGCGTTTACTGACTCGGCCGCGAATTTACTGCTGCTTTGGCATCAGCGGATTCTCGCGCGTGAGGAGGTTCATGAACTCCTCACCCGTGATGGTCTCCTTCTTGTACAGATAACGAGCCAGCTCATGGAGCTTGAACTTGTTCTCCTTAAGGATCTGCAGGGCGCGGTCATGTGCGTCCTCGATCAGCTTGGCGACGATCGCGTCGACGCGCTCGGCCGTACCGGGGGCGCAGGTGAGCGACGTGTCCTGGTTGAGGTAGGCATTCTGAACGGTACCGAGCGCCATCATGCCAAACTCGTCGGACATACCAAAGCGCGTCACCATGTTGCGAGCGAGCTTGGTGGCCTGCTCGATATCGTTGGCGGCACCAGTCGTCATCTCGCCAAAGATGAGCTCCTCGGCAGCACGTCCGCCGCAGTAGACGGCGAGCTTGTCGAGTACCTCCTGGCGCGTGGTCAAGAAGCGCTCGTCCTCCTCGACCTGCATGGTGTAGCCCAGAGCACCACTCGTGCGTGGCACAATGGTGATCTTGGTGACCGGCGCAGAGCCCTTCTGGCGAGCGGCAACAATGGCATGGCCGATCTCGTGGTAAGAAACGACCTGCTTCTCGTGATCGGACAGCACCGTGGACTTGCGCTGCTGACCGGCGATGACAACCTCCACCGACTCCTCAAAATCGTCCTGCGTGGCGCGCTTGCGACCCTCGCGGACGGCACGCAGAGCACCCTCGTTGATGATGTTGGCCAAGTCGGCACCCGAGGCACCGGGCGTGGCGCGGGCAATCGCGGTCAGATCGATCGGCGGCTGGGTCTTCACGCTCTTAGCGTGGAGCTCAAGGATGTTCTTACGACCAGTCAGATCGGGCAGTTCAACGGGGATGCGACGATCAAAACGACCAGGGCGCAGCAGGGCGGGGTCGAGGCTGTCGGGACGGTTGGTAGCAGCGAGAACGACAATACCCTTGTGGTTATCGAAGCCGTCCATCTCGGTCAGCAGCTGGTTGAGCGTCTGCTCGCGCTCGTCGTTGCCACTAAAGCCGCCGCCATCGCGCTTCTTACCGATAGTATCGATCTCATCGATAAAGACGATACACGGGGCCTTTTCCTTGGCCTGCTTAAACAGGTCACGTACCTTAGCAGCGCCGCGACCGACAAACATCTCAACGAACTCAGAGCCCGAAATGCTAAAGAACGGCACGCCCGCCTCGCCGGCCACAGCCTTGGCAAGCAGGGTTTTACCGGTACCCGGGGGGCCGACAAGGAGAGCACCGCGCGGCAGCTTGGCGCCGATCTCCTCGTAGCGCTGCGGCTTCTCCAGAAAGTCGACGACCTCCTTGAGGGACTCCTTGGCCTCTTCCTGGCCGGCGACGTCCTTAAAGGTCACGCCCACATCCTTGGAGGCGATCACGCGCGCGCCGGACTTGCCCAGTCCACCGCCACCAAAACCACCGCCGCCAAAGTTCATCGACGGACCGTCATCACCCATGGCCTTCTTCATGCGGCGGTTGAGCCACCAGCCAATGAGGAAGAAGATCGCCATGGGAAGAATGAGGGTGAGCAGGTAGTAGGTCATCAAACCCGAGTTTTTATCGGGAACGACCGACTCCAGCGAAGCGCCAGACTCAAGCACGCGATCGGTAAAACCCGCATCATTCGGCACACCGGTCGTCTTGTAGGCGACGTTCTCGTCCTCGCCCTTCTTAGTGTAATAAATCGTGTAATCGTCCGTGTTGTACTCGACCTTGTCGACACTCTTCTTATCGAGCGCTTTGACAAACGTCGAGTAATCGGTCTTCGTAATCTGCTGCGTGTGACCGATGTTGGGGAACAGAACGGTCGAGAGCACGAGGTAGACGACGAAGGCGATGAGCACGTAGAGGATCATATTCCGTCTACGTTTATTGTCATCCATCTCCATCTGCTTGAACTCCATCTACTGGGGTTGATAATGCTATCTAGAATACCCAACCGGGACGGCGATAAACCGACGCCGAGCACGAAAGGACAGAGATGGCATCACTGGAAGTCGGCAAGGTTCAGATCTATACGGGCGACGGCAAGGGCAAAACCACGGCCGCCTTGGGGCTGGCTTTGCGCGCCACAGGTTATGGGCTCAACGTACTTATGCTGCAATTTGCGAAGAAGCTGCACTGCGCCGAACACGATGCCGCGCCGCGCCTGGGCTGCGTATTGTGCAGGCCGATCGCGACACGCCCGAGGCTTGCGCCGCACAGATCATGGAGCTTGCGCGCGAACAGATTAGCCAGGTAGACGTGCTGATCTTGGATGAACTGGGAGAAGCCATGCGACGGGGCTTTGTGACACGCGAAGATGTCGAAGCGTTGATCGCGATGAAACCGACCACCACGGAACTCGTGCTCACCGGCCGCGGCCTGCTGCCCCTCGCCGACCTTGCCGACCTAGTAACCGAAATGCGCCCCGTCAAACACTACTTCGACGAAGGCCTCCTAGCCCGCAAAGGAATCGAATACTAGCCATTGGGGACGTCCCCAATGGCTAGGCGGTGGCGCGGCCGAGCCAGTTGCCGCTGTGGTGGTAGATGGTGAACATTGTGGCCGTGATGAGCCAGGTTACGGGGTAAACCAGCAGCAGGTGCTCAAGCGACGGATCGAACGGCATGATCGCAAACACCCAGATCACCCTGAGCACGACGGTGCCAAAAATCGTGAGCATCATAGGCTGGAAGCTCACGCCGGCGCCGCGGATGGAACCCGACGCGTTTTCGATAATCGAGAAGATCGCGTAGAACGGCGCGATAAAATGAAGAATCGTCGTGGTGTACGCCGAAATCGAAGCATCGTCGACAAACAGACGCGACAACGGACCCGAGAACACCAGCAGCACGGCAGACAGGCCACCAATGAGCATAAACGACAGCACGAGCGACGTATGGTAGCCCTTGCGCATGCGCTCGTAGTTGCGCGCGCCAAAGTTCTGTGCAGAGAACGTGGTGATCGACACGCCAAGTGCCTCGGTAACCATCCAGACAATGCCATCCAAACGGCCCGAAAGACCCCACGCCGTGGTGACATCGGCACCAAACGAATTAACCGACACCTGAATCAAAACATTGGAAATCGAATACGCAGCAGACTGAAAGCCAAGCGGCAGACCACACGAGATCATGCTCTTACAAATACCAGGATCAATGCCGAGTTTTGACAGTGAAAGCCGCCACGCACCCGGTGCGTGCATCATACGAATCACGATCATCGTGGCGTTGGAGCAAATGGTCAGCGCCACCGCGATGCCGCAGCCCAGGGCCTCCATATGAAGCACGGCAACGAAGATGACATCCAGCACCGCATTAACAAGGCAGCCGGAAGCGATGATCACGGCAGGCCCGCGCGTGTCGCCCACGGCGCGCAGCAATGCCGTTCCCATATTGAGCAGCAGCGCCGCAACCATGGCGGCAAAATAACAACGAGCATAGGCCACGCCCTCGGCCAATAGTTCATGCGGCGTGTTCATAAGCACCAGCATGGGCTCAACGAACACTATGCCAAGAATCGAGAAAACGATACCGCCCACCAGCGCGAGCGTCATGGCAGTATGGACCGAACGACTCAGTCGCTCATCATCGTGCTGGCCAAAAAACTGACCCGTGATAACGGCACAACCGGCGCCAACGCCAACGCAAAAACCAATGCAGAGCTCGGTGAGCACCATCGTGGCTTGAATGCCGCCAAGCGCAAGCTTGCCGCCAAACTGACCGACGATATAGGTGCCGATAAGCGTGTAAGCCTGCTGAAAAAACGAACTAAAAAAGATGGGAACGCACAGCGACAGCAATTGCTGCCAAATAACACCCTGCGTTACATCGATAGCCGTAGATTTCTTAGCCACACGCCCTCCCCAAAAGCGTACGTCAAACAACAAAACAGCGATTTAGAACCAAAGCCAAAACCAGCTTAGCACCGACCGGGATCGGCCGATACACCCCGAATCAGAGCCCGGTGCGAAATATCTGCCTAGTGATACAAACCCGGCTGGTAGTGGTACTCGTTGCTCACATGCGGGCACAGCTGCCAAAAGGCGACGGCACTCGCAGCGGCAACGTTGAGTGAATCGACCCCGTGCGCCATCGGAATACGCACGGCGCGGTCGCAGCCTGCAATGGTCTTGGCACCCAAGCCAGCACCCTCGGTGCCCATAAAGATTGCCAGGCGGTCAATCTCCTGCAGCACGGGATCATCCAGCGACACCGAATCATCCGTCAACGCCATGGCGGCACACGAAAAGCCGGCATCGTGCAGCGCCGCCAGCCCATCATGCGGCCATACGCGCGCCTCGCTGCCAATGCGCGTCCAGGGTACCTGGAACACCGTGCCCATGCTCACACGAGCCGAGCGACGATACAGCGGATCGCAGCACGTAGGGCTCACCAAAATGCCGTCGACGTTGAGCGCGGCGGCCGAGCGGAAAATCGCGCCCACGTTTGTGTGGTCGACAATACCCTCAAGCACGCATACGCGCACCGGGCGCTCCCCCGCCGCCTCGACAACGCCGCCCAGGAACTCATCAACAGGAATCTGACGCGGGCGACGGAACGCCGCGAGCGCACCGCGCGTCACGTTAAAGCCCGTCAACTGCTCCATGAGCTCCATGGAGGCCACGAACACAGGAACCGGACCCGCGCCCTCGCGCACAACCAGGCGCTCAAACAGCGGCATCATCTGACCGAGCCAGCGCTCACCCAACAGAAAGCTCACCGGCTCGTATCCAGCGCGCACCGCACGCTCTATGACCTTGGCACTCTCGGCGATAAAGATGCCCTTTTGCGGCTCCAGCACGCAGCGCAGTTCGCGCTCGGTCAGTCGCACGTAGGCATCGAGCCGCTCGTCCTCGAGCGAATCAATTCGCAGAACCTCAACGGCATCAGTCATAGCAGCCAGCCCGCACCCTTCTTTACAGCACATCTATACCAAACGAGGCGACGCTAAGCGCCGCCCCATACAATCAATCAACCCGATGATACCGTTCGTGCCAGACGATTTACGCCTCAACGCGACGATACGTCACGAACTCATAATCGAGGCCTTCGTCACCCTCGCCCGCGGCAATCGTGGCAACCCCTTCGCGCCGCGCAACTTCCCACGCGGGATCGGCGTCCAAGTCGGGAAAGTACGTGTCCACGGGATGGACGCAGTGGTTATGAGTGACCTCGGCCTCCACGCAGTACGGCAAAAACTGCCGATAGACATCGCCGCCGCCGATCACCCAGGCAACGGGCTCATCGGCAACCGCGGCGAGCGCCTCGACGATACTATGCACCACGTCGACGTCCTCGGGGGCAAAGCTCTCGTCGCGTGTAAGCACGATATTGCGGCGGTTCTTGAGCGGCCGTGCGCCGGGAAAACTCAGAAGTGTCTTGCGACCCATAATGACCGGACACCCCTTGGTACACGACACAAAATGGCGCATATCGGCGCGATTGGACACGACCATGTCGCCCTCGCACCCAATGCCCCAGTCGTCACACACGGCGACGATGGCAGAAAGCTTACACGTCATGCGCGTCACCTACACCGCAATAGGAATGTTCTTGACCTGCGGACCGTGCTCATAGCCCTCCACGATCAGGTCATCGGTCGTAAACGCGTAGAAATCATGCACATCGGGGTTCAGCGTTACCTTGGGCGCCGCAAACTGCGGACGCTCGATAAGTTCGCGGACGATGTCGACATGGCGGTCGTAAATGTGGGCATCGGCAATCACATGCAGCAGCTCGCCGGGAATCATATCGACCGACTGCGCGACCATCATCAGCAAGATGGCGTACTGGCACACGTTCCAGTTATTCGCGGCCAAAATGTCCTGGCTGCGCTGGTTGAGAATCATGTTGAGCGTGGGCTTATCGTCCTGCGGGCGCTGCGTAACGTTATAGGTCACGCTGTAGGCGCACGGATACAGGTGCATCTCGGACAGGTCGTTAAACACGTACGTGTTGGTCATGATGCGGCGACTGTACGGTGTGTGCTTAAGATCGTACAGTACACGGTCCATCTGGTCGAAGTCGCCCTCGGCATAATGGCTCTTCTGCCCAATCTGATACCCGTAGGCCTTGCCGATGGAGCCGGTCTCGTCGGCCCATTCATCCCAAATATGGCTGTTGAGATCATGGACGTTATTGGACTTCTTTTGATAGATCCACAGGATCTCGTCCATGGCGGACTTGAGCGCCGTTCGACGCAGCGTAAGCGCGGGAAACTCCTCGCGCAGGTCGTAGCGTGCCGTAACGCCAAAGTTTTTAATGGTATAGGCAGGGGTGCCGTCTTCCCACACCGGACGGACCTTTTGGCCCTCGGTGGTGGTGCCATGGTCCAGAATATCGCGGCACATGGATACAAACTGTTGATCAGCCTTGCTCATTGACCCTCCTGTCAGTCGCCTATAAGCAATTTTTATTGTAGCCCAGGCGCACGCGGCCCCACAGCCCAAACATAAGCCCTCATTTTCTGACATATGCCAGAAATTCCTTGCGCAAATCCGCACGTTAGCTATTCTATTGTTGACATAAGTCAGATTTGGAGAGTGTATGGCAGGAAGACGCGAAAAATTGCGCCGCGTTGGGATCATCCCCGAATACCGCGGCTTTACCCCTGACGGCCTTGCCAGCGGAGACGCCATCGACATGACGGTCGACGAACTCGAAGTCCTGCGCCTATGCGACCTGGAAGGTCTCAATCAGGAGGCCGTCGCCCAGCAAATGGGTATCGCTCGTGCCACCGTGGCGGCTATCTGCAGCCGCGCACATCGCAAGGTGGCAAACGCGTTGGTCAACGGGCGCGCGCTGAGTATCGCGGGCGGCAATATCGCATACTCCCCCATTACCACGACAACGGCCGCATGGCCAGCAAAGGAGATCGACACCATGAGGGTGGCAACGACGTACGACAACGGCAACATCTTTATGCACTTTGGCCGTAGCGAGCAGTTCAAGATCTACGACATCCAGGATGGCAAGGTGCTCAACGAACAGGTCGTGGGCACCGGCGGCACCGGTCACGGCGCATTGGCGGGCCTGCTTGCCAACGGCGGCGTCGACACGCTCATCTGCGGCGGTATCGGCGGCGGCGCCATCAACGCGCTCACCCAAGCCGGCATCACGGTCTACGCGGGCGCCCAGGGCAGCTGCGACGCCTGCGTCGAGGCCCTTATCGCGGGCACGCTCGCGCAGACCGGCGAGGCCACCTGCGACTGCCATGGTCACGACCACGAGCACGCCCATGAGCATGACGAGTCCTGCGGCTGCCACGGCCATCACGAGCACGAGGGCCACGAGGGTTGCGGCTGCCACTAGCGGCAAATACCCTGCCGCCAGCACACTCCCACGTGTACAACAACCTGCAAACGAACGGCGAAGGCCGCCTGGAATACGATTCAGGCGGCCTTCGCCATACACAACTCAAAAGAGCCATTACTTTTTATTGCGCATCTGCGCTTCCATCTGACGCAGCAGGTCCATATCGGACTTGGGACCGCCCGTTCCCAAGCCACCCAGGCCGCCCATGCCGCCCAGACCCATGGCATCCAGACCGGGAATATTGGGCATGCGCATCTTCTTGCCCTTCTTACCCTTTTTGCCCTTCTTGCCACCAGCCTGTGCCTGATTGGCCATCGTGCGCATGCGGCCCATCATCTTGTTCATCTCGCCCCACTGCTTCATAAGGCTGTTGACCTCAGTGGGGGTCACACCGGCACCCTTGGCAATGCGGGCACGGCGCTGACCGTTGATGATGGAGGGGCGCAGGCGCTCCTCCTTGGTCATCGACATGATGATGGCCTCGTTCTTATCGAAGATGCCCTCGTCCAGATTGCCGCCCATCTGGTTGAGCGCACGCTGGCCACCGGGGAGCATGCCCAGGATGCCCTTCATACCGCCCATCTTCTTGACGGCTTTCATCTGGTCGAGCATGTCGTTCATGGTGAAGCCCTCGCGCAGCATGCGCTCGGCGGCCTCGAGCTGCTCTGCGTCGGCCGCCTCCTGGGCCTTCTCGATAATACCGACAACGTCGCCCATGCCCAGAATGCGCTTGGCCATACGATCGGGATAGAACGGCTCCAGCGAATCGGGTTTCTCACCCATGCTCACGAACTTGATGGGCTTACCGGTCACCTGGCGCACGGAAAGCGCACCGCCGCCACGGGCATCGCCGTCGAGCTTGGAGATGATCACGCCGTCAAAGTCGGTTCGCTCGGCAAAGGTCGAGACGACGTTGACGATATCCTGGCCGGTCATGGCATCGACGACCATCAGCACCTGATCGGGCTTGACGGCCTTCTTAATGTCCACGGCTTCCTGCATCATCTGTTCGTCGATCTGCAAACGACCGGCGGTATCGACGATGACCACGTCGCGCAGGTGGTCGACGGCTTCCTGAATGGCGCCCTTGGCGATGTCGACCGGGTGTGCACCGTCGCCGCGGAAGACCGGTACGCCGATCTCTCCGCCAAGCGTGGCCAGCTGGTCGGCAGCGGCGGGACGGTAGACGTCGCACGCGGCGAGCAGCGGCGAGCGGCCCTGCTTCTTGAGCAGGTAGGCAAGCTTTACGGCCGCCGTGGTCTTACCGGAGCCCTGCAGGCCGACGAGCATGATGACGTTGGGGATACGATTGCTAAAGACGAGCTTGCTCTCAGTGGAGCCGAGCATCTCGGTGAGCTCGTCGAGCACGATCTTGACGACGTTTTGTGCCGGCGACAGCGACTCCATGACCTCGGCGGTCATGCAGCGCTCCTTGGTCTTGGCGACAAACTCCTTGACGACCTTAAAGTTAACGTCGGCCTCGAGCAGCGCCATGCGGATGTCGCGCATGGCCGAGGTGATATCGGCCTCGGTCAGCTTGCCCTTGCCGCGCAGACGGTCAAATGTGTCGTTGAGGCGATCGCTCAGGGAATCAAACACTAGTCACTCCTTAATTGGACTCGCCCACCAGGGCGCGGCAGAAATCTTTGGCATTGAACTCCTGCAGGTCATCGACCTGCTCGCCCACGCCCACGCGCAGGATCGGGAGCTTGAGTTTCTCGGCCACGGCCATGGCGATGCCGCCCTTTGCCGTACCGTCGAGCTTCGTCATGATGATACCGTCCAGACCCAGTGCCTCGTTAAACTCGAGCGCCTGGTTCAGACCGTTCTGGCCGGTGGCGGCATCGATTACGAGGACGACCGAGACGGGCATGGGGCCGGCGGCCATATTGGCGGCGCGCTTACGCGTCACGTTGACCACCTTGGCAAGCTCGCGCATGAGCTCGGGGCTCGTGTGCAGACGGCCGGCGGTATCGATAAGCACCAGGTCGCTGCCGCGCTTATCGGCCTCGTCGAGCACGTCGTAGCAAACACTTGCCGGGTCGGAGCCGCGATCGCGCTTGATGACGGGAACGCCGGCGCGCTGGCCCCACACATCGAGCTGCTCGATGGCAGCGGCGCGGAACGTATCGGCAGAGCCGATCACGACGTTCTTGCCGCGGGCGGCCATGGCGCTCGCGATCTTGCCGACCGTCGTGGTCTTGCCGGCACCGTTAATGCCTACAAACAGCACACAGCTCGGCGTGTCGGAGAACGGGTCGCGCTCGATAGGCACAAAGTGCTGCTCGAGCTGCTCGGCCAGGGCGCGACGGAGCTGCGGGGCGGTCTTGAGGTTCTTCTTGGCGGCCGTCTCGCGCAGGTCATCGGAGACCTGAATGGCGACCTCGGCACCCATGTCACCCATAACGAGGGTATCCTCAAGGTCCTCCCAAAAGTCCTCGTCGACCTCGCCGCCAAAGTAGAAGACCTCGTTGAGGGCCTCGCGGCTGCGCTCAAGTCCGCGAGAGAGAGCGTCAAAGAATCCCATTATGCATTCACGACCTTTCCGGTTTCGCGATCGAGTTTTTGCGAGACGACGCGGCTGACGCCGTCAGCTTGCATCGAGACGCCATAGAGAACGTCAGCGTCCTCCATAGTACGGCGCTGATGCGAAATGACCAAAAGCTGCGTATCGGAACGCAGCACATCGAGGGCGCCGATGAGCTTGGACAGGTTGGCGTCGTCGAGCGCCGCCTCGACCTCGTCCAGCACATAGAACGGCACCGTGCGCGTGCGGTACACGGCAAAGAGCAGGGCGAGCGCCGTCAGACTCTTCTCGCCGCCCGACATGAGCATCATCTTGGTGATGCGCTTGCCGCGCGGCTGCGCCACGACCTCGATGCCTGTCTCGGCCGGATGCTCGGGGTCGGTCATCTCCAGATGCGCCTGACCACCCGGGAAGAGCATAGCGAAAATCTCGCGGAAGTTCGCATCGACCTTCTCAAACGTCACCAGGAAGGCCTTGCGCATCTTGCGATCAATGGCCACCGTGATCTTGGTGAGCGCCTTGCGCGCACTCTCCAGATCGGCCAGCTGCTCCTCGATGTAGTCGGCGCGGCGCTTGAGCTGCTCGTACTCCTCCATGGCAACTTGGTTAACGGGACCAAGGTTGTTGATCTGGCGCACAAGCTGGTTGAGCTCGCGCTCGGCGGCATCGCGGTCGGTGGGCGCAGGAAGCATGAGCGCTTCCTCGAGCACCGTGGTGCCATCGGCGGTAATGGCCTTGATGGCCGCCTCTACCTGCACCTCGAGCTTGCCACGCGCGACCTTAAACTCGTTTTGCGTGGCGGTGGCGGTATCGACCCGCTCCTTAGCGCGGGCAACCTCTGCCTTGGCATCCTCGATGGTCTTCTTAAGCGAAGCGGAGTCCGCCTCCTCCAGAGAGGCCTGGTCACGCAGACGTGCGGCCCAATCTGACGCGCGCTCCAGCAGGGCCGAATAGCGCTCGTGCATGGGATCGACGCGCAGGCGCAGCAGCTCGAGTGAGCGCGAGGCCTGGCGTGTTCCGCGGATACGGCGGTCGATGCCCTCCAGGCGATGCTCCAGATCGGGCACGCGGCCCTTCAGAGAACGAAGGCGCTCGCTCGTCTGGGCCAGGCGGACCTTGGCATCGGCGAGCTTGCCGGCAGCCTCGGAATCGTCACGGCGAACGCGGTCGAGTTCGTCGTTGGCCTCGGCAATCTGAAGGCCCAGGTCACTTGCCTGCGCTCGCGCCTCGTCACGCGAACGGGTGAGCTCGTCCACGCGCGGGCGCGCAGCGCGAACGGCCTCGGCAGCCTGCTCGCGGCGCTTGGAAATACGCACGCGCTCGACCTCGGCATTGTTGGCGCTTTGCTCCAGACGGCCGATCTCGGACAACAGGGAGCGGCGCTCGCCCTCAAGACGGGCGATCTCGCCGGCGGCATCGCCCTCGGCGGCACGCGCCTCCTCAACGGCCGCATTGGCCTCAACGACCTGATCCGACACATGCTCAAACACAGCAGCCAAATCGGGCTCCAGGCCCTCCAGCTCGCGAATGCGACGCTTGCGCTCCAAAGCGCCCGAAGCTTCGCCGGCGTCGAGCCCCACACGCACCAGGCCGCCGCAGGCGACGCGGGCGCCATCGGGGGTCACGTAAGTCACGCCGTCAACGACCGGCGCCGACAGCGCGGCAGCAAGATCGTCCACGACGTAATAACCGCCGAGCAGCGCCTCGACGACGGGACCATAGCCTGCGCGCACGGACAGACGATCAACCAGACGGGTACCGGAGGCGCCCTCAGCGGGGGTAAAGCCGCTCACGCCGCGCGCCATCAGCAGTGCCTCGCCCGAAGCCTTCTTTTGGTCCAAAGCCGCACGACCGGCGCGCTCAAGCGTAGCGGCATCATCAAACAAAAGAGCATCGATATCGCCGGCAAGTAGTTGCTCAACCAGGCCCTCAAGCTCACGAGGGGCGTCGAGCACGTCGCCCAGACGGCCTGAGACATCATCGCCCAGTGCGCCCATCAGACGGCTCACCAGCGGCGAGCTGTCTGCCATGCGGGCATCAAGCTTCTTTTGGCTGGCAAGCTCCGAGCGCACCTCGGACAGCTTGTTGCGCGCCTCACTCTCACGATTACGCAAGTCCTTCAGGGCTGCACGGGCGACCTCGGTGGCCTCACGCGCATCGGCCTGGGCCTGGCGCGCTTCCTCAAGAGCACCCTCAAGCTCCTCGGCGCGGTCGCGACGGCTCTCGAGCGAGGCCGTGACTTCCTCAAGCTGCTCGTCGATCTGCTCCAGGCGCGAGGCGTACATGTTGTCCTCGACCTCGGCGTTGCTCAGCGAGTCCTTCACCTTGGCGAGTTCGAGCGCCGCGTTATCGGCCACACGCTGCACATCGCGTTGCCCACGCGTAAGCTGCGAAATCTGATTGTCGAGCGCCACGCGCCGCTCGTGGAGCTCAGCGGCGGCAGGTCCGGCGGCGTCAACGTCCTCCTGGGCCTGCATGTGCGCGCCGGTCACTTCCTCAAGCTGTGCACGCGCGTCCTCGAGCTCCTCTACCACGCGACGACGCTGATGCTCGGAGCTCGAGATCTGGCCGCGCATGTCGGACAGGCGCGACACCATATTGTGGCCCTTTTCCTCGAGCAGGCGCATATCGGAGTTAATGCGACCGACCACGTCTTGCATATGGCGGCGCTGCTCGCCCAGGTCGCCCACAAACAGGCCCTTTTCCTCAAGCATAACCTGGAGCTTCTCGAGCTCGCGCTCCTTTTCGCCCAGGCGGTACTGCGCAAGCTCCAGCTCGGCGGCGCCTTCCTTGGAGCGGCTCTCCAGGTCGTTCCACTGCGACTGCAGCGAACGCAGCTCGTCGACGGCTAGCATCTGCGTAAGCTCGTTCGCGCGCGAGGACAGCTCTTTGTACTTGCGCGCGCGATCGACCTGACGCTCCAGCGGCCGCAGCTGACGGGCGATCTCCTTATTGATGTCGCGGGCACGCGTCAGGTGCTCGTCCATCGATTTAATCTTTTTGAGCGCACGCTCCTTGCGGCGTTTGTGCTTGGAGATGCCGGCGGCCTCCTCGATGAGGGCTCGGCGCTCCTCGGGGCGGCTCTGCAAAATGGCATCGAGCTTGCCCTGGCTGATGATGGAATGCGTATCCTTGCCCAGGCCCGAATCGTGCAGGATGTCCTGAATGTCCATCAGGCGGCACGGACTCGAGTTGATGAGGTACTCGCTTTCGCCCGAGCGATACATGCGACGGGTGATGGCGACCTCGTCAAAATCGACGGGCAGCATATGGTCCGAGTTATCGAGCACCAGCGTGACCTCGGCGACACCCACCGGCTTGCGCGCTGACGAGCCCGAGAAGATGACGTCCTCCATGGCCTGGCCGCGCAGCTGCTTGGCGCTCTGCTCGCCCAGGACCCACAGAATCGAGTCAGAGATGTTCGATTTTCCCGAGCCGTTGGGACCGACGATGACGGTCAGGCCCGGCTCAAATGACATATGGGCGCGGTCGGCAAACGACTTGAACCCTTTGAGCGTGAGGGACTTGAGATACACGGTTCCTCGCTTAAACAGGCTTCTTGTTGAGAATCACGCCGTTGGTGGTGTAGCCCATGCGGTCGAGTGCCTCGAGCGCAGCGGCTCCCTCGGCCTCCTTCTTGGAGGAACCGGTGCCGCGGCCCTGGCGAATACCGTCGATGAGCACCACAGCGGTAAAGGTGGGCGCATGCGCGGGGCCCTCGGAGCCGACCAGCTTATACGCGGGAGGCTCGTGGCCGTCTGCCTGCACGCACTCCTGCAAGAACGACTTGGGGTTCGCGGGGTGCTCGGCACGCTCGGAGGCCAGGTGCGGCTTGAGCGTACGATGAATAAAGTCCGCCGCAACATCCCAGCCGGCATCCAGGTACAGCGCGCCCACGAGCGACTCGTAGACGTTCTCGAGCGCCGAGTGCAGGCCGCGCGCACCGGTACCGGTCTCGGAGGCACCAAAGATAATGATGTCGTCGATGCCCAGCTCATGCGACACCTCGGACAGCGTAGCGCCCGAGACAAGCGACACCTTCAGGCGCGTGAGCTTGCCCTCGTCAAACTCCGGATAGGACTCAAAGAGCGAACGGGCGACGACGGCGCCCAAAATGGAATCACCCAAGAACTCAAGGCGCTCGTAGCTTGCCGAGACTGGCTGGCCTTCGACGGCCGAAGGATGCGTAAGGGCCGCGCGCAGCAGCACCTTGTCATTGAACTCGTGGCCCAGAATCTCCTGGGCGCGCGTAAGTCGTTCGGATAAAGCCAAGACCTAAGCCTCCCTGGCGTTTTCGATCGCGTCGACAGCGTCGGCGACAGAGTTGAGCGAGAGCAGGGTCTCGTCATCGATCTCGAGGTTGAACTCGTCCTCGATAGCCGTAACCAGCTGCAGGCGCTCGAGCGAATTGGCATCGAGATCGTCAAACGTGGTCTCATCGCTAATCTCAGCAACATCGACGCCCAGAACGTCAGCAGCGACCTCGGCGATCTTGTCGAAGATTTCGGAGCGGTCCATAGCGCTTCCTCTCATAGTGCATGAATACCAAAAGATTGGCGCCGCGCGGGCGGCACCAAGACACGGTTTTGATTCTACCCCACGACGCAGGCCGCGAAGCGCATAACAGCGCTCTAACTCGCTCTTACAAAACGATACCGTCCATGGAGTTGGCGACGTTCTCGACCAGCCCGGCGCGCACGGCTTCAGCCGCCGCGAGCGTACCGTTTTTGACGGCCTCGACCGAGGTGGCGCCATGGCCGATCAGGACAACGCCGCGCAAGCCCAAAAGAATCGCGCCGCCCTTGGCGTCACCAGACAGCTTGGCCTTTATCTCGCGCATCTGCTTTTTAATGAGTAGCGCGGCGATCTTGGTGCCGAGCGAGGTCATAAAGGCACCCTTGAGTTCCTGCAGCAAAAACTTGGCAGCGCCCTCAGTGGCCTTGAGAGCGATATTACCCGACATACCGTCGGCAACAACGACATCGAAATTGCCCGAGGTGAGGTCGGTGCCTTCGCAGTTACCCACAAAGCCCGGAACCGCGGCCTTCATAGCAGGGAAACAGGCCTTGGTAAAGTTGGAACCCTTCTCGTCCTCGGTGCCATTGGCGAGCAGGCCCACGCGGGGGTGCTCGATGCCCAGGACAACGCGGGCATAGGCGCTACCCATCTGGGCAAAACGTACCATGTCATCGACCTCGACATCGGGGTTGGCGCCCATATCGCACAGCACCGTCAGACCGCCGGCGCGATTGGGTAGCGCATTGGTCAGACAGGGACGTACCGGCTGCTTCTTGCCTTCGGCCTGATACCTAAACGGCGTCACATAGGCGGTGGCGGCAGCAGTCATGGCACCGGTCGAGCCGGCGGAGAAGAACGCGTCCGCATTTCCCTTCTTGATGGCGCGGCACGACAGCACGATCGACGACTTGCGCTTGGTCATCACGGCGCGAATGGGATCGTCATCCATGGCGATAACGTCGGGTGCCTCAAGGGCCTCAACACGTGCATGGGAAGCAGCAAAGGGATTGACGATTTCAGCGGGGCCAGCTGCCAAGACCTCGATATCGGGATCGGCGGCAAGTGCGGCCTCGATACCATCGAGAACAACCTGAGGTTTCTCGTCTCCGCCCACAACGTCTACACAAACGCGAACGTTACTCATATACATGCTCCTTATACAAAAATGGCCGACTCATTGAGCCGGCCATTGTGGTTCCATTTGGAACGGCATCGCATCCAGAGTATACCGTTACTCGGTAACGATAACCTCGCGGTCCTTGTAGAAACCGCAGCTGGGGCACACGTGGTGCGGAAGCTTGACAGCGCCGCAACGGGGGCACGTGGACTGAGCCGCAGCCGAAATCTTCATGTTGGCGGAACGACGGGTGTGAGTGCGGATACGACCCTGCTTTTGTTTAGGTACGGGCATAGTGACCTTCCTTATGAACTATCCAGTGTGGCGATTACGCGCAAGTAGCGATACTACCACAGTTTTACTCATCGAGCTTGAGATTCTTCAATGCTGCAAATGGATTTTCCGTGGCAGCGGCCCATTCTGCCTCTGCCTGGGCGGCGCAATCGCATTGCTCGACGTTGAGATTACAACCGCAAGTGGGGCACAGACCGCGGCAATCGGGCTTGCACAGAACGACAAACGGCGTGTCCATGACGACCGCGTCGTTGATGGGCTCACCCAGATCCACGATGCGGTCCTCACCCAAAAGCTCGTAGCCGTCCTCGTAGGCCTCGGGATCCTCGGGCTCCTCGAAGAGGTAGAACTCCTCGATCTCGCCGGCGATATCAAACGAGGCGGGCTCCAAGCAACGATCGCACTCGCCGGTGGCGTGCGCGCGGACCATGCCCGTGAGCAAGACACCGGTACCGGCATTGGTAAAGACCACATCGTAGTCAATGCCGTCCTGTAGCTGGTACTCCTTCTCGCCCACCGTGTAGGTGGCGACATCGACCTTACCGGTCAGCGGATACGAATCTCCGGGAAACTCGAGCTGCTCGGAAAGATCGACGGTAACGCTCGGGAAATCAGCCATTACCACTGACCATTCTGTTGGGCGGCACCCTCGTTGAGCTGCTGACGGCAACGGGTAACGGTGCCGGTCAGGCTCTTGAGGTTCTCCTCCAGGTGCGTAAAGACCTGCTCTGCGTAGTCCTCGGCAGCATAACGCGTCTCGCGCTCGTACTGCTGGGCACGATCGCGGATGTCGTCGGCCTGCTGCTGTGCTAAGCGGACGATCTCCTGCTCACCGGCAATGGTGAGGGCCTGCTGCTGAGCGTCGGCGATGATGGAATCGGCCTGAGCGGCGGCGGAAGCCATAAGCTCCTCGCGCTCCTTAAGGATACGGCGGGACTTCTGCCACTCCTCGGGATAGCTCATGCGGATCTCGTCGAGGATGTTGAAGAACACGTCGGCGTCGATGACCTTGAACTGAGCGTTCTTGCCGAAAGGCGGCTTGGCTTCCTCGATCAGCCCTTCGAGCTCATCGACCAAGCTGACGATCCTATCGCCAGGAAAATTCTCGCCCGGCATCCGGTCTCCTTTCATAGGTAACATATCATCGTGCTAGTTTACCACATGCCACCAGGCAATAAAAAACGTCACGAAAAGCGATGTCTGAGCGCTTCGACCACGTTGGACGGGACAAACGTCGATACATCGCTGCCGAGCGAGGCGATCTGGCGAACGACCGAGCTCGAGATATAGCCATACTGCGGCGCACTCATGACAAAAATGGACTCCAGCTCGTTATCCAGGCGATAGTTAAGGTCGGCCTGCTGCAGCTCATACTCAAAGTCGGTCATGGCGCGCAGACCCTTGACCACGGCCCCCGCCCCCTGCTCGCGAGCGAAGTCGACCAAGAGGCCGGTAAAGGGCAGGACCTCGACGCCGTCGATATCACCGAGCGCCTCGCGGGCCAGCGCCACGCGCTCATCGAGCATAAACGTGGTACCCACACCGTTTTTACCCTGCGACTCGGCAACAGCGACGATCACGCTGGGAAAGATGCGGCGGGCGCGGCGGATGACGTCGATATGGCCAAACGTGATGGGATCGAAGGTGCCCGGGACGATTACGCGGTTGATGGTGTCATTCATGGGCGTCCTCCTGAAACGTCGTGGCATCGTTGTTGTGAGCATCGGTGCCAGCGCAATCTTCCTCACCATCGTCATCGCCGATCCAACGAAGCAGGTCGACCGAGGTAATGCCGTAGCGCTTCTCGCGCACGATCTCAAAGCCTACCGGATGCGCGCCCGCATCGGCGGCGGCATGCTCAAACAGGGCATAAGCGCCAGGTGCAAGCAGACCCTGCTGAGCCAGGTTCTGCAGCAGCTCCTCGACCGGCTCGGCACCAAAAGCATAGGGCGGGTCGAGCAGGACCAGATCAAAGGGGCCGCCCGGCACACGACCGCGCGAGGCACTCGCCAGCATGTCGCCCGTTATCACGCGCCAACGCGCACGGTCACGGCAGAGCGACTCGATATTCTTGGTAATGAGCCGCGCGGCATTCCGATCGATCTCGAACGTCGTGAGCGAGCGGGCACCACGTGAGAGCATCTCGATACCCAAAGCGCCGGAGCCGCCAAAGGCGTCCAGCACGCGGACCTCGTCCAGATCGAAGTCAAATGCCGACATGACCATAGATGCGCATGCCTCGCGCACACGATCGGTCGTGGGGCGGGTGACATCGCGACCACGGGGCTCCTCGATCTTACGACCGCGCCATTCGCCGCCGATGATTCTCATCCTCCGCTGACCTCCTTAAAAATGTGTCGATATCGCATGGCGACCGCATTGCGCAGGGGGCGCGTCGCCACGGAGTCAAGGTTGCAAGCATACCGCAAGAGCTCGACCGCGTCCAAATGGGCCCACTCGATCAGCTCCTCGTCGGCGTCCAGGTCCACAAAGTGCAGGGTCACGCCGCCATGCTGACGGTAGCCAAGAATCTCGCCCTCGTGGCGCAAACGCAGATCCATCTGGGCGAGCGTAAAGCCGTCCGAGGTCTTCTCGAGTGACTGGAGGCGGTCTTGTGCCGCCGACGCGCCGCCGTTGCCCTTGGAGTGCGTCATGACCAGGCAGGTGCCCGACACGCTGCCGCGGCCTACACGCCCGCGCAGCTGGTGCAAGGCCGCCAACCCAAAGCGCTCACCGTTCTCGATGACCATGACGGTGGCGTTGGGCACGTCGACGCCCACCTCAACCACCGTAGTCGAGACAAGCACGTCGATCTCGCCGCGCTTGAAGGCATCGATAACCTGATCCTTCTCCCCCGCTGGCATGCGGCCGTGAAGGCGCTCGATGGCAAGACCCGGCAACGCCAGACGCAGGCGATCGAGCTCGGTCGCCGTATCGTGCAGCGGCACGGGGACCGTCACGCGGCCCTCGTCGTCGCGGGCGATACCGGGCACGTCCTCCAGCTCATCGGCCGAGTCGCTCGGCTCCACGAGCGGGCAAATCACGTAGGCCTGCTGACCCTTTTCATGCGCCTCGCGGATGGCGCCATAGGCGAGGTCACGGCTCGACTCGGTGAGCACACGTGTCGACACGCCAGCGCCAGGAACAGGCCGATGGCGGATGATGCTCGTGTCCAGATCGCCGTAGACCGAAAGCGCCAGCGTACGCGGGATGGGCGTTGCCGTCATAACGAGCAGATCGGCACCGGGGCCTTTCGCGCGCAGGGCGTTGCGCTGGCCGACGCCAAACCGGTGCTGTTCATCGATGACCACGAGCGACAGATGCTTGAACGCAACGTTATCCGAAAGCACCGCGTGGGTGCCAAAGAGGACGTCGAGCTCGCCCGATTCCAGTTGGGCATGGATCCGCTCGCGCTCGGCCGCCGGCGTGGCGCCCGTCAGGAGCGCCCAGGTCATGCCGGCCTGCGAGAGCAAGGGGCCGGTCTTATCGGCATATTGACGCGCCAGCACGCCCGTGGGCGCCATAACGCAGGCCTGCGTGCCGCTATCGGCAGCCACAGCCAGCGCACAGGCGGCAACGGCGGTCTTACCGGTACCGACATCGCCCAGCAGCAGGCGGTTCATCACGCGCCCGCCATCGCACATATCGCGCAGGATATCTTGGAACGCGGCCTCCTGCTCGTCGCTCAGCGAAAACGGCAGGGCCTGCTTAAGCGCGGCCAGGTGCTCGCCCGCGGCGTGGGCATAGGGCACCACATCGACCAGGCCGCCGTCGTTGCGCAGGCGCAGCGCCAGCTGCAGGTAGAGGCACTCCTCGTAGGCAAGACGCCGGCGCGCGATATCGCGCTCGGCCATGCTCGAGGGAAAGTGAATCGATCGAAGCGCACGGGCACAGCTCATCAAGCGGCGCTTAACGCGCAGCGGCGCGGGAATGGGATCGAACGGATTGCCGACAACTTCGAGCGCACCGCTTACGATACGGCGCATCCACGCCTGGCTCACGCCGTCACTCACGTAGTGGACCGGCAGAATGGTGCCGGCAGCGCGCCCCTCCTCGAGCTTCTCGAAGTGAGGCGAGGCCATCTGCTTAAAGCCGTAGGCAAACTCGACCTTGCCCATCACGGCCAGGCGGTCGCCTTGCTTGAGCTGCTGGGCAATCCAAGGCTGACGGAAATAGGCGACCTGTAGCACGCCCGTCTCGTCCACAAGCGAGACCTCGGTCACCTGCATACGCGGACGGGGCTGCTTTTGCACGATGCGATCGACCGTGGCGATAATCGTGCACACGGTACCGATGGGCGCCATCTCGATAGACCAGGAGCGGGTGAAGTCCAGGTACCGATGAGGGATATGGAGAAGGAGGTCCCCCACCGTCCGAATTCCCAGACGGCGAAGGGCCTCCTCACGTTTACCCGAAACATATTTGAGTCGCGCGATATCCTCGTCGAGCGCATTGCTCTGGGCAAAGCGCTCCGAGACGCGCGGCACGGAGCACAGCTCGGACATGGGCAGAGCCTACTCGATCGAGAAGATCACAGGGTAGAGCGGCTGCTCGCCACGATGGGCGTCAATCTCCAGATCGGGCTGAGCCTCCTCGATGGCATCGACGATCTCCTGGAAGGCCTCGTCGGACAGCTCCTCGCCGGCCAGAATCGTCAGCGCGTCGCCCTCCTCTTCCTCCTGCATACGGTTGATGCAGTCGAGCGTAACCTGCTTCACGTCGGAGCCGACCACATCGATGGAGCCGGCGATGATGCCCATGACGTCGCCGGAGTGAATCGGCGAGCCGTCGGAGGCACTGGAATCGCGCACGGCACGGGTGACCTCGCCATCGCGAACCTCGCTGATGGCATCGACCATAGCGGCCACGGCATCCTCGAGCTCGGAATCGGGCAGAACCGCGAACAGCGCGGAGAAGGCCTGCGGGACGGTCTTGGTGGGAACGACGGCGACCTTCTTATCGGTGCAGGCGGAGGCAGCGGCCTCGGCAGCCATGCGGATGTTGCCGTTGTTGGGCAGGATGATGACCGAGGTCGCGTTGACCTGGTCCACGGCGCCCAACAGGTCGGCGGTCGAGGGATTCATGGTCTGGCCGCCCGAAACGATCACATCGACACCGAGGGACTTGAGAATGTCGGCCTCGCCGGAGCCGGCGGCAACGGCGACAAAGCCCAGCGCCTTCGCGGGCTCGGCGGCCTTCTCCTGATCCTCGTGGATCTTAGCGGTGCGGTCGTGGGCCTCCATCTCCATGTTATGGATAAAGACCTCGTAGATCTGGCCAAGCTGCAGCATGTGCTCGAGCACCAGGTTAGGGGTGTTGGAGTGCACGTGGATCTTGTAGTCGGGATAGGCACCCACGAGCAGCTCGCAGTCGCCCATGGAACCCAGAAACTTCAGGCACTCGTCCTCGTCGAAGGGGGCGTCGGCCTTGAAGAGGAACTCGTTGCAGTAGCGGAACTCCGAGCCCTCCCAGTCGTCGTTGGCCTCGATCTCCACGCGGCCGAGAGCCGCATCGCGAGCGGAGCCGGCAGAGTCAAACGTAGCGGAGAAATCCTCGACCACGGTGCTGCGGCCAAGAGCGGCAGCAACAAAGTTCTCCAGGAAGATGGCAAAGCCAAAGGCTCCAGAGTCGACTACGCCGTTCTCCTTGAGGACAGGCAGCAGGTCGGGCGTACGGGCGACGGACTGATAGGCCTCGACGACGATGGCGTCGAGCGCGTCCTCGGCCGAGAACTTCTTCTTCTCGCACTCGTCGGCCTTGGTCGAGACATCGCGCAGGACCGTGAGGATCGTGCCCTCGATGGGCTTACGAACGGCCTGGAAGGCGACCTTGACGGCACGACGGAAGGCGAAGGCGATGTTGGCGGACGTAACGGGTTCGTCGGCAGAGACGAGGCCCTCGGCCACGCCGCGCAGGATCTGCGAAGTGATAACGCCCGAGTTACCGCGAGCGCCCATGAGGGAGCCATGGGTGATGGCGCCGGCGATGGCCTCCATGTCGGCGTCGGCGGGAAGCGCAGAGAGCTCCTTGGTCACCGAGGCGAGCGTGAGCGACATGTTGGTGCCGGTATCGCCATCGGGTACGGGGAAGACGTTGAGCTTGTTGATCTCCTCGGCCTTGTCGGAAACGGCAGCCGCAGCGATCGGAAAACAGGTGCGAATGGTCTTTGCAATCATGGGTATTTGAATCTCCGTTTTCGGATGCTAGTTCAGACGGCTCTTGAGCGCGTCGATGTGGATGCCGATCTTAAGGCTGGCAGGATCGATCTGGGCGATCTCCTGCAGGGTGAAGGCAACGGAGCTCGAAAGATTGTGGCAGACGGACTTCATGTTGACGCCGTTCTCGAGCACGACGTGCAGATCGACCGTGAGGCCGTTCTCGTCGGCGGAGACAAGTACGCCCTTGCGGAGGCGCTGGCCGGCAAGCAGGCGCACGCTCTCGGCGCCCTGGAGCTGCTCAGCCATACCGACGACGCCGTAGCACGTCATCGCGGCATAACCGGCAATATCGGCAATTACGTCGTTCGAGACGCTCAGGCTGCCGTTAATGGTCTCAGACACAAGAATCTCCTTTTCTGGTGCTCGCGGCACCATGTCGTGGGAGCAATCATTCCAACATTCTACAACGACCGCGCCATGTTGAGGTGGCGGGGTTCGCGATTACATCCTCGACACGAAATGTTGATATGGCAACGTTGGCACCGAGCGATCGCGGCATGAAAAAACCCGCCGCATAAGCGACGGGTTTTACAACCTGGCTCCCCGGGTAGGACTCGAACCTACAACAGCGCGGTTAACAGCCGCGTGCTCTACCATTGAGCTACCGAGGAATAGGTGCGTGCTCTCAAGCAACGAAGTTTATTATACGGACGATTACGCTCAGGGCAAGAACTTTTTTAAGAAATTTTCCGATCGCAGGAGTGTCCCCAGGTGCCGGCACAAAAGGAACGTCCCCAAGTGCCAAGTTAGTCATTGGGGACGTTCTTAAACGACTAGTCATTCAAGAACGTCCCCAATGACTACATGAAAGCGCCCCCAAGCGGATGTGCTTGAGGGCGCTTCTTGCTTGCGAGGTTATGACTCGATGTAGTCCTTGAGCTTGCTCGAACGGCTCGGGTGGCGGAGCTTGGCCAGGGTCTTGGACTCGATCTGGCGGATACGCTCGCGCGTGACGCCAAACTCGCGGCCGACTTCCTCGAGCGTACGGGGATGCCCGTCGACAAGGCCAAAGCGCAGCTCGATAACCTTGCGCTCACGATCGGCAAGCGAGTCGAGCACCTGAGTGAGCTGCTCCTGCAGCATGGAGAAGCTGGCGGCATCGGGCGGAACGATTGCCTGGGAGTCCTCGATGAAGTCTCCCAGCTGGGAATCCTCTTCCTCGCCGATGGGGGTCTCGAGCGACACGGGCTCCTGCGAGATCTTCTGGATCTCGCGGACGCGGTCGGCGCTCATGTCCATCTCGGCACCGATCTCCTCGGGGGTCGGGTCGCGGCCCAGGTCCTGGAGAAGCTGGCGCTGCACGCGGACGAGCTTGTTGATGGTCTCGACCATGTGCACGGGAATACGAATGGTACGGGCCTGGTCGGCAATGGCGCGCGTAATGGCCTGACGAATCCACCACGTGGCGTACGTGGAGAACTTGAAGCCCTTCTGGTAGTCGAACTTCTCGACGGCGCGGATCAGGCCGAGGTTTCCCTCCTGGATCAGGTCCAGGAACAGCATACCGCGACCGACATAGCGCTTAGCGATGGAGACGACCAGACGCAGGTTAGCGCTGATGAGTGCCTGCTTGGCCTCGAGGCCCACGTTCTCAATACGGGTCAGGCGACGCATCTCGGCGCGCGTGAGCTCAATCTCGCCCGCCTCGGCAGCCTCGAGCTTCTCGGTGGCCTCGAGACCGGCCTCGATCTTCATGGCCAGATCGACCTCTTCAGAAGCAGTCAGCAGGTCGACCTTGCCAATCTCCTTGAGGTACATACGGACCGGGTCGCCGGTCAGCATCACCGTGGAGGCATCGATGCCGCGCACGCGCGAACGCGAACGGGACGTGCGCACGGTGCGCTTCTTCTTGCTCTTGGAAGAGCCCATCTCGGCGTCGGCCTGGCGGGCCATCTTGAGCTCGTGATCGTCGAGCGAGCCGGAATCGTGCTCGTCGTCGTCATCGAAATCGTCGGTATCGTTATCGTCATCGTCGACGTCCATGGGGGCGTCGTCGTTTCCGCTCGCGGAGATAATCTGGATGCCGCTGTTGCGCAGCGCGGAATACACCGCGGTGAGCTGCTCATCGGACACATCGATATCCTTCAGGGCGACCTGAATCTCGTCCTCGGTTACCGAAGTCCTGTTTGAGCCGTTGCCCATGAGCTTTGCAACGTAGGATTCCAGCCCAGTACCCGTGCTCTCAGTCTTTTTTGGCACAGATTCTCCCTTCATAGTCCACAGGACTCATTACTTTAGCACACACGTACACGTCTATACCCAAAAAGAGGGCTGGATATAGGCGAGAATACGCTGGTTGACCACAACATCTAGGCCTGATCGGCGCTGGCAGTCTCCAAACCGATCAAACGGAACGGGTCGGCCACGCCGCCAATCGACTTCTGCAGCTCGCGCTGACGCTGCGAATCCTGCGCCGCCTGCACCGTCAGCGCGCGACGAGCCTCGTCATCGAGCGAACGGTCTTGGCGCAGCTTGGCCTGTGCGGCGCGCATGCGGCGCTTGATGGTGTAGAGCTCGAGCGTATCAAGCATGAACACGATGTTCGTCTCGGTGGGGTGCTTGCTCGTCGCGGAGATGCGCCCGGCACTCACAAGCGTTGCCGCCTCGGGACAGACCGAGCGCGCCGCATCCATGCAGGCTGCAGGATCGGTTCCCGGCGGCGTTGCCAGAACGGCCCATGCGATGGACTCGTGACGTGGGTCAACCCACTCGATAGAGCAGATGCGGTCGGCATACGTGCGGAACAGGTCGGGGTAGCTCGTAAGCATCGTCAACAGCTCGCGCTCCCCCGCCAAGGACTTGCGTTCCAAATCGGTCAGGACCATAGGGGCCGAGGCGTCTGCCGGGGCATCGGCGGGCGCAGAGCCCATACCATCAGGCACATCGATCGGCGGCAGGTCGTCGACGACCTCCACGGGCGCGGCACCGTAGGCATCGAGCGGGACGTAGTCATACGGCTCTTCTTCGACCGGCGCAGACACCGGCGGCGTGGCGCCCGACGCCCAAGCGCCGCGGGACGAGCCCTGCGAACCAGACGCCCGACCGCCCGCGCCACCAGAGCGCTCGGCCTGCGCCCGTTGGCGCTCGTAGTTCTGCTCGCGGCGGCGCTCGGCATCCTCGCGCTTGGCGACATCGCGAAATACGCGGCCCGAGCTCACGCGCACCGTCTCCAAATCCAAACCAAGCAGGTCGGCAATCTGAATAAAGTACGTATCGATCATGTAGCTGTCGCGCAGCGGATAGATGAGCGTCAACGCATCCTCGAGCGCCTTGGCTCGACCGCCCGGCGTGGTGATGTCGCTCGACTCCTGCAGCGAGCGATAGACAAAGTCCATGAGGGGCTCGGCCGTATCGATGCGTGCCTGCAGCTCCTGGCCGCCATGTGCCGTGATGAACTCCATAGGATCGTTGCCGTCGGGCAACACCACACAGCGCAGGTCCATCGAGTCCTGCTCGATAAACTGAATCGCGCGGCGGGCGGCCTTTTGACCGGCAGCATCACCGTCGAACATATACACGATGCGCTTGGCAAAGCGGGTGAGCGTCTTCACATGATGCTCCGTGAGCGCCGTGCCCAGTGTGGCGACGACGTTTTTGATCCCCGCCTCCCAGCAGGCGATGCAATCGGTATAGCCCTCCACCACGATGGCAGTATCCTGCGCGACGATAAACTCCTTGGCCCAATTAAAGCCGTAGAGATTTCGCTTTTTATGGAAGACGCTCGTCTCGGCCGTGTTGAGGTACTTAGGCTGACCGTCGCCCATAATGCGACCGCCAAAGGCGATGTTGTGGCCCTGCTCGTCAAAGATGGGAAACATCACGCGATCATAAAAGCGATCGGCGAGCTGTCCACGCCCGCGGCTGACGGCCACGTTGGCGTCAATCATCTCCTGCGGGGTAAAGCCCGCCTGCGACAGGTGGGACACCAGCATGTTGCGGCCCGGCGCAAAGCCCAGGCAGTAACGACGGCAGACATCGCCGCCCATGCCGCGGCTGGCAAAGTACTCACGCGGGCGGCTGTCTTTACCGCGCATGAGCATCGTGTGGTAGAACTGGGCCGTTTCGGCGCACAAGTCATAAATGCGGGCACGCTTGGTACCGCGCTCGCGCTGGGCACCGATATCGTGCAGCTCAATGCCGGCACGATCCGCCAAGTACCGGATCGACTCGGGAAAACTCAAGTTCTCGCGCTTCATAATGTAGGTGAAGACGTCGCCGCCCTCGCCGCAGCCAAAGCAGTGCCACACCTGCGTGGCGGGGATAATGTGAAACGACGGGGTCTTTTCGCCATGGAAGGGACAGCAACCCCAAAACTCACGGCCGCGGGGCTTGAGCTCAACCGTTTCCTGAACGATGGCAACCAGATCGGACGCAGCGCGCACCTGGTCTTTTTCCTCATCGCTAATCACGGATGCTCACCCCCTGCTTACCCAAGTTGTGACGGATATCGTCAATGTTACCCTCAACGGTCGCAATCAACTCGTCGAGGGAATCGAACACGCGCGACGGGCGCAGCCAGCGCGTAAACGCCAGCGAAACGGAAGCGCCGTACAGATCGCCCGTATAGCCAAGTAAGTTCGCTTCCAGATGCGCCGAGGCGGCGTCGTCGGCATACGTCGGAGGCAGACCCACGTTAACGGCAGCGGGCCATACGGTATCGTCAACCAGCACCAAGCCCTCGTAGACGCCATCGGCAGGCACTTGAATGCCGTCGGGCACCTGGATGTTTGCCGTGGGAAAACCCATGTCGGAGCCTTCATGACGGCCGCGGATAACGCCACCGCGCACCATATAGGGACGGCCGAGCAGCTCGGCAGCAAGCTCCACATAGCCCTGTCCCAGCTCATGACGGATGCGGGTGGCGCAAATGGCCTCACCGCCCTCGCAAAGCAGGTCGTGACCATACACGTCAACGCCGTGCTCGGAACCCCAGGCGCGCATCTCGGCAACACCCGAAGCACCGCCGCGACCCAGCCTAAAGTCGCTGCCAACGCGAATCGAACGAATGTCGACCACGCGTGACAGCAGTGCGAGAAAACCGACATGGTCGAGTGCAGCAACCTCAGGCGTAAAGGGAACGGCCACCACCGCATCGACCCCGGTCTGAGCCAAGGCATGTAGACGGTCGGCCGTCGTCATCAATTTTTGAGCGGGCGAAGGGCTCACCACAACGTCAGGGTCGGGATCGAAAGTGACCACGACCGCCTTGCAGCCATGGGCACGGGCATCACGGACAAGCGCTTCGATGAGTTCCTGGTGTCCACGGTGCACACCATCGAACACGCCGATGGCAATCGATGCGGCACCCAAGTGCTCGCACTCATCAAACGCATCGGCAGTAACGATGCGAGCCTCGTCCGACTCGCCCGCGAAAAAGATACGCGCGAGCTCGCGAGCGGACAACATCATCGAACACCGCCGATTGCCTGCGGAAACACGTGCTCCATGACAAAGCGGCCACTCTCAATGCGGGCGAGCGCCTTGAGTCCCCCATCGAGCACCAACGCAAAAGGCGACTTCGAGGTATCGAAATCGGCAAGCGCACGCTCAACGGGAATGCGTCGGCCGCAGAGCAGATCGTCGGCAAGATTGCCAGGCAAGTCAACACGCGTGGCGCCCAGGGCTGCAATGGGATCCAGGGCAAAGCCAGGCGCGGACTCGGGAGAAAGCTCCTCGACCGCATGACAGGCGCCAATGGAAACAACACCGGAGGCCGTGCGGCGCAGCGCGGAAATGTGCGCGGCGCTCTCGCAGGCGCGGCCCAGGTCGCGAGCGAGCGCACGGATATAGGTGCCCTTGCTCACCGAGAACGCCACGGTCCACACACACGTATCACCTTCGCCGCCCACGGCGATCAGGTCGGCGGCATAGACCTCGACGGGACGCGGAGGTAGGTCCACCGCATTGCCCTCGCGAGCAGACTTGTAGGCGCGAACGCCATTGACCGAGATAGCCGAAAACGCCGGCGGCACCTGCATCTGCGGACCCAGCATGGCGGCCAAGCGCTCACGGGCATAGGCAGGATCGCGGAGCTCGTTGGCAACAGTCACCGTGCGGACCGCCTCGCCCTCCGCATCATCGGTATTTGTCTCGGCGCCAAACGAGATGTCGGCGACATAGCTTTTGGTATCGAGGGTTAGCATGCCCAGCAGACGGGTGGCCTGGCCAACACCCACCACCATGACACCCGATGCCATGGGGTCGAGCGTGCCGGCATGGCCGACGCGCCGCTCATGGAGGGCGCGTCGGCATTGCGAAACCACGTCGTGGGACGTGCAGCCCACCGGCTTATCGACGGCGAGCAGCATATTCAGTTGAGAAGGCGTACGACGAGCCATGTACCATCCAAAAAGTTAAAGCTCGACGGTCACCGAAGCGGGATCCTCCCCTACCAGTTCGGCCAGCATGGGAAGTGCCACGGTGAGCGTCTCGAGAATCGTTCCGTTGTTGGAGAAACCGGCGGCAGCGGGATGTCCGCCTCCGCCAAAAGCAGCAGCGATCTCGGACACGTTGAGGTCGCCCTTGGAGCGCAGGTTGCCGCGCACCTTGGTATCGCCTTCAATGCCCTTCAGGAACAGGCAGACCTCGACGCCCATCACCGAGCGCACCACGTCAACTAGGCCGTCGCACTCATCCGAGGTGACACCGCAAGCCTCAAGGTCACTCTGGTACGCGTAACTATACGCGACGCGCCCGTGGGCCACCGTCTTGATGCGGCCCATAACGATGGACTTGAGGTGCAAAAACTCAACGCGCATGCTCTGGTAAACCTCGAGCGCCACACGCGCCGGATCGGCACCGTGGGCAACCAGACGCGAGGCTGCATGGAACGCGGCGGCATCGGCGTTTTGGTACTGAAAACGGCCGGTATCGGTAACCAGGCCGCACAGCAGGCAGGTCGCAACGCCGTCACGTGCAACAATGCCGCAATTGTCCAAGAAGCGGTCGATGATCATGGCGCAGGCTGCAGCTTCGACGCGCCTCAGGCTGAGCTCGGCAAACTCCTCGCGCGCCGGATGGTGATCGAAGCACACCACATGCTTGGAGCGACGAAGCACCTCGGCAGAATTATTGAGACGCTCGACGACCGGTACGTCCACCGAGATGAACAGGTCCGGATTACCGGTGTACGCAGATGCCGGCACTAGGCGATCGGCACCCTCCATAAAGCGGTAGATGCGCGGAACCGGGTCATCGTCTGCCAGCAGCAGGGCAATGTCCTTGTTGGGGAAAAACTTCATAAGCGAGAGGCCCAAACCCAGCACGGAGCCCAGGGCGTCGCCATCGGGAGAAGTGTGTCCCGAAATCGCAATGGAGGACGCACCCTCGATAAGCTCGAGGATGCGTCGTTGAATATCTGCAGACTCGCACGAGGCGAGGTCGGCGGAATTAGTCATCTAAAGCTGCCTCCTGGGCGGCATCCGCTATCGGATAGCCGTCCTCGTCCTTTTCGATCGCAAGCGTGGCGGGAACGTTTTCCAGCGCACGCGTGATACGCTCGGCCTCATCGGTCGAACGATCGATGCGAAAATCGAGCTCGGGCGTGACACGCCAATCGAGCGAGCGAGCCAACAGGCTGCGAATACGGCCCTTGGCGCTTGCGAGCGCCTCCATGACCTCGTCGTAGCGGCTCGCATCGCACGACACGTACACGCGCGCGAACGAACGGTCCACCGCGACCTCGACCGCGGTCAAAGTAACCAAGTCGAGACGCGGATCGGAAACCTCAAAGAGCAGGATATAACCGAGCTTCTCGCGAAGCTGCTCGCCCAGACGGCGAGTTGCCTGCGTTTGCTTCATAGCGCTACCCCCTACTCGGTACGGGCAACCTGGTCGATGCGGTAACCCTCGATCTGGTCGCCGGGCTTGATGTCCTGGAAGTTCTCCAGGCCAATGCCGCCCTCGGAACCGCTCTTGAGGCTCTTGGCCTCGTCCTTGTAGTGGCGCATCGAGGCGATCTTGCCGTTGAAGACCACAATGCCGTCGCGCACCAGACGCACGGAATCGGTCGCGGCGATCTCGCCCTCTTCGACGCGGACACCGGCGGCGATACCGACTTTGGGCACCTTGAAGGTATCCAGGACGGTCGCGGTACCCGTGGAGACCTCGACCTCGGTGGGCTTGAGCATGCCGATACGGGCAGCGTCGAGCTCCTCGAGGCACTTGTAGATGACGTCGTAGCAACGGATCTCGACGCCCTCGCGCTCGGCGGCGGAGCGGGCCTTACCGTCGGGACGGACGCCAAAGCCGATGATGATGGCGTTGGAGGCGTCGGCCAGGACGACGTCGGTCTCGTTGATGGCACCAACGGCGGAGTGGATCGTGTTGATACGAACCTCGGACTGATCCATCTTGTCGAGCGAATCCTGAAGGGCCTCGATGGAACCCTGGACGTCGGCCTTGATGATCAGGTTGAGCTCCTTGACCTCGGCGTCTGCAATGGTCTCGAAGAGGTTCTCGAGCGTGACGTGCTTGACGCGGCTCTGCTCCTCGATACGGGCCTTGAGCGAACGCTCGTCGGCAAGGGCGCGAGCCTCGCGCTCGTCCTCGAACACGCGGAACTCGTCACCGGCGTTGGGCACGGACTGCAGGCCCAAAATCTCGACGGCGTCGGAGGGACCGGCCTCGGTGACGGCGCGACCCTTGGGGTCAAGCATGGCGCGGACGCGGCCGTAGGTAAGGCCGGCGACCAGCGTATCGCCCACGTGCAGGGTACCGCGGGTCACGAGCACGGTAGCGACCGAGCCGCGGCCCTTGTCGAGCTTGGCCTCGAGGACGTTGCCGGAGGCAAAGGTGTCCGGGTTGGCCTTGAGCTCGAGTACATCGGCCTGGAGCAGCACGGTCTCGAGAAGATCGTCGATACCGATCTTCTGCTTCGCCGAGATGTTGACGAACATGTTCTGTCCGCCCCACTCCTCGGGGATGACACCGTACTCGGTGAGCTCCTGGCGCACGCGGTCGGGGTTGGCACCCGGCTTATCGATCTTGTTGACGGCGACGACAATGGGTACGCCGGCAGCCTTGGCGTGGTTGATCGACTCGACCGTCT
Organism: uncultured bacterium; assembly: GCA_958349055.1. GTDB lineage: Bacteria > Actinomycetota > Coriobacteriia > Coriobacteriales > Coriobacteriaceae > Collinsella. The sequence continues at coordinate 32,190 of CATWBO010000012.1, forward strand.
GGGGCATGACGCCATCGTCGGCGGCGACGATCAGAATGACGATATCGGTCACCTTGGCGCCACGGGCACGCATAGCCGTAAAGGTGGCGTGACCCGGGGTATCGATGAAGGTGATCTTGCGGTCGTTGATCATGACCTGTGAAGCACCGATGGCCTGCGTGATGCCGCCCGCCTCGCCGGCAGCGACGCCGGTGTGACGGATGGCGTCGAGGAGGCTCGTCTTGCCGTGGTCGACGTGGCCCATGACGGTGACGACCGGGGCGCGCGGCTTAAGGTCGGCGGGATCGTCGTAGAACGAGAAGGTGTTCTCCTCCTCGGGGGTGATGATCTTGATCTGACGGCCCAGGTCGTCGGCAACGAGCTCGACGAGGTCGTCGGACATGGACTGCGTCATGGTGAGCGGCGTACCCAGCAGGAACAGGCGCTTGATGATGTCGTTGGCCGGAACGTCGAGGGCCTCGGCGAGCTCCTGGACGGTAACGCCCTGGGAAACCTTGATGGCGTCGAGCTCCTCGGGGTTCACGCCCTGGGCCAGCGCCTCCTCTATCTTGCGCTCCTCCTGAGCCTTTGCAGCCTCGCGCTCGCGCTTCTCCTTGCGCTTCTTGCGGCGACCGGTGGACTCGCGAGAGGCCTCCTCGACGGCAGCACGAGCCTCCTCGAGCACCTTCTCGCGGCTATACTCCTCGGCCTCGCGAGCCATGCGGCTATAGTGGTCCTCTTCGTTGTTGTGACCGCCCTTGCGCTTCTTGCCCTTGCCCTGCTTATCGGGGTTGGGGAAGTCCATACCGGCAGCGACGTTGTTGCTGGCGTTGGTGCGATGGCTGTGCGGACGGCTCTCGGAGGCGTTGCGCTCGGAGTTGTTGTCGGAAGCGTTGCGATCGTTACGACGGCCACCGCGGCGGTCGTTATTGCCGCCACGACGGTTACCGCGCTCGGCGGCGCGCTCGGCCTTGGCCTTGTCCTCGGCGTCCTTCTTCTCCTTGAGCACGGTCTCCTGTGCGGCGATCTGGTCGAGCAGCGAACGGAAGCGCGAACCGGAATCGGAAGCGGGAACGGCGCGGCGCTGGGCCTCGCGGGCAGCCTCCTCCTTCTCGCGAGCAAGGCGCTCCTGCTCGGCCTTCTTCTTGGCCTCGGCCTCGGCGCGGGCGGCCTCCTCGGCAGCCTGGGCTGCGGCAAACTGGCGGCGCTCCTCCTCGCGTGCCTTCTCGGCGGCGATGCGCTCGCGCTCGGCCTCGGCGGCGCGGGCGGCCTCCTCGGCGGCAGCTGCCTGCTCCTCGGCTTGCTTGGCGGCCTCGACTTCCTGAGCGCGGGCCTCGATCACCGAGGCAAGCTGCTTGCGGACCATGGCGACATAGGCGTCCTCCAAGGTGGAGGAAGCGGACTTAGCGGGAATCTTCATATCGGCGAGATGACCCATCAGTTCCTTGGAGGTCATGCCGAACTCTTTGGCCAGGGTGGACACACGGACTTTTGCCATATGACTTCACCTACCCTTTCTGGCACCTTGGGTGCCTAGAGACTGAACGAGCGTGGGAGATGCGCCGGGACCTGCCTGGCGCGACCGCGCGCTAGATCAGGTCCTCCGCATCATCGAAGGCGTCGGTGTCGTGGACACCGCAGAAACGGGAGCCGGGACGAGCCTGGTTGCGGCACTGGATGCCGTCCTCGGACACGTACTCGCAGCGGCGGACGTCCTCGTCCTCCTCATCACCGATCAGGTCGGCGGCGGGTTCCTCGTGAACGGGAACGTTCTTGAGGATGTCGGCGGCAAGCGTCTCCGACTTGATGTCGATGTGCCAGCCGGTCAGGCGCGCGGCAAGGCGGGCGTTCTGGCCCTCCTTGCCGATGGCGAGGGACAGCTGGTCGTCGGGCACGATGACGCCGGCGTAGGCCTTCTCCTCGTCGATGAGGACGCGGGTGACCTTAGCGGGCGAAAGGGCGTTGGCGACGTAGACGGCAGGATCGGCATCCCACAGGATGACGTCGACGCGCTCGCCACGGAGCTCGCCCACGACAGCGCGAACACGGCTGCCCTTGGGGCCGACGCAGGCGCCCACGGGATCCAGGCGGTCGTCGAGCGAGTGGACGGCAACCTTGGAACGCTGGCCGGGCTCGCGGGCGATTGACTTGATCTGGACGGTGCCCTCATAGATCTCGGGCACCTCCTGCTCAAACAGACGACGCATGAGCTCGGGGTGGGTACGTGAGATGACAATCGGCGGACGGCTGTGCTCGCCACGAACCGGCTGCAGGTTGGAGTTGGGGTCACGAACGTCGATGATCACGGCCTTGATGTGCTGGTTGTGCAAGTAGCGCTCGCCCATCGGACGCTCGTTGCGCTCGTTCTCGTAACGGCGCTGGTCGAAGTGAGGAAGCTCGGCCTCGACGCCCTCGCGGATCTTGACGATCGTGAAGTCGGGCGTGGACTGCAGCACGGTACCGCTGATGAGGTCACCGATGCGGCCGGAGAACTCCTCGTAGATCTGCTCGCGGGCGGAGTTGCGCACGATGGCGTTGATCTCGGCCTTGGCGTGCTGGGCGGCGATGCGGCTCGTGTTCTTGGGAGTGACGTCGATCTCCTCGAACTCGGTGAAGTTGCCCTCCTCGTCCATGGAATCGTCGATCGGCTCCAGGCGGTAGACGTAGATCTTGCCGGTGGTGCGGTCGATGGTCACCTTGGCGCCCCACTCAAGATGCAGGATCTCGGCATAGCTCTTGGCGAGCGACTGCTCCAGGCGGTCGATCAGGTAGAGCTGGTCGATGTGCTTCTCCTGGCAAAGCTCCATCAGGGCGGACATCATGTCGGATGCTGCCATCTTACTTTCCTTCCTTCGCGGGCTTGAAGTCGTAGGTGGGCTTCAACTTGCACTTTTTAACATCAGAAAAATCGAGGGTGACGGACTCGCCGTCCTCGAGCTCGAGGGTCACGTTCGTCTCGGTCGCTGCGGCAATCTTGCCGGCGTACTTGCGACGGCCCTCGGTGGCGGTGGAGGTGAGCTCGCAGTTCTCGCCCACAAAGCGGGCAAAGTCGCGCGGGCGGCGCAGCGGGCGCGCCATACCCGGACTCGACACCTCGAGCGTATAGCTCGAAGAGATGGGGTCGAGCTCCTCAATCACATCGCCGACCCACTTGGTGTTGGCCGTGACGTCGTTGAGAGACAGGCTCTGACCCTCGGCACCCTCGATACGCACGCGCACGCAGGGGGCCTTGGTGGCGCCCGCGAGCTCGACGTCGACGATGTCGACATCGTGCTGGGGAGCGACGGCCTCGAGCGCGTCGATGATCGCCTGCTCGGTCTTGGTCTTGACCATTGCGGCACCTCCATCCATACAAAAAAGAAGCGGGGCCGAAACCCCACTTCTTTCAATTACAACTTCATTTGCAAGCAAACTATACCAATAGCTGCGGAAACGCGCAAGCACAGTACGAATCTGCAGGTCAGCGTGCGCACAGGTTCTCCACAAGAATAGGACAATTGACCGAGGAACCCCATGCGGCGAGCCCTCAACAGTCCCAAAACGGGCCATGCGTCCCAGCGTGCCGACCGAATCGGGCCCTATGGGCATTCCATCCCTGGGCGCACATCGGCCAGACTAGAGCCGAGAGGCATTCTGTAACGAGAAAGCCTGCCGCATGCATTGACCGCACAACCTTCCAGCATCTCTACGGCAAGGAGGATCCATGGAACGCCTAGGAACCCTCTGCGCGACAGCGCTCGTCGTCGCTGCCTGCTCGTTCGCTCTGACGGGCTGCATCAACATCGATGGCAAAACCGGAACATGCGAACCGGATCCTGACAGCACCAAAGCCATCGAGAAAACCGAACCCCCGGTGAGCTTCGACAAAATAGACGAAGACATCGACAATCCCCAGGGCTTAGGTCCCGACCCCCAAGAACAGTTCCCCATCGACCTTGAGGCGGATGAGAACGTCCACGTCACCTGCATCGGCAAGGACACCGACGGCTACGGCGACGCTGCGCTCATCTTTACGGTGACCAACAACACCGGTGTCGACATGATGTTTGGCGATGTGGACTCCTATGCCTACGTCAACGGCGTGGTCCGCGATGTGCGCATGCGCCAGCAGGTCGCAGCAGGCGAGGAAACGCGCGCCATGCTCACCTTTGTAGGCACCTTCGACGACCCGGACTTTGATGTGAACAACGACCTCAACGACATCTACCTCAACATCTGGATGTTCGAGGAGCAAACGGGCAACGTTTACTTTAGGGACCTGGTACACATCCCGTAGAAGACGGTGCGACGCACTGACTAAGCAGGTCATACAACACAAAACGAGGGACAACCCAACCGGATCGCCCCTCGTCTTTTATGCATCAGTTAAGCGCGCAGTGCTTACTTGACCACCAGGTTGACCAGCTTGCCGGGCACGCAGATGGCCTTGACGACCGTCTTGCCCTCGAGCCACTTGGCGACGGCGGCCTCGGCGGCAGCCTGCATATCCTCATTGGAGGCATTGCGGGCCACCTCGACGCGGCCGCGGACCTTACCAAGCACCTGGACCACGATCTGCACCGTGTCCTCAACGGACTCGGCCAGGTCGAACTCGGGCCAGGCGGCGGTGTAGGCGTTGCCCTCGCAGCCGAGTGCCTCGTGCCACAGCTCGTCGGCCCAGAACGGGCAGATAGGGGCAAGGACGCTCACGATATCCTTAGCCACGCCATAGCACAGCGCCTTGTCACGGGAAGCGCCCTCAGTGGCATTGAGGTAGGCGCTCGCCGCGTTGACGAGCTCCATGACGGCCGAGATGGCAGTGTTGAACTGGCCACGATCGAAGTCCTCGGTGCACTTGGCGATGGTGCGGTGACGCTCGCGATAGAGCTTCATCGCAACCTCGTCGAGTGCGGACTTGTCGAAGGCCACGTTGGCGTCGCCGGACTGGACGAGCTGCCACACGATACGCCAGGCGCGCTTGATGAAGCGGTTGGCGCCCTCAACGGCCTTGGGATCCCAGTCGAAGTCCTTCTCAGGCGGGGCGATAAACAGGATCGCCAGACGCATGGTATCGGCGCCGTAGGGTTCGATGACCGAGCTCGGGGGCACGACGTTGCCCTTGGACTTGGACATGGTGTCGCCGTTCTCGTCCTTGACCATGCCCTGGCACAGCAGGTTGGTGAAGGGCTCGTCCACACTCAGCAGGCCCAGGTCGCGCAGTGCCTTGGTAAAGAAGCGGCTGTAGAGCAGGTGCAGAATGGCGTGCTCGATGCCGCCGATGTAGTTATCGACGGGCATCCAACGGTCGGCGGCCTCGCGGGAGAAGGGCAGCTCGGTGTTGTGCGGGTCGGTATAGCGCAGGTAATACCAGCTGGAGCAGGTGAAGGTGTCCATGGTATCGGTCTCGCGCTTGGCCGGGCGGCCGCAGACCGGGCAGGTGGTCTCGTAGAACTCCTTGCACTCGGCGAGGGTTTCGCCGGCGCCCAGATCCAGGTTCTCGGGCAGCGTCACCGGCAGCTGATCCTCGGGCACGGGCACGATGCCGCAGTGCTCGCAATGGATAGCCGGGATAGGGTTGCCCCAATAGCGCTGACGGCTGATGAGCCAATCGCGCAGACGGAACTCGACCTTGCGACGACCACAGCCCATGGCCTCGAGGTCGGCCACGATCGCAGCCTCGCCCTCGGAGTGCTTACCGCCGCGCATGCCGGTGTACTTGCCGGACTGGACGAGCGTGCCCTCGGCAGCGTGGGCGCAATCCCAGTCGACGGTCTCGGCATGGAAGGTATCGATGGTCTCGCCGCTGGCCTCGACGGCAGCGCGGTCGTCATCGTCCAGGATGATCGGCACGATCGGCAGGTCATACTTGCGGGCAAACTCAAAGTCGCGCTGGTCGCCGCAGGGAACGGCCATGACGGCACCGGTGCCGTAGTCGGCAACGACGTAGTCAGCAACCCACACAGGGACCTTCTCGCCGTTGACGGGGTTTACCACATAGCGGCCCGTGAAGGCACCGTGCTTCTCGAGGGTGCCCTGGGCACGCTCGACGGCAGAGATATGCTTGGAGTCCTCAACGATCTTGGTGACGGCCTCCTCGTACTCCGTGCCCTCGACGAGCTCATGCAGGCCGGCGTACTCGGGAGCCAGGACAAAGAAGGAGACGCCAAAAAGGGTGTCGGCACGCGTGGTGAAGACGGTGATCTTGCCCTCATCGCCCTCGATGGGCTCGCCATCCTGGTCGCACAGGGTAAAGTCGACCTCGGCGCCCTCGGAGCGACCGATCCAGTTGGCCTGCATCTGCTTGACGCGCTCGGGCCAGCCGGGGAGCTTCTCCAGGTCATCGAGCAGCTCCTGAGAGTACTCGGTAATCTTGAAGTACCACTGCTCCAGGTCGCGCTTCTCGGGCTCGGTGCCGCAGCGCCAGCACTTACCCTCGGTGACCTGCTCGTTAGCCAGAACAGTCTTGCAGGTGGGGCACCAGTTGACCGGGTTCTTCTTGCGGTAGACCAGGCCCTTTTCCCACATCTTCTCAAAAATCCACTGGCCCCAGCGGTAATAGTCGGGGCTGCAGGTCTTGACCATGCGATCCAGATCGTAGGAGAAGCCCATGCGCCTCATCGTGGCAAGCGCCTGATCCATATTCTTATACGTCCAGGCGGCAGCCTGCGTGTTGTGCTTGATGGCGGCGTTCTCGGCGGGCAGGCCAAAGGCATCGAAGCCGATGGGGTGCAGCACGTCGTAGCCGCGCATGCGGGCCTGACGGGCCATGGCATCGCCGATGGTATAGTTGCGCGCGTGGCCCATGTGCAGGTCGCCCGACGGATACGGGAACATCTCGAGCACATACTTCTTGGGCTTGCTGTCGTCGGTGTCGACGGCAAAGAGGTTGGAGCCCTCCCAGGCCTTCATCCACTTGGACTCAATGGCCTGCGCGTCGTAAGCAGGGATCTCGTCCTTATGATCTGTGCAATCGCACATATCAGCTCCTTTAATCTTAGCTGGGGTCGGGCGGCTTGGCTTTATCCGCTACTGCGGACAGTCCTGCGCAAGACGAAGAGCACATTAAGTGCTCTTCTTTGCGTGCGGAACTTGTAGCGAACAAAGCTAAGCCGCCCGACCCTAAGGTTGACTCGACTGATGATAGCAAATACAACAAGCGAGATGTCTGCGACTTGCAGGCATCTCGCTTTATCTAAATAACGTGGTTGATACTCAACCTTTATGTGCAACCCGTTCTAGAACGAACGGGTTTTCCAGGTGCCGCAGGTTGCCGTGAAAGAGGAGCGCCGCGTACTTAGGTACGCAAGCGACGGTTTGAACGGCAAGATGCGGTGCCTGGGAAAGCCGCTTATCGATAAGACACGGACTGCTGAGAATCCTTTACGACAACGTCGTGGGCTCCGCCTTCGACGATGGAGGTGGAGCTGACCAGGGTCAGGCGTGCCTTTTCCTGGAGCTCGGGAATCGAGAGGGCGCCGCAGTTGCACATCGTGGACTTGACCTTGTAGAGCGTGCCGCCCACGCCGTCCTTGAGGGAGCCGGCGTAAGGCACGTAGGAGTCGACGCCCTCGACGAAGCTGAGCTTCGCGGCGCCGCCCAGGTCGTAGCGCTGCCAGTTGCGGGCACGCGCAGAGCCCTCGCCCCAGTACTCCTTCATGTACTGGCCGTTGACGTTGACGCGCTCGGTCGGGCTCTCGTCAAAACGGGCGAAGTAGCGGCCCAGCATCATAAAGTCGGCACCCATGGCAAGGGCGAGCGTCATGTGGTAGTCGTAGACGATGCCGCCGTCGGAGCACACGGGCACGTAGATGCCGGTCTCCTCGTAATACTCGTCGCGAGCACGGCAGACGTCGATCAGCGCGGTGGCCTGGCCACGGCCGATACCCTTGGTCTCGCGGGTAATGCAGATGGAACCGCCGCCGATACCGACCTTGATGAAGTCGGCACCGCAGTCGGCCAGGAAGCGGAAGCCCTCGGCGTCGACGACGTTACCGGCTCCGACCTTGACGTCCTCGCCATAGTTGGCGCGGATCCACTCGATGGTGCGCTTCTGCCACTCGCTGAAGCCCTCGGAGGAGTCGATGCACAGGACATCGGCGCCAGCCTCGATGAGCAGCGGCACGCGCTCGGCATAGTCGCGGGTATTGATACCGGCGCCGACCATGTAGCGCTTGTCGTTATCGAGCAGCTCGTTGGGGTTGGTCTTGTGGCTGTCGTAGTCCTTGCGGAAGACGATGCCCATGAGGTGATCGTTGTCATCGACGATCGGCAGGGCGTTGAGCTTGTTGTCCCAGATGACGTCGTTGGCAACCTTGAGGCTGATGTTCTTGTCGCCCACGATGAGCTGCTCACGCGGAGTCATGAACTCGGAGACCTTCTTCTGGTGGTCATCGCGGCTGGGGCGGTAGTCACGGCTGGTGACGATACCCAGGAGCTTGCCCTTGGGGGTGCCGTCGTCGGTGACCGGCATAGTGGAGTGACCGGTCTTCTCCTTGAGCTCGATGACCTGCTCCATGGTCATGTCGGGGGTCAGCGTGGAATCGGACTGGACGAAGCCGGCCTTGTGATCCTTGACGGCCTTGACCATGGCGGCCTCGGACTCGGGGGTCTGGGAACCGTAGATGAAGGACAGGCCACCCTCGGTAGCGAGCGCGACACCCATGTCGACGCCCGAGACGGACTGCATGATGGCGGAAACCATGGGGATGTTCAGGGTGATAGCCGGCTTCTCACCGCGCTTGAAGCGGGTTAGCGGCGTCTTAAGAGAGACGTTGTTGGGAATGCACTGCGAGGACGAATAACCAGGGACCAGCAGATACTCCGAAAACGTGTGGGACTCACCGGGAAAGAACGTAGCCATGTTTCTCCTTTTTCCATGCGACCGGTCGGCTGCAGGCCTCGTAGGACCCAGCCCAACCTTGGGCGCCCAATACTGGGGAAGTATCTTAGCGCACTTTGACTGCTACAATGCATGATTTAAGAAGAGCACACGAGGGCTTGACGCAGGCTATGCGTTTGCCCAGCAAACACTTTAGCGGGGAGACGTGAAGCGCATGGAGTACAAGACGACGGCAAAGTTGGTTATTCAAGCGTGCGACAAAGACCTGCCGGGCGTCTTCGGCCACGGTTGCGTCTTGCTGCTGCAGGGCATCGCGCGCGAGCACTCGCTCAACCGTGCCGCCAAGAGCATGGGCATGGCGTATTCCAAAGCGTGGCGCATCGTAAATGAGGCAGAAGGACAGCTGGGCTGCAAACTCATCGAGCGCGACGGCGCCCGCGGATCCACGCTCACCCCCGCCGGCGAGCGAGCCATAGCGGTCTACGAGGAGCTGCAGACCGACATCAACGACGTCATCGCCACCAAAGCCGACGCCCTCATCGCCAGCATCAACGCGGAGTAGTCCTTTTAGGCGGTTTTTAGCCCACAGCGCCCTCGGGTTGAGGCTCGCGCCACAAAATGGGCCCATCTACTACGTTTAGTTGAATACCCACGACCATACCGGACATTATGAAATTAAAACCGCTGGTAAACAGCTTGGTAATTTTCAAAATAGGCGGGTGTGGTCGACCCCTATTGCTTAAACGTAGTAAATAGGCCGTTTTCGTGACACAGACCCCGATTAGCTACTTGCGAAGGGCGTTATCGAGAGTGGCAGCCACCTGCAGGGGGTCGTCGGTGCCGGCGAAGAGGCGGATGGTGCTCCCCTGCTTGCCGCGTGGGGCCGAAAGGCGTGTCGTTGCGCCGCCGGCGGGCGACGTGCGGAACTCCCCCGGCAATGTGTCGAACAGCTCACCCGCACTTCGCTCGATAAGGCCAAACTCAACTGCCGGGCCAAAGCCGTGCTCGAGGATTCCCGTTGCAACCGCATGATCGGGATGCGAACCCAGCCCAGGATAGCGAACGTTACACACCATCTCGTTAGCAGCCAGATACTCGGCCAGCGCACGGGCGCGATCGAAGTGAGCCTGCATGCGAGCATCGAGCGAGGGCAACCCGCGCTCCAGCACATCGGTCTCCTCAGCAGACAGGTCAAAAGCAGGAGCGCTGCAGGTCGCAAGCAACGCGTGTGCGCACTCTGCGGCGGCATCCACGCGATGGCGCTTGAGCTGCGAGCGCGCCACCGAGACGGCAACGAGCTTGCGCGGAGCTTCGCCGGCACACACACGGTCGAGTGCCTCGAGCGACAGCGCGGCGCCCAGACGCAGCGGGTTGCACCCAAAGACGCCCGACACAGTGTTATCAACCACGAGCAGCGCATGCGACTTACGAGCTGCGCGGCCCAGAGCGCGAAGGTCGGGCACACGCAGACCAAACCCGCCGATGGAGTTGACGAACCACCACAGGTGCGGCCCCTCGGCATCAGACGAAGCTTCAAAGCCCTCGGACGCAGCAGCAAACGTCGCAGCCGCGGGCTCCCCCGCCAGCGCGACATCGCAGCCATCAAAGCCGCAGGCAAACGCATCGGCAAAGTCGTCCGCAAAGGCCACCAAGCGATCGCCGGGCTGCACAATCCCCAGCATCGACAGCGCCGCCGGCACATGCGAGGCCGCAACAAGACGCGCCTCACGCGCGCCAGTCCTTGCAGCCCAGGCCTCTTCTAGCTGTTGCACGTCCACGCGGCACCATCCCTTAATTAAAACCGAACCAAATAAGCTTTCCAGGTTGAGGATAGCTAGCGAGCGGGCAGCTGCCGTGGCGAGGTGCCGCGAAAGAGGAGCGACGCGTACTTCATGTACGCGAGCGACGGTTTGAGCGGCAGATCGCCCGGCAGATGTCTGCGCAGCGTCGAGCGGTCAGGCGTTTGTTAAAACGCCGGAACAAAATCACCCGTGGTACTCGCCGTTGTATTGGATGAGCGTCAGGTCCTCAACGCCATCGAGCGCGCGGATGGCGTCGGCATAGGGCATATCCACGCCGTCCGAGAACACCTCAACGGCCATCTCGACCTTGTCGCCGCGCATCGTCTTGGACTTGACGGAAAACTTGGTGCGCCCAAATGCACGCACGATATCATCGCCGGTGGTCTGCCCCGTGTAGTGGATGACCATCATGTACACGCGCGCCTTGTCCTGGTGACTCGCAAAACCGGCGATCATCACCACGATCACCACTGCCGTGAGCCCCACGAGCGCATACATGCCGGCGCCTGCCGTAATGCCCGTGGTAATGGCCCAAAACAGATACAGCAGGTCGAGCGGGTCCTTGACCGCCGTACGATAGCGGACAATAGACAGGGCACCGACCATACCGAGCGAGATGACCACGTTTGTCGAGATCGCGAGCGTAACCATGCAGGTAAGCACGCACATGCCCACGAGCGTCACGGCAAAGCTGCGCGAATACACCACGCCGGTAAAAAAGCGCTTGTACACGTAGTAGATCAGGATGCCCATGGCGAGCGCCACGAGCAGCGACAGACCGATCTTGGCAGGGTCGACCTGGCCAAACGCCTCCAAGACGGAGTTCTTAAAAAAGTCCCTGGTGCTCATGGTCTAAATATCCCCTCGGTTCTCAAAATCCGATTCCCAGTAGTTAAAACCGCGCAGGTAGGCGGTCTTGTCATAACACAGGCAGTACTTAGAGACCGCCGTGAGTTCGGCCGCACCCGGCGGCACCATATCGCGCACCAGCTGCGGACAAAACTCGGTAAACTTGACCTCCATCACCAGCTTACCGGGCTCCAGCACGGGCAACGCGGGCAACGTCGCGTCAAAGATGTCAAAGCTCCCCACCGCCGCACGCACGTTGCTATCAAAGGTAATGCGCACGGTACCCTCGTCCATCACCCACGGCTCGCGCTCGTAGTCCACGATGGTCCGCGGGCGCATCATATTGCAGATGCACTCGATGTAGAACTCGCGACAGAGCGGATAGGGGCTCCTCAGCAAAAAGTCGTAGTCGCCGGCCAGAATCTGCTCAAACTCGCCACGCGTGAGTGGCGCGTCCTCCTTGTAGATCCAGCTGCCGTACTTCTTTTTGCGCTCGAGCTTAATCACCTTGTCGCTGCCGTTATAGATGCGCACGCGATACTTTTTGCGAATGAGAATACCGGCGTCTTTTTCCTCGTAGGCCGAGTTGCAGTAGTCGTCAAAGTACAGGCTGCGAATGGTGTAACCACCCGCCCGCGCATACTTGTCCAGTTTAAACACCGGCGCCATGCGACAGGCAAGCGCGGCGTGCTCGCCCTCGTTAATGAGATATTTGAGCTCGTGGCGGTAACGCTCCTGCGTGGCACGCACAGGCGGAGCTGCCAAGCGCTCAAGCAGCGCGCTAGCCCTCCTCATACGTATCCTCCACGACCTTACCGCCGTCCTGCACGTAAAAACACTTCATGCCGTAGTGCTTGCCGTCGTCGGTCACATAGTAGTCAAACGCATCTTGCGTATAGCCGTCTGAGTTGGTGGCGCGCACGCGCACAAAATACTGGCCGGCATCGGGCGCATCGCAGGTCACCTCGGGAAGTAGCACGTCCTCGGCCTTAAAAAGCACGTCGCTTATGGCATAGTCGCGCGCCAGCTCCACGGTATAGCGAATGTCACGCCCCTTAAAGTCGTAGGACGCATCCCAGTTAATGCGCAGCTTACCGTTATCGATCTGCGGCACGCCAATGTAGAACGGCATGGGCTTTTTAAAACTCTCGCGAAAGCTCTTGTAGTTCTCCTCGATCTCGGAGGGAATCGCCGCGGCAATCCGCTCGTATTGGTCCTTGGTGACAGGCAGATTGTCGATATCGGGCGAAGCAAAGACCAGGGATTCAGTCACTTCGCGATAATGTTTAATCATCTTGGCCAGGCGTGCCTCGGTCATATACGAGCGCAGGTCCTTCACGGCGCGGTCGAGCTCACTGCGGAACGATTCGCTGCGCAGTGCACGATTGAATAGCACGTTGCCCCAGTAGTTGCTTACGCCGCGCTCCCAGCTCGCATAGTCCGAGAACCCGGCAAGAGAAAGCTCGAGCTTACGCAGCATGCCGTCGTTGTCCCAATCGAGGATGTACCACGTATTGGAGTTGAGTGGGCTATACAGATAGCAGTTACGGTTCTGCGTATCGCAGTTGCCCGTCAGAATCTGAAACGCCAGCCAATAGACCAGGTTCTCGGTATCAAAGTAGGTGTCGAGCACGTCATCGATCTTTTGCGATTCGTCGTTGAGGGCGTCGAGCATCTCGATGAGCTTGGTGTGGTCCGAATCGCCCTTAATCTCGAGCATGCCCTCAAAGCTTGCCTGGTTGTAGTCGGGATCGTCGGCAAGCTTAATGGTGTCCTCGTAGCGATGGAAATCAAAGCTGTTCACCTTATACAGGTGCCCGCTCTTATCCAGGCCATGTGCCTTAAGTGCCGTCTTGTTGAGCTGCTCCACCTGCGTAAACAGGCCGTAGTCCTCAAAGGTATCGTTGGACTTTTCGGTCTGGTCGCACACCCACAGATGCACAAACTGCGTGCGCAGGCCCATCATCTGGGGAATCCCGCGGATAAGGTCGTAGGCCATCTTGTTGCGAAAACGCATACCCTCGCCCATGTGCTTGTTGAGCGCAATCGCGCGCTGTTGGCGCCAGGTGCCCTTGCCCTTTTTGAGCTCCACCTTGTAATTCTTTTGCGTGTAGGAGCTCGACGTCTGGCCGCGCACCTGCACGGTGGCATTGGGCGCTTCCTCGCCATAGCCAACCTCGCCGGCCACCGGGCCGTCTTCGTCGCCCGCCTGCAGCAGGCCCATAACCTGATAGCGCGTCACGCCCATGTCGGCATAGTCATACACCGAGTACGTGTTGATCTCGGCCCAGCTGTGGTCGGTGTTCTCGGAGCTGTTACCGCGCGAGACCGTCAGGTACATGGTCACAATGCCCGAATCGTCGTAGACCTCGTACAGCTCGTCCTTATCGCGCAGATGCTTGGACTGGTCGGAGGCCTCGGCCTTATTAATCTTGTCCTGCTTTTTTACCTTATTTGTCGAGGATTCGTCCTGAGATGAGCAGCCCGAAAGCAGCAGCGCGCCGGCAGCCGCCTCGATCAGACAGCGGCGAGACATCAACTTATCGATCATCAGAACCTCCCCAATGGTTGCGATACACGCGAACTACTGCGCGCTGAAACGCGCCGTGCGGCACGCCCTTGCGGCGGCACTCCTCATAGCGCTGCTCGGCACGGTCGAGCAAGCGGCCCAGCTGTGTAAAGCGACCCGTTTTGTCGGTCGCCAAAATGGGCTGCTGGCTCAGGATACGATACGGCAAGTTGGCGGTATAGGTATCGAGCCGCAGCAGGGCCACGATAAAAAACACCACCGCACCCAACAAAAAGCCAAAGCCGTAAAACTGCTGCGGCAAAAGCAACGACACGGCGGTCGCCAGCCCTGCCACACCGGCAAACAGGCCCGAGGCCAGAACGGCTCCCTTGTAGTCGGTAAAGTACAGCAAGATAAGCAGGATCGTGTTGCCCACGGCATACAGGCCGTAGCCTACGCATAGCGTGCGAAAATACCCGTGCATCAGGTTGTTAAAGCCCAGCGGCAGGGCCGAGAGCACCGTGGTCTCGAGCGAAATGACCGCCGCGGTCACAAACAGCTGCTTGAGCGCGCAAAAGCGCAGTTCGCTGTTGAGCGTGGAGAGCATCTCCTCCTCGGCCACCACAATATCGCCCACCACGCCGCCGTCGTTAAACAGGCTGTAGTAGTCACGGTAGCGCGGATAGAAATTGACCTCGACCGACACCACAAAGTTGACGGTCGTGACGAGTGTGGTCAAAAACGCAATGAGTGCGGGCACGTCATGGTAAGGAGCCCCGTAAAACAGACCTTTGATCTGCACGCCAATAGGGCCCGCCCAGATAATAACCAGGTGTGCGAAAAGCCCCAAGTTGGTAAACAGCCCCGTAAGCGCAAGCGGCATAAATTGGTCGAGCCAGCGCAAAAAACGCCAGGGACTCCGGTAACTCCGTGGAAAATACCGGTACAGCAGTACCACATCCCAGGCGAGCATGACGCCGTAGCCTAGGGCGATTGACGCCAACAGGCCCTCGACCGGCGGCAGTCCCAACGCCAGCGCTGCCAGGGCGCACAGGCACGCCACGCCAATGGCGGCCGCAAAGCTGCACAGGATACCGCGGTAATCCTTGATGGCCGTGAGATAGCTCATGCCGTTCCAGTTGACAATCATAATGTTGAACAGCCACAGGCACAGCAGCCCCTGCAGCAGCGTGGCGCCCGAGAACAGCAAAAAGACGCCGTAAAGCACGGTGCCCGCAACGAGCATGATGGCATTAGATCCCCAAAACGAAGGCAGGATCTCATCCTCGCGCTCGGCAAAAAGCATGTCGGCCAAAAAGCGCGTGACCGGCATGGAGAAAAAGCTTGTGAGCGTAAGCGACGCCAGCAGCGTATAGGTCACCATGCACACCAGCAGATCCTGGTTGGCGCGGCCCACACCCCACAGACCGCACAGCACCAAGATACCCACCTGGAGCAGCACGCCAAGCAGCATGGGGCCCGTGCACACAATGCCGGCGTAGCCATAGGCGCGCATCGTGGCAAACAGACCCTTGCGCCTAAACAGGCGTTTGAGCTCAAAACCGATTCCGGCCACCGGCTACTCCCCCTCTCTGGGCAGGTCAAACGCTTGCGCCGTCTCGTCGTACAGCGCGCGATAGTTGGCGAGCATCTGCTCGTGCAAGAAGTACGTGGCAACGCGACGCTGGCCGCGCTCCCCCATCTCAATGCGACGAGCGCGGCTTGTGCACATGCGCTCCATGGCATCGGCCAAGCCCTTGCGATACATAGGCGGCGTCACAAAACCCGCCACGCCAAAGTCGTCGCCGGGGGCGCCCTCGAGCAGCTCACGGCAGCAGCCCACCTCGGTCGTCACGCAGGGACGGCGCGCTGCAAGCGACTCCAGCACGCTGAGCGGCTGGCCCTCGGAGATGCTCGTCAGAATGGTAAAGTCGAGCTTTTCCATGTACTCGACCACGTTGACGCGCCCGGTAAAGATCAGATCGCACACGCCCAGGGTATCGACGAGCGCATGGCACTCGGCACCGTACTCCTCGTCGTCCACGCCGCCCATGATGTGCAGGCGCACCTTGGGCAGGCGCTCGTGCAGCTCAAAGAAGGCGTAAATCATGGTCTTGACGTCCTTGATGGGCGCCAGACGCACCACCGCGCCAATGTCCACCCAGCCGTCATCGGGCTTTAAGGGAATGTCCTTAAAGCGGTCGAACTGGATGCCATTGGGAATGACCAGGCATTTGTCCGCATCGCAGCCCATATCGATCTGCGTCTTGCGGGCGTTATGGAACAAGCTCGTCACACGGAAGGCGCGGCGGTAGATCTCCTCCGAAAGCAGGTAGAAAAAGCGAATCCAGCGGTCCTTAAACGACGGCACCACCCAGTCGGCGCGAATGATCTCTTCCTCGCGCTCGCGGGTATAGATGCCGTGCTCGGTCAGCAGCACCGGAGCCTGGTGAACGCTTGAGCCCAGGCAGGCGAGCAGGCCGCCGTAGCCGGTCGAGATGGCGTGGTACACATCGGCCACCGGCACCTCGCTGCCCAGCAGGTAGAGCACGGGCAGCAACATGGAGCGCATAGTGTGGAATGCGTCGGCAAAAGGCGTGTAGGGGTACTCGGCCAGGCACACGTCGCGAAAGATATCCATAAACGTGCGGCTCTGCAAAAACGAGAGCGGATGCACGCGACGGCGCTGGAAGATATCGAACAACACGTCCCAGTCCGGATTAGAAAGCGACACCAGGCGGCGCAGCGCCTCGCGCTCGCGGGCGTTAAAGTCGGCCTCTTCTTGCTCGCCCGAAAGCCGCAGGGCATCGTCCAGAAACACCTCGTGTACCTCGACCACGTTGCCGGGCAGTTCGTAGACAAACCTGCCGCGGTCGGCAGCATGCGCGCCAATCACCCACAGCACAAACTCGTGCTCGGGCATGGCCTGTATGTAGCCGTGCATCCAGGTGGACACTCCGCCGTGCACATAGGGGTAGCAACCCTCGAGTACCAAACAGATTCTCATTTGTTGCCACCCTCCTTGCGTGCAATGGTCACCGTCTTGTCCGTGGCTTTAACCAGGTACAGATCGCCCGTCAGATGCGTAATCTCGCCACCCGTGACTGCACCCGGCTCGCCGTTGTTGGCGCGGAACATGAGCCACGCCTCGTCGTGGAAATTGCCCAGGCTGAGCGTCCAGGCATCCGCACTTGTATCCACGCTCACCGTCACGGACGAAAAGCGCTGGATGGCGCCCGAGCATTCCGAGCCGGTCTGGCGACGCAGGTCGGGCGCAGACTTGGTAAGCCACTCCAGGTAGTTGGTCAGACCGCCCTTGTAGACCTCCCAGCCCTCCTTGGCTCCGCGATCGGGATCCAGTAGGTCGTCCGGGTGCATAAAGTGCGTACTCACGTAGTGCATGTTGAGCTCGGACACGGCTGCCAGACGCATATAGGAATCGTTGACCATGCCGCCCGAGACAATGCGCGGCTGCTCCACAATGCCATCGCTCGCCACGCCAAACTCCTGCACGTACGGCAGGTCGGTGCCATCCTCAAAATACGTACTGGCGATGGTCTTAATGCGCGGAACGTCGGTACCGATAAGCTTGCGTGCACGGGCCGAAAGGATATTCGACGGCGGAACGTAGACCGTGCCGTGCGCGTTGGGCAGCACCTCGTCCTGAAAGGCGATAAGCTCATTGAGCGATGCGACGAGCGTCTCCTTGTTCTTCCACGTCTTGTAGTCGTACAGCGTGCCATAGTCGGTGTCCCAGAGCGCCAGCGGCTGATGGTTGTAGCCGTGAAAGCCCAGCTCTCCGCCCATCTGCAGCAGCATGCCGCCAAAGTAGCGGAACTGCGTGGTATCGGCCTGACGCGCGGGCTCGGTCTGGTTGACCGTGTCCTCGTAGTTTTCGATCATCACGCCGGTATAGCGAATGCCATATTTTTGCGCGAGCTTTTGCAGATCGGGCCACCAGACCTTGGCATAAAAGTCGGCGATGGAAAGCCCGTAGTCGCGCTTGATGTAGGTGCCGTCGCCCGAGGGCACGGGGCTGGGAAAGTCGTCCAGATAGAAGACGGCGCTGTTGATGACGGGGTAGGCCGTGGCATCGCCCAGCAGGCTGATCGCCGCGGCGTAAAAACCGCGCATGACCTTGTCATAGATACCGATATTGCACACCACGGTGCGACCGCTACCGCAGTCATTCGACCAAATGAGCGGGGCGCCCGCATCGCCGGTCTTAGCCCACACACGAGCCGTCTCGCGCAGCGAAACCGAAAGCGACGAATCAAAGGGGTCCGAGAGCTCGTAGCGCTCTCCCCCGCCCAGCATAAAGTCCTCGCCCGGCACGATGCTTTCGGCTTTTACATAGTCATATCCGGCCGATTCAATGCCAAGCTTGGGGGCAATCACTTGCAGATAGCTCGAGTTATCCGGCGGCATGGCGAGCATAAGCGAACCGCCGGCACTCACCCAACTCATAATGTCGCTCAGGTGCGTACCGAGCCCATCGAGCGACGGCATGAGCAAAATCACGCGATCGAAGGAGGTCAGCGAGGGAATGGCATCCGCGCCGTCCAGGGCAAGGTCCACGTCGCGGTGCGCGATCTTCATGTCGAGCAGGATCTGGTCGAACTGCTCCTTTACGTCCTCGACGCCAGCTTGGTCGGAGTCGGTAATGACCAGGCACGTGGGCTTTTGGCCAAATATTGCTGAGGAGGCCGGCACCGCGTCGTTGGCGGCAAGCATCCCCAGCTTATGCTGGCCCGCACTGTACTGCACGCCGGCACGTTCCACCAGCAGCACGGCCGCCATGGCAATAAAGACCGCCCACACCACGAGAAGTCCCATCCAACGAAAATGGCCCGCACGGTCGCGGATATGCTGTACCACGCTCATCGGGCCTCCTCTCCGTTGCGCCAAAACGCCAGTTCCTCGCGGTTGGCGGCGCTCAAGTATACATGCTGTTTGTCAATCGCATCGATCACACGGTGGACCTCGTCACCGTCTCGGCGCATCACGGCCAGGCGCAGGCAAAGCATCCAAACCTCCTGCTCCTCGGGCACGTCGAGCACCAGCTGGTCGGTCACGGCCTGCGCCTCGTCGATCTGTCCGACATCGGCCAGCGCCGTCGCGTATCGAATGCGAAGCTCAAGGGTGTCCTCGCGCTCGCAGCGACGCGCAAGCAAGCGCGCGTACTGTTGGCGCTGAATCTGAGCCACGCGCCCCTCAGCCAAGCCCGAGCCCAAGTATTCACCAAGAAAATTGCAGTATTCGTTGAGGTTTTGCGCGCTCGGGTCCGTCTTAAAGGCACGCTCCAGCTGCTGCAGTTTAAGGTCGGACTCCTTGGAGATCTGCGCCACCGCCGTCGCGGCATAGTGAGCCACCTCAACGTCGTCGTTAAGCTTAGCCGCCTGCAGCTGCGCCAGGTACGCGTCGGGCTCCTCGGTGAGCATGGAGAGCATTAGTCGGCGCCGTTCTGCCGGGTCGTTGACGATGAGCGCCTCCTCGAGCGGCACTACGCCTGCATCGGCATCACGTTCGTGCACTAGGATGCTGCGATGCAGGTCGTCGTTGAAGCGCAGCGACTCCAGCGCAGACTCTTTCAGCCCCTCGCCAAACAACGCACCGCGGACCGATAGCAGAACCACCAGCAACGGGCCCCACAGCGGCACCAGCACTATCACAGCCAGCATGTGCCCGCGCACCGGCAGCAGGCCCAACTTCATAAGCGTCCACAGCACTAGGCAAACCAGCGAATGGATCAGCAGCAAGACGGCAGCAACGACAAGCGAGATCAAGCGGCATCCCCCTCACCGTCACCGGTGTCAGCAATGTGTTGCAGCAGCGCCACGATGTCCTCGCCGTCGACGGGCTCCACCGCAATCTGCTTTGCGCTCAGGCGCTCGCGGATAATGGGCAGATCGCACGCCTTTGCCTGGCGCATAAGCAGGTAGAGCATGTCACCATCGACCAGGCCCGCCGCATCGCTCTCGCGGATTGCCGACCCAATTGCGCCCACCAGCTCGCCGACAGGCTCCATGCCCGGTACCACGCGCAGGAGCAAAAAGCTGCCCATCTTGCCATCTGCCAGCGCCTGCTCGGCCGCGAGCTCTTGGCCAAAGGCAGCCTGCTTGAGCACGCAAGTACCGTCAACGCAACGCTTATCCTGTGCCACCGCCTCATAGTCAAAGGCACGGCCCAGCGCGCTTTCGACCAGGCCGCACAAGATGCGGAACAGATTTTGATAATAGAGGGTCATTTGGTTTTCGGCCGCACGACGCACAAAGATCAACACGGCGGGCGCCCCGTCACGCTCGATCGTGTATCCAAACATGGGAAGCCCCGGCGTCAGTTCGCGGTTCACCCACAGGCTCGAACGACCCCCGTCGCCCAAAAGAGGTGCAAGCTGCTCAAGCGTGAGCGAGCGTGCGGCATCTTCGGCAATCGCAGGACTTGCTGCCACCAGGCGTGCAAATACCCCGCCCGAAACATGGTAGATCGCCACCGAATCGTTCTCGAGAATCTCGCCCAGAAGCTCGCAGCACTTGCGATAGATGTCGCGTGGGTTGAACACGTCGAGCTCCTGCGTCACGGCAAAGATCTTGCCAAAGCTGTCGTGGCGACCCACGATCTGGCGCCTGTACGCGCGCTTGTCCTCGATCGCGTCGTGGTAGAGCTGCGTAAGGAACGTATTGCGGTTGCGCACGAGCTCGTTTTGATCGCGCTCCGCCCTAATGGCTTCGCTGTTGCGCAGCTGCACATAGCCGCACACGGCACCCACAACAAAGTACGCAATAAACGGCAGCCAGTTGGACGGCTCGTAAAACAGGCCCTGGAAGGTATAGCCGTACTGAGTAAAGTAGCTCACGGCCAAACCCACCGACGCCAGCAGCGCCGCAACCAGACCAAAGTCCAAGCCATACAGCGTGCCGATCAGCACCACGTAGAGCAGGCGATAATCGAGCACGTTGAGCTGGGCCGATTGGGAGAACAAGCGCTCCAGCACTTCAAAGAGCACCCAGGCGGCTGCCGTCTCCAGACATTTGACAGGCAGCGTGCGCATTTGAATGCGGTCGATGGCCGCGCGCAAGGGGTTGACCTTCTTTGCACGGCCAGCATCCCAGCGAGCCTGAATGGTCGAGAGGTCGCGCAGCAAGTCGTAACGCTGAAACCAGCCATAACGCACGCGAACGACGTCGCTGGCGGGCAGGGCGTAGCCGGCAGAATCGCCATAGGCAACTGAGAGCCCTGGGAACAGCGCCTGAAGGGCGTCGCCCACCTCACCCACCGTGTGATGGAAGGTATCGGCTACGTCGAGCGTCTCAAAGTTACCATTCCAGCTGTCGAAGATACGGCGCACCAGCACCGAAAGCTCCTCGGCACACAGCAGGGGAAACGCCGCATCCTGCGCGCCCTGCAGAGCGGCCGATCCGGTTGAGCATGCGTCGAACAGCGGCACCAAAAACGGGTCCTCCAGCGCGGCAGACGCGGTATACAGGAACGGCACGCGCAGGATCTTGGTCTGAACGCCCTCGCGAGCAGCGTAGTAGCGGCACAGGTCGTTGGCTGCGTGCGCGATAATGCCCTTGCCCGTTCGCCCCGCGGCATCGGCGGCACCCTCGGCACCCGCGGGCCCCGCTACATACAGTAGTTGGACCCGGCGACCCGCGCACGTACGAAAGACCGAGCGCAGTAGCTCGATATCGCCCACGGTATCGGTATGCGGGGTAAGGTAATTAGACAGGTAGACCACGCGGTCGAACTCGTAGGCCTGCTCCAAGTGCTGAAGCAACTCTTTCCACGAGGCATGGGGCGACGACTCATCGCGGCGCGCTTCCTGCGCGGCTACAACCTTAACGTGGTCCCCAGGGAATGCCTTGGCGCAAAAGTCATCGTCAACATATGCGGTGTTGCCAACAACCAGCACCTCCATGGCGTACTCCTCCCCTAAAATCCACTTCTGTCATAGTCAAACATGCGTATTTTACGCTGTCAACGCGAGTTGGAACGCCTTTAAGGCTGTTTTAAGAACTTTTTTAGAGGATGTGGGGATGGCAACTCGTCCGACCCAGGCTCATTGAGAGGCTGCTATTCGCTCTGAAAAGGCACATCGCAATCTGCTGACAGCTCTGCAGGAAGAATGGCAGGCAATGTACATTGCACTCACACGGAATTATCAGACGAAGGAAACGGCAGCTCTTTGGAATAGCTGACGATAACCTGCGGAACAATATTTATACCCAAAGCGAGCTCGAACCTGGCAATCGTCTTCAACGTCATATTAGGTTGAGAATTCAACAGCTTCGAAAGCGACTGAAGGCTCACGCCCATACGCTTTGCCAAATCGCTTTTGCTTAAACCCAAATGCTTCATCTCGCGATGAACAATAAACTCGATATCTAGCGCGTGTTCATAAGCGCGTGTTCCGCTAGTTTCTGTCTCAGCGTAAAAATCAGATAAATCAACTTTATTCATTGTGTTCTCCGTTTCGAAAGCCAAGTATAAAAGTCAGCGCTCAGATTCCAGAAGCTGACGTGCTATTCTGGCCGATCATTGTTCGAGCGGTTAATTTCCGCTTAGGTTCTGACAACATTTTCTGGAATTGAGAGTTGTCGGGAGAAGCCGTCAATTCCCAAAACGGTCGACCCTTGAGGTCTCTATATTCGACAAGATCATATCCTTCTGCCAAAGGGCACCTCCCATTTCTAGATGAACTTAACTTATAGGTTAAGTTCATCCCTTTAAATACATGCAACGAGGTCCAGACAAGATTCCTCTGTCCCAATCGATAAACAAACCAGTCGAGCTTATGCAAAATCCGGAAGTGTGCAGCAAATTCTAGACACGTCAACCACACTGGATAGTGGCAACGCTTCTACCTGCGGGTTCTTTTTATGAAAAGGACGATGTGCTCGAGGGTTCCGAAATTTGCCGCATACTTCCGTCGAGCAATTCCGGAAGTGCGGTGAAAACCTGAGATAGGTCGACCAATCCCCCGTTTCAGCCTTCCACGACCTGCGGTTTTGTTGCCGAAATTCGGTTTATGCTCGGAGGTTTCCGATTTTTTCCCGCGCTTCCGAAAAGCACGCTTAAACCGCGCGTCCCGAAGCGGAAAACCGCCGGATATTTGTTTCTCCCCAAATGAGATCCTTGTTTTTGCCTGGCCGAATCTTACATCCAAACAAAAAAAGAGGACCGACGCATCAGCCCTCTTCAGGTGTCGCCCGAAGGCTTCCAGCGCAATTGATTTAATTCTAACCGATATCACTTGTTTGACCACGATCACATCAACCAGTAGAAGCCGCCCATGCTCGATCATTCCATAGCCGGGATGGTGCTTGGCCAGTACGTCACACATTGCATACATGAAAAAAGGGCAACACTCTCAGTTTGAAAGCGTCACCCTTAAAGCTCCCAAAGAGCTTTTGTATTGCAGGAAGATACTCTACACCATCTTCCCTTGAGTGCAGGTCAAAACAGACGGTCAAAACAGACACCATTGTGATTTCAAGCAGAAAGCGTTATATTAAGTATGCATTTGCACGTGGTGTTCGCACTATACGCTCAGATGCCATAGTTTACAAAGATGGCCTTCTTCATAGACGCTAGGTGGGATTACTCACTAGTAGCCGATATGTCGAAGGCCTTCTTGTACTTAAGGAAATCATACATTCTAATAAGCCGTTTCAGCTCGCTATTACCGTGGATTATCTTGCGATCGTCCGTGATGAGCGCCCTCAGATATTCAAGCAACTTATTCAGATCGATCTCATCTTCTTCAAGTAGCACAAGCTTTTTAAATGCTTCCTCAAAGCCTTCGTTAGCTATAACAGACTGAACCGAGTGTCTAATTCCCGAATGATGATAGCTACCTTTTGCCTTTCGTAGGCTGTTGTTTAGAAAAGCATCTAAATCCTTCTTCTCATCTATTTCCTTTAGCATCCTTGGATTAAGAACTTCCCCTGAATACGCGCTTAAATACTTATACATGGGCAAACCACCCGAGTTAGAAGCAAGCAGCGAAGGAAGGTATTCCTCGACGGCAAGCTTAGGAGCAACATGTTCGTCATCAAACACAACATCACGATATAAAAGTTCGGCTTTGACCATATGCCCGTGCCCTAAAGAAGCATTCGCAACACCGATACCCAGCACAAGGTGCTGTCCCTCCGGAAGTCTCTCGAGGTCGCTAAAACTCGCTTCAACTACCAGAGAGTCATTCGGATCGCCCTCATCAGCCAAGGCATAGATGCTCCTGCGAAGCTCACGAATGATCCTGGGCGAGAAGGAGCATTTGGATTGTCCAATTGCTTCATACACCGCACCAAAATCGTTCGTCCTAATCTCGGTCATGCTTATCTCGCCAATACCTGGAAAGGTAAACGAATGAGTTGAGGTTGCGTTTTCTCCCCTAGTAAGGAAGATAAAGCGCTTTCTAAGCAACGCAAGATTGTTAGAACCGAGGCAGCGCGAAATCGACATGAGGATAGCTTGGATATCGGGGTCGTTAAGGGAATAACCGATAAAAATAATTGGATATTCCATAAAAATAGTTAACAACTTGGCAGCCAAGTAATCCTGTGTTTCGGCGAGTTTTGCGTAATCTGCCTCCTCAAGAACCATAGATTCAGGATTATCCATAGAACCATGGATCTTATAGATTTCACCCATTTCAAAAGTTCTGTGGAAGACGAGATCGTCTTGGCCAACAAAAACTTTAAACTCGGGAAATAGCGACTCCAGGAGACAGTCATAGTTGGTTGTAATAACTCCAGAGATACGCCGCCTGCCAACCTCTCTCAAGATATCAAGCTCATGCGTCATATATTCAGGTTTGAACGAGGATAACCTCTCGGCCGCCATAATCTTTAAAATAGATTTACGCTGACGAATATCCTCTACATGATCGTTTCTAAAAGAAGCGAAGCGAGGGTCCTCAAGAACAGCTATGCGCATATCCTTATCAAGCATCGTCGCGGCAGAGGGCAATGCGCTATTGTCAGACTCATCTGGACAACGCGCCAGGTACGAGTCAAGCCGAAAGGAATCATCGGAAAGACGGGAACAGAGGTGCCTTAACAAACCAACCCAATCGTCGGTACCCATGTATCTACGGGAAAAGCCCGAGCCGACGAATAAATATGGGCTACGCCCCACCCCATTTATCAAACGTACAACGCTGTCTACAATGTCATCTCTTCCGACTTCCATCTAACGCCTCCAAACAAATCTACTCCTATAAGTATAGAACATATGTTTGTGTATTTCCAGACTGCAAGACTTCATGAGCGATGCAAGCTGCCTGAAGAGGGACTTGGATCCGATCCTCGGTAGCGGGATCGATGTCGACCCAGGTGCCCAAGCGGGATTCAGCACTGCTGCTTCTCAATAATCAGCAGTGCTCCAGTGAGCAAATATCAATTTCACACATCAGACAAGCTTCCATGGTGGCATCAGTCACCACCCCACGGCTCTTTAGGAATTCGATAAGTTGAGCGATAGTCTAAAATTCCATCACCAAAGTAACTCCTAAAATCAAAGGGCCGTTGCCGAAAACAACCGAACAACGACCCTCCTTTGTCATCGCCTCACGTAGAGTCCACGACAACTGCATCACTAACAGGATGGTAACCTAGATGCGCAGTAATTGCGCATCCAAAAAAGTTAATCAGTTAGCAAATACTCTTCGCGTTGAAACTAATGCGAAGCATTTTCGCGTCCGTGCACAAGAATGCGCAATCAATATGCGGAAAGGCAAAGATGATTCACCTAGCCAACAACCATCCAGTCACTACCGGCTGTACTCGAAATCTTAGAGGAATCGCTGATGCACACGATGGTCACCGAAGCGCCGGGCACATACTTGGCCTCAAGAACGGAAACACCTTGCTCCTTAAGCCTTGATGTCGTCTCAGTGATCTGAGTTTTATTCACATCATTTTTGCTGACCAGCTTAACGCCATTGGCATCATTTCCATTCAGGCAGGATACGACCGTATTGTAATCGGACCAATAACAGTACTCTCCAGAAAGCCATCCAAGCTCAGTGGCGCATATCGATCCCGTCGCAGAAACCGTCTTTGGAAGCAACCCGTAGCGCTGTCTTTCCTCAAATTCCAGAACATCGCAAAATACGCGATTAGCATTAAGTAATCTCGTTCCACAATAGTCCCCGTAAAACGGCGCAAAATGATTGCGGATAGTCCGCGATGTTAGCGCCGGGCGATTTTAGCCGCTAATAGTCAAACGATTTTGACCAATCCCG
>CATWBO010000013.1 GCA_958349055.1 uncultured bacterium
GTTCCCCATATTATTGATGACGTCGACAGGCGGGGTGGTTCCCCGCGTACGTGCCATCTGAGTAACCGAGGGGAGGGCGCACATGGGAATGACGGGTGCATACGAGCGCAATCTCGATGCAAAAGGTCGTCTGTCCCTGCCTGCACCCCTTCGTGAGGAGCTTGGAGAGCACGTTCGCGTGTTTAAAGCCCTGGATGTCGATGCTCTGTACGTGTTCTCTGCCGAGGCCTTCGATAAGTGGGTCGAAGGACTCTTCGCGGGTCGTGAGGGCCACGAGGGTTTTAACCCGCGTGACATCAATGACCAGAAGCTCATGAGGGCGATCAACAAGCGCACCACGTCGATGGATGTGGACAGCGCGGGTCGTATCGGTCTTTCTGAGTCTCTCCGCAAGCAGGCGAACCTCGACCGCGAGGTCACGGTTGTGGGCAACTACGACCACCTTGAGGTTTGGGACCGCGCTACGGCCGATGAGGACGATGATGACGAGGCCCTGCTGGACCTCTTCTTCTCGTAAGGGCAAGGCACGAGTAACGGATGGAGCGTGGGATCTTGACACAAGAATATCGGCATGAACCTGTCATGCTCGGCGAAGTGCTTGAGTCGCTGCAGCTCAAGAGCGGCTCCGTCGTCTGCGACTGCACCCTTGGCGGTGCCGGCCATTCGGTAAAGATGGCCGCGCAGGTGGGGGAGACGGGCCTTTTGCTCGGCGTCGATCAGGACGACATGGCCCTCGAGGCCGCTGGCGCCCGTCTGGACCGCGAGGTTCCCGGCGTTCCGCACCAGCTGCTGAAGGGCAACTTCGGCGACTTGGACGAGCTGCTTTGCTCGGCCGAGGTGCCCGGGGTCGATGGCTTCCTGTTCGATTTGGGCGTTTCGTCACCGCAACTCGATATCCCTGGCAGGGGCTTTTCGTATAACGAGGACGCCCCATTGGACATGCGGATGGATCCGGGTAATAACACCTTAAACGCAGCTGAGGTCATCAACACCTATAACGAACACGACCTCGCCCGGATTCTACGCGTCTACGGCGAAGAGAAGTTCGCCTCGCAGATCGCGCGCGAGATCGTGCGCCGCCGCGAGCAAGAACCGATCGAAACCACCGGCCAATTTGTCGAGATCATCAAGGCGGGTATCCCGGCTGCCGCTCGTCGGCATGGCGGACACCCGGCCAAGAAAAGTTTCCAGGCCATTCGCATCGAGGTCAATCACGAGCTCGATGTGCTCGAACGAGGGCTTGATGCCGCCACCAGGTGGCTCAACCCGGGCGGACGTATCTGCGTCATCTCGTATCACTCGCTCGAGGACCGTATCGTAAAAAATCACTTTAAGGAGATGAGCCAGGGGTGCACGTGTCCGCCGGAGATTCCGGTGTGCGTGTGCGGCAACGTGCCGATACTCAAGGTCATCACTCGCAAACCCTTGGTTGCCCAGCCTGATGAGGTTGAGCGCAACCCTCGGGCGAGATCAGCCAAAATCCGCGTGGCGCAGCGTCTGTAGGCGCGACCGCGCGATATTGGACCTCCCGCTCGCACCATAAACGAAGCTTAAACACACTACCAACGTACTCGGGATGGGAGGCGGCATATCATGGGCTACAACACTTCAAGCGCAGCACTCGCCTATGATATGAACGCCATGCCCGCCTATCGTGAGACGCCGCAGGCCCCCGTTGCTCCCCGTGAGCAGCGCACGCCGCGTTTTGATGTCTACACGGGCGCGGGCCGTCAGGCAAACCAGGCGGTAAGCCCGGTTTTCATGAGCGTTCTTAAAACGTTTTGCATCATTGCGGCTATCTTCATGACGATCGGCGTCGCCCGCGTGGCGCTCGCCGGCGTTACGGCCCAGGTGCTCAACAGCAACGCCGAGCTTACCAACACGCTCGAAAAGGCGACCGATGAGAGCTCCGACCTGGAGGTCATGCATTCGGTCTATGGCGCCGACACGCGCATTCGCGACCTTGCGGGCGCTTATGGCATGGTGGAGCCCAGCGAGAGCGTTACACTTGACTTTTCGCAGGATGCAGCCGCGGGCGCCAACGCGGCCGCGACCGCTCAGTAGCAAGACGGTAGCTGAGTATGACAAATGACTATCGCCGCGGTTCCGATGGGGGCCGCGGTTCTGGACGTCCCTCGTCGCGGGGACGTTCTGGTTATCAAGGAACGGGTCGGCAATCTTACAACGCCGGGCAGTCCCGTGGCAACGACCCGGCGTCGCGACTTCGCGGCTCGGGCGGCCCTCAAGTGCATAACACCAGATCGCGCAAGAGTTCGTCGACCGAATGGCTCACAGGCACGCCTCTGCCTCGCCGCAAAGCCGTCATGGGCTTCATTGGGCTTGGCTTGGGCTTGGGCGTCTTTCGCCTTGCCGACTATCAAATTGTCGAAGCCGATAAACTGCGCGAGCGTGCCGATGCGCGCCGCCTGCTTGCGCAGACCCTCTATGCCAAACGTGGCACCATCTACGACCGCAACGGTAACGTGCTGGCGTCGTCGGTCGAATGTCGCAACATCGCCGTGAACCCCCAGCTTGTCGAGGATGTTGACAAGACGGTGTCGGCGCTGGTCAAGGCGACTGGAATCGATAAAAAGACCTGCCGCAAGCTCGTTGAGTCCGATGGAACCTGGGTGTATATCAAGCGCCAGGTGGACGAAGACGACGCTGCGGCGCTGGAAAAGAAGAACCTGCCCGGCGTGCTTTTTGAGCAGGCCATGAAGCGCGTATATCCATACGGCAATCTGGCATCGCAGGTGCTGGGTGTAGTGAATGTAGACAACGACGGCTTGACGGGTCTCGAAAAGCAATACAACAAGCTTCTGACCGGCACGAACGGTTCTCTCGTACGCGAGCGCGCGAGGGACGGCAGCTATATCGCGGGCGGTGCCTATAAAAAGGTGGCTGCGGTCGACGGCGTTGATATCGTGACGACGCTCGACGTCAATATCCAGCGTGCGGCCGAGGATGCCCTAGCAGAGGCTGTCGAGAAGACAAAGGCCAAGAACGGCTCGGCGCTGGTCACCGATCCTACGACAGGCGAGATCTTGGCAGCCTGCTCGTATCCGACCTACGACCAGACCAATTTGGAAAACGCCAAGACCGAGGATATGAACCTGCGCCTGGTCACCGACGCCTACGAGCCCGGCTCGGTCTTTAAGACGCTCGTGGCGGGCGCCGGCTTCGACTTGGGCGTCGTGCGGTCGAGTACGTCGTTTGAGGTGCCGGCGAGCATCAAGGTGGGCGACGATACCGTCACCGATGCCGACAAGCGCGACTACGCTATGACCATGGATGTGCGCGAGATGATGCGCCGTTCGTCCAACGTGGGATTTGTCCTGGTGGGGCGCAAGATCGGTGCCGACGACTTTGCCGCCTATGTGGACAAGTGGGGCATCGGTCACAGCTCTGGTGTCGATTTTCCGGGCGAGAGCCTGGGCATCGTCAAGGAGCGTGACCAGTATGACGGCGCCACGCTGGGCTCGATGAGCTTTGGACAGGCGCTGTCTGTCTCGCCGATTGAGATCGCACGTGCCGTGGGCGGCATCGCCAACGGCGGCGTGATGATGACCCCGCACTTCTATAAGTCCAGCAAAGGCGACGAGAAGGACTGGGGCGAAGGCGAGCGCGCGATTTCGGAGGACGCCGCATCCCAGGTGACATCGTGCATGCAGACGGTCGTGTCGGAGGGAACGGGCGTTGGCGGCGCGGTTGACGGCTATGACGTGGCGGGTAAGACCGGTACGGCCGAACGTGCCGACGAGAACGGCGGCTACCTCAAGGAGAACTACATGTCGTCCTTTATGGGCTTTGCACCGGCACAATCGCCCAAGGTACTGTGCTATATCACGCTCGACGGAACGCCGAGCGGCTCGGATGCCGCCGCGGTGCCATTCCAGTCCATTATGGCCAACGCGCTCGACGTGCTGGGTATTCCGCGCACGAAGTAGGGGGTTACAATCTTGAGCGTGGTCTGCCGTTTGATCTGAAGGGTGTTCACATGCCCTGCACCACGCGCGCATGGCACTGGGATACAATACGCCGATAGCATTATTAGGTTTACAGGGGAGCTGCAATGATAGAGATCGCCGTCAACAACCTCGCGGCCTCAACGGGGGCCCGAACCGTGACGGAAGAAGTCGATCGGGTATGCCGCGGGTGCGTTATCGACTCGCGTCAGGTCGAGGAGGGGGCGATCTTTGTCGCCTTCCCCGGCGAAAAGGTCGACGGCAATGATTTTGCCTCCCGTGCCATCGAGTCGGGTGCCGGTGCCGTCGTGATGACGCGCGAGCCCGATGCCGAACTGGTTTCGCTGGCGCAGGACAAGGGATGCGCCATCTTGCTGACCGACGATCCCGAGGAGTTTCTGCTGCGTTTGGCGCACGCGTATCGCCTGGAGCTTGGCTGCCTGGTCGTCGGCATTACCGGTTCGATTGGCAAGACGACGACCAAGGACGTGCTCGCCGCCGTGCTCGCCAAGCGTTATCGCGTCTGGGCCACGAAGGGCAATTTCAACAACTTGATCGGCATGCCGCTCACGGTGCTTTCCGCTCCGGCCGATACCGAGGTTCTGGTGCTCGAGATGGGCATGAACCATTTTCATGAGATTGAGCGCCTGTCCCAGTCTGCCAACCCCAATCTTGCCATCGTGAGCAAGATCGGAACCTCCCACATCGGCATCCTGGGCAGCCGCGAGAACATCGCCCGCGCCAAGTCCGAGATTGTCCAGGGCATGTGCGCCGCCGGCGACTTCTCGCCGTTGCTGGTTTTGGGCGGCGAGGACGACTTTACGCCGTTCATTCGCGATACGTTCGCCCAGCCTGCGGGTATTGACGTGATGCTGGCCGGCGTCTCGGACGACGACGAGGTCCGTGCACGCGACATTCGCGTCGACGACGAGGGCCATCCGGTCTTTACGCTCGACTTTGGTCAGGGCGACACGGTCGATACCATGCTGGCCATTCCCGGCGTGCAGTCCGTGCCCAATGCCGTTAAGGCCGCTGCGGTCGCCTATCGTCTGGGCGTGACGCCCGAGCAGATCGATGCTGCCTTTAGGGGCCTTACGATCACCGGTCACCGTCAGGAGATCAAGCGCGCCAAGAGCGGAGCACGCATCATCGACGACTCCTACAACGCCAGTGCCGAGTCTATGGCCGCCGGCCTCGATTTGCTGTGCTCGCTTTCGTGTGACGGTTCGCGCATGGCGATCTTGGGCGAGATGGGCGAGATGGGCGACGAGGCTCCCCGCATGCACGAGCTCGTGGGCGCCTATGCCGCCGCTAAGAAGCTCGACATGCTCGCGTGCGTCGGCGGCGAGCTGGCTCAGCTCATGGCCGATGCCGCACGTATGATGGGTATGGATGAGGACCGCATCCAGGTGTTCTCCGATTATCAGCAGGTGCTCGACCGCATGGGCGGCGCGCTTGAAAATCATGATGTTGTACTGGTCAAGGGTTCCCGTTTTGTTGAGCTCGACCGCTTTGTGGAAGGTGTGTGCTAGCCCATGTTCGGCAATCCCTCGTATCCAACGTATCAGGCTTTTTTGGGGCTTGGCATCGCCGCAGCCATTGCGCTGCTGCTCATGCCGTGGTGGATCAAGCTGCTCAAGGTCGAGGGTATCGGCCAGCAGGTTCGTGCCGACGGCCCCAAGCGTCATTTGGTTAAGCAGGGAACGCCCACCATGGGTGGCGTTGTCATCCTCGTCGCGATCTCGCTGACCTGCCTGCTGATGGGCAAGCTCACCACCGAGCTCGTACTCGTGCTGCTCGCCACGCTGGCGACCGGCGTGCTGGGCCTGATCGACGACCTGACCTCCGTTACGCATGGGCGCTCGCTCGGTCTGACGCCCCATGCCAAGATGATCGGCCTAACCATTATCTGTGTCACCTTTACGGTACTTGCCGTCAACTGGTGCGGCGTCGCCCCCGAGATTCGTTTTCCCGGTGGGTTGACGATCGACCTTGGCGTGCTTTCGACCACCATCTGCGGCTATTCGTTCCCGTGGCTCTATATTGTCTTTTGCTGGCTGATGATTGCCGGTCTTTCTAATGCCGTGAACCTGACCGATGGCCTTGACGGTCTTGCTGGCGGCACCTCCATGATCGCCATGCTCGCCATGGCTGCCATGGCGTTTTTGCACGGAGACGTGAACCTGTCCATCTTCTGCACCGCGTGTGCCGGTGCCTGCTTGGGCTTTCTGTGGTTCAACTGCTATCCGGCGAGCATCTTTATGGGCGACACCGGTTCGCTTGCCCTGGGTGCCGCGTTTGCCTGCACGTCCATCATGACCAACACCGAGGTCGTCTCCCTCATCATCGGCGGCCTGTTTATCGTTGAGACTCTGTCGGTCATGATTCAGGTTGTCTACTTCCACTTTACGCACAAGCGCGTCTTCCTTATGGCGCCCATCCATCATCATTTCGAAAAGAAGGGTTGGGCCGAGACCAAGGTCGTCATCCGTTTTTGGATTATCGCTGCGGCATTTGGTGCCGTTGGCCTTGCTCTGTTCTTCCAGTTGGGATAGTGGTCTTTCATGCCTCTTGCTGATGTCTTTAGCCTGCTCGTTTTGGGTCAGGGCAAATCCGGTCTCGATGTCGCCCGCTGGGCGCTGGCACATCCCGAGCGCGTAAGCGCCGTTACCGTGTATGGCGGCGGCACCTCTGAGCCCAATGACGCCACGCGTGCGCTCGAGGCTGCTGGTGCGTCGTTTGTCTATGGGACCGAACAGGTCGAGGGCGCCTATGACGTATGCGTGACGTGCCCGGGCATCTCGGAGTTCTCGGGCTTCTTTAAGGCCGGGCGCGAACATGCCGCTCAGATTATGGGTGAGCCAGAGTTTGCCTATCGTCTGTCGCCCGATAACTGGATTGCCATCACGGGCACCAACGGCAAGACGACCACCACGTCGCTGACTGATTATCTGCTCAAGGCTGCCGGCGAGGCCAGCGTAGCCGTCGGCAACATCGGCGAGCCGCCGGTCAACGAGATTGACGGCCGAGCCCACAGCGAGTGGTTTGTGGCTGAGCTCTCGAGCTATCAGATTGCTACGACCGCCGAGCTTCATCCTCGCGTGGCGGTGCTGCTCAACATCACGCCCGACCACCTGGGCTGGCACAAGAGCCACAAGAACTATGCGCTTGCCAAGATCAAGTTGTTCGAGAATATGGTCGACGACGACCTCGTGGTTATCGACGTTGAGGATGCCGGCATCCATGAGTTCGATGAGTACATCTATACGCCGGGTCGCCGCATCTGCAAGGTCGCGTTTGACGAGCCCGAGGGTGCAGACGCCGCCTTTGTGCGCGACGGCAAGATGGTCGTGCGCCTGAAGGGCGTCGAGACTCAGCTTGTCGCTACGTCCGAGCTCAAGATCTCGGGCCATCACAATGTCATCAATGCCCTATGTGCCGCCACGGCTGCTCTGGCCGTTGGTGCCGATCCCGAGGGCATTTGCCGCGGTTTGGCATCGTTCCGGCCGCTCGAACACCGCGTGGAACCCTGCGGCGAGATCGATGGCGTGCGCTACGTCAACGATTCCAAGGCGACCAACACCGACGCGGTCGAGAAGGCACTGACGGCATTTCCCGATGACGACGTGATCTTGCTGCTCGGCGGCCACGATAAGGGCACGCCGCTCACGGACTTCGCGCGCGTTGTTATGGATAACGTGCGCTCGGTCGTCTGCTTTGGCGATGCGCGCGAGCGCTTCACCGCCGCTATGGACGAGGCCGATGTCGATGGCGATGTGGATATCGCCCAGGCGGATGACCTACGCGATGCCGTGGACGTTGCCCGTTCGCTGTCGAGCCGTGGCGACGTGATCTTACTTTCTCCTGCGTGCTCTTCGTTCGATGAGTTCTCGGGCTATGAGGAGCGCGGCCGCGTGTTTAAGGACTATGTGGCCCAGCTTGCCGCTGCAGCGAAATCGCAAATGGAATAGGGGTTGCCGGTGAGAGAGGAGAGCCCCCGACAAGGTATGAGGAGGCCCGACTCGGACCGTGCTTCCTCGCGGCGTAGCACACCGCGTTCCGGTCGCGGCGGGCAGTCGTTTAGCGAACGCTATATTGCCGGCGTTCCCGCCCGCATCATGCGCCCCCGTCTGATATTTATGGCCTGCCTGTTTACTTTGGTGTGCTTTGGTCTGCTGATGGTGTACTCGGCGTCTTCGGTCGAGGCGCTGCACGAGAATGGCTCGGCGACGTTTTTCCTGGGTCGACAGGCCGCGTTTGCCGTGGTTGGTGTTCTGGCGCTGATTGCCATCGTGCGCGTTTTGCCGGACAGCTGGTTTGGGGAGGATGTGCTCAGGATCTTCCTTATCGGCATGATGTTCTTGCTTCTGCTGGTGTTCTTGGTGGGCAGCGGCAGCCGTGGCGCCACGCGCTGGCTCAACATCGCCGGCATTCAGTTCCAGCCTTCCGAGTTTTTAAAGCCATTTGCCATTGCGTATTCGGCCATCATGCTCGACCGCTTCTTTTCGCCCGGTGGCAACATCAACGAATTCCTTCGCAAGATGGGTATCTACCTGGGCATTTCGCTCTTTCTGATCTTTATCCAGCCCGATTTCGGTACCGTTCTGATCATCCTGTTGACCCTCATGTGCATGGCGTTGTTTGCGGGTCTCGACCCCAAATTTATCATCGGCGTGATAATCTTCGGCATTCTCGTGATCGTGATTGCGCTTGTTGCAGAGCCGTACCGTATGGTGCGTATTCAGGTTGCCTTGAACCCTTGGGCCGACGAGTATGGTGACGGCTATCAGGCCACGCTTGCCATCATGGCCTTTGCCTCGGGCGGTCTGTTCGGCCGTGGCATCGGCAACTCAACCATGAAGTACTCGTATCTGCCCGAGGCGCACAATGACTACATCCTGGCCATTATTGGCGAGGAAGTTGGTTTTGTCGGAACCGTGCTGTTCTTCTTGGTGTTTGCGATGCTGATCTACTCGGCGTTTCGCATTGCCGAGCAAGCGACCGATCGTCGGGGCGCGCTCATGGCGTCTGGCTCCGCGGTCATTCTTGCGGTGCAGTTTTTGATCAATGCGCTGGGCATCCTCAACGTGTTTCCCATGACGGGTAAACCGTTGCCGTTTATTAGCTACGGCGGTTCGTCGATTATTGTGTCGCTCATGCTTGCCGGGTTGATCCTGCGCGTTTCGTACGAGAGCGCCCGCCGCGATGAGTATGACCGCCGCCGTGAGAGCTTTGCCGTTATGGACGAGAGCACCGCCGGCGTAGCCCATGTGCGCGGTGAACGACCTTCGCGTAGCGGCTTTACCGTTCTGGATGGTTCTGCATCCGAGCCGGCAGCCCGTCCGCGTCAGCGAACGGCGCCGCAAGGTCGTCCGCAGCGCCCAACCCCTCGCAATGCGGGCGGCGGATATAATCGAATCGATTTGAACTCGGACCCGTCGGCGCGTTTGCGCACCGACGACCAGGGACCGCGTGTACGAAGGGACTACCATGACCGATAAAATGACCGTTGCTATTGCAGCCGGCGGCACGGCAGGACACATTAACCCCGCGCTCGCCCTGGCCGAAGAGCTGCGTGACCGTGGCCACCACGTTGTGTTCGTGGGTCAGTCGCGCAAGCTCGAGGGTCGTCTGGTCCCCGAGGCTGGGTTTGATTTTGTGCCCATTACGGTTACGGGCTTCGACCGCTCCCGTCCTTGGACGGCGCTGACCTCGCTGTGGCGTGTCAACAAGGCCAAGTGTGCGCTCGCCAGTCATTTCTCAAAGGTCGGCAAGCCCGATGCCGCCATCGGTTTTGGTGCCTATGTCGAGGTTCCGCTGCTGGGGTGGTGCAAGGGCGCGGGCGTTCCGTATCTGCTGCATGAACAGAACTCTGTTCCGGGCCTGGCCAACAAGATGATGAACTCCCACGCCGCCCGCGTGTGCATCTCGGTGCCGGCAGCGCGCGCGGTCTTTGAGCGCGAAGGTGACCCTGACCACGTGCTCATGACCGGCAACCCCGTACGTCGCTCGGTGATCGAGGGCGATCGCGCTCGCGGCCGCAAGGCACTTGGCGTTCCCGAGGACGCTACGCTGCTGCTCGTCTTTGGCGGTTCACTTGGCGCCCAGCACCTCAACGAGCGCGTGGCTTCGCTCAAAAACGAGCTGCTTTCGCGCAAGAACCTCTATGTGTTGCATTCGACGGGTGCCGACGGCTTTGAGGAGACCGAGCGCGCTTTGGCGCTGACGCCCGAGGAGGAGAAGCGTTATCGCGTCCAGCCTTACATCGACAACATGGGCGATATGCTGGCTGCTGCCGATTTGGTGCTCTCGCGTTCGGGCGCATCGAGCGTGGCCGAGATCGCTGCGCTCGCCGTGCCCTCGGTGCTCGTGCCGTATCCGCATGCGACGGCCGACCACCAAACCACCAATGCCCGTTATCTGGTCGACGCCGGGGCCGGCGTGCTCTGCGCCGATGCCGATATCGACGGTTCTGCCTTTGCCGATGAGCTGCTGCACCTGGTCGATGACGTGGCGGCGCGCGACGCCATGCGTCAGGCGGCGCGTGGTCTGGCTCAGGATAGGGCCGCCGCTCTTCTGGCCGATGCGGTAGAGGGTTTGCGTTAGTTAGACGGGATATCGTCGGTCGCCCTCGCGCTGATGCAGTAGGTGCGGTACAGTTAACGGGTTACAGGCAGTGTTTACGCAAGGAGTACACGAGCACATGGCTGATTCCCAGACTGCAACCTCCGCGCCCGAGTTTAAGAGCGCCCACTTTATCGGTATCGGCGGCGCCGGCATGAGCGGCATCGCCCTCGTTCTGCACGAGCGCGGTTATGCCGTTACCGGCTCCGACCTTAAGACGTCACGTTATATCCGCCAGCTTACCCGCGCTGGTGTGAAGGTGCACGTGGGCCATGAGGCAGCCACGATCGACGAGGTCAAGCCCGACGTGGTTGTTGTCTCCACCGCTATTCCGGAGTCCAACCCTGAGCTCGTGCGCGCTCGCGAGCTGGGCATTCCCGTGTGGCCCCGTGCTAAGATGCTCTCTGCTTTGGGCCACGGCTACACTACCGTCGCCGTTGCCGGCACGCATGGCAAGACCACCACGTCTTCGATGTGCGCCACCATGCTCGACCGCATGGGTCTGGATCCGAGCTTCTTGATCGGCGGCATCGTCGAGGGCTATGACACGAACGGCAAGAACGGCTCGGGCGACTACTTTGTCGCCGAGGCCGACGAGTCCGACAGCTCCTTCCTGTTCCTGAACCCCAACGTGGTCATTGTGACCAACGTCGAGGCCGACCACCTCGATCACTATTCGGGTATCGAGGAGATCGAGGCAACTTTCGCCAAATTCATGAGCCTGGTGGGCGAGGACGGTACCGTCATCGTCTGCGGCGAGGACCCGCATCTGGTCGAGCTCGCCAAGTCGACGGGCCGTCACGTGCTTTCCTACGGCTTTGCCGAGAGCAACGACATCGTCTGCGTGCACCCGGATGTCAAGGGCATCCAGAGTGACTTTATCGTTCGCTTTGAGGACGGCACTGAGCACGCTGTGGAGATCAAGAGCAACCCCGGTCGCCACAACATGCTCAACGCCACGGCTGTGCTCACCGTCGCCCATGTCCTGGGCCTTGACATCGACGCCGCCGCCAAGGCGCTCTCGAGCTTTGAGGGCGTCCGCCGTCGCTTTACCCACGTGGGCGATATCGATGGCATCACCGTGGTCGATGATTACGGCCATCACCCCACCGAGATCAAGGCGACGCTTGCTGCCGCTTCGTCGCTGGGCTACAAACACGTCGACGTCGTGTTCCAGCCGCACCGCTATTCGCGCCTGCAGGCCCTGTGCGACGACTTTGCCGATGCATTTGCCAATGCCGATAAGCTGCTGCTGATTGATGTGTTCTCGGCTGGCGAGATGCCCATTCCGGGTGTCACCTCTAAGATGCTCGCCGATACCGTGCGCGCCAAGCATCCTGGCAAGGAGGTCGTGTACTGCTCCAGCCGTCTTGAGCTCAATCAGGAGCTCGAGCAGATGGTG
Source organism: uncultured bacterium (assembly GCA_958349055.1). Classification (GTDB taxonomy): domain Bacteria; phylum Actinomycetota; class Coriobacteriia; order Coriobacteriales; family Coriobacteriaceae; genus Collinsella. The sequence continues at coordinate 11,992 of CATWBO010000013.1, forward strand.
GGCGAGGGCGACCTGCTGCTCACCATGGGCGCCGGTGACGTTACGACCGTCGGTCCCGAATTTATCGAGTATCTGACTGCCAAGAAAGACGCTTAAGACTAATGGGTCTGTTTAACGCCGTCATGGCGCTCTCGGGCATGATCGACACGGATGTGATCGAGGACGAGCGCCTTGCGCGTCATACGAGCTATCGTATCGGCGGCAAGGCCGACCTCTTTGTGACGTGCCATAGCTATCATGCCCTCCGCCGCGCCGTGGCGGTGCTCGATCGCGAGCAGGTGCCGTGGGTCATCATCGGCAAGGGCTCCAATCTGCTGGTTGCCGATGGCGGTTATCGCGGTGCCGTCATTTCGCTCGGACGTGAGTTTCAGCGCACGGTTGTTGCCGATGACGGTTGTACGCTGACGGTCGGTGCGGGCGTGATGTTTGCGCGCCTGGTCAACGATGCCCTGTCGCGTAGCCTCTCGGGCCTTGAGTTTGCCGTTGGCATCCCTGGTTCGGTCGGCGGTGCGATATCTATGAATGCCGGCACACGGACCGAGTGGATTGGCTCGCTGGTTGAGGATGTCGTAACGTTTGACCCGGCATCCGGCATCAAGCATTATGCGGGGTCCGAGATCACTTGGGGCTACCGCGAATGTAGTCTTCCCCGCAATGAGATCATCCTCGAATGCGTGCTCAAGCTTAAACCGGCGCCCAAGGCCGACATTCGCGAGCGCATGGAGCGGTACCTGACGAGGCGCAAGCGTACGCAGCCCATGGGTCGCGCATCCTGCGGGTCGGTCTTTCGCAATCCTCCCGATGCGAGTGTGGGCAAGCTTATCGAGGATTGTGGATTAAAGGGTTTTTCGATTGGCGGCGCGGAAGTTTCGCCCGTTCACGCTAATTTTATCGTTAATAACGGAACTGCCTCGGCCGATGACGTTGCCGCGGTTATCAGACATGTGCACGGAAAGGTGAGGGAGGCGTATGGCATCGAGCTCAGACCGGAAGTTAAATTCCTCGGCTTCTAGAGCATCGAAACCCACCTTCCGCCGCGCCGGAGGGCGTTCCGGCGCGCCCGCCAAACCTCAAAGCAATACCGTCGCGCACTCTAAGTCTGTCGGGCATGCTCGACAGACCAGTCGACCGGTCGTCGGCTCGCAGCTCGGTAATCGTCCGGCCGCAAAAAAGTCCTCGCGTCCCTCGGTGACGTCAAAGCCTGCTATGGGCGCCAAGCCTGCCCGTCCCATGGCAACTCCCAAGCCCTCGACGGGAACTAAAGCGGCGCGTCCAGGCCGCACGCTGGGCGCATCGAAACCGCGCTCGCTGATATCGGTGCCGGCTACCGCCAAGAAGCCTTCGAGTAAAAAAGGCTTCAACCCGTTATCTTCACTTGGAGCGATGGCAAATAAAACATCAGATGCCGCTTCTGTCGTTACCGGCAAAGGCAAAATCGTGGGCGGCGTTCTGGCCGTCTTGGCCGTGCTCGTCGTCGTTGCCATCGTGGTGATCAACTCTGGATTGTTTACTGCCACTGATATTCAGATTCAAGGCAGCGAGCACGTGACGAAGCACGATGCTATCCAGCTGATCGACTTGCCCGAGGGAACGTCGCTTTTTAACGTCGATCCCGACCAGATTACCGAGGATCTCAAGCAGAACCCGTGGGTCTCGGGCGTGGATGTCCAGCGCCAGTTTCCCCATACGCTTATCATCACGCCGACGGAGCGTAAGGTTATCGCCATTGCGTATATCAGTTCCGACGACCTTGCCTGGGCTATCGGAGATGATGACACCTGGATCGCTCCGCTGTCGACGTCGGTCGAAGTGGACGACCAGGGCAACGTCATCACGACAGGGCAGGGCTCAAATACCTTGACCGGAATCGATGCCGCGCTGGCGCTCGCCAAGCATTATGGCGCGGTTTTGTTGACTGATGTCTCGGCGGATGTCGCTCCGGTTTCCGGCCAGGCGGTGAACTCCAAAGCCGTTAAGGCCGGCCTGGATTATGTGCGTGGTTTTTCGAGCGAGTTCTTGGGACAAGTCAAGGATATTTCCACGCCTTCGGTCGAAGCCATCTCGGCAAACCTCAATAACGGCATTGAGGTGTCGCTGGGCGATTCGGACGATATCGCCAAGAAGGAACGCGTGGTTACCAAGTTGCTTTCGCAGGTAGAGGGCGTAACGTATATCAATGTGCGCTCTCCGGGCAACTACACTTTTAGGAATGCTCCGACCTCGTAGCGCTGGTTGATGCTTTGTTGAGGGGCCATACCACGCCGTTTATCTGGTTTGTTTGGTTTTCACGGTCAATTATTTGACTGATACGTTCATAATGTGCAAACATAATACGGTTTACCTTTGCATTTACTTTCAACCTGAAGGTTAATGTGCGCAGGGGTCGACCCATGCTATGGCTATAACCTTTGTTCGGAGGACCGACATGCACGAGACAGAGATCAACAACTACCTTGCCGTCATTAAGGTGGTCGGCGTCGGCGGCGGCGGTACCAACGCGGTCAATCGAATGATCGAAGAGGGCATCCGCGGCGTCGAGTTTGTTGCCATCAACACCGATGCTCAGGCGCTCGCGATCTCTGATGCCGATATCAAGGTGCACATCGGCACCGACCTTACCCGCGGCCTGGGCGCCGGCGCCAACCCCGAGGTTGGCCGCAAGGCTGCCGATGAGTCCCGCGACGACATTGCCGAGGCGCTCGCTGGCGCCGACATGGTGTTTATCACCTGCGGTGAGGGCGGTGGCACCGGTACCGGCGCTGCTCCCATCGTTGCCGATATCGCGATGAACGAGGTCGGCGCACTGACCGTCGCCGTCGTGACCAAGCCCTTCACCTTCGAGGGCCGCAAGCGCAAGAAGAGCGCCGAGGAGGGCATCAAGACCCTCTCCGATTGCGTCGACACCATGATCGTCATCCCTAACGATAAGCTGCTCGACATCGCCGAGAAGAAGACCACCATGCTCGAGGCCTTCGCGATTGCCGATGGCGTCCTTTCCCAGGGCACCCAGGGCATCACCGACCTCATCACCGTCCCCGGTATCATCAACCTGGACTTCGCCGATGTTAAGACCATCATGAAGCAGGCCGGTACCGCCATGATGGGTATCGGTACCTCTTCTGGGGATACTCGTGCCGTCGACGCTGCCCAGCAGGCCATCTCCAGCCCGCTGCTCGAGAGCTCCATCGATGGTGCCACGCGCGTGCTGCTCTCCATCGCTGGTTCCAAGGACCTGGGCATCCAGGAGATCAGCGACGCCGCCGACGTTGTCGCCAACGCCGTCGACCCCGAGGCGAACATCATCTTCGGTACCGTTGTCGACGAGTCCCTGGGCGATCAGGTGCGTATCACCGTTATCGCTACGGGCTTCTCCGATTCCAACGTCAACCGTCAGGACGAGCTCTTTGCTGCTCAGCAGTCTCAGAGCAAGGCCGCTGCCTCCGCTGAGCCGCAGCGCACCGCTCCGGCTGCCAGCCCGGCTCAGGCCGCTCCGACCCGCAACGTCGGTGGTACCGAGCTGCCCAACTTTGGCAACGACCAGTTCGAGCTTCCCGACTTCCTGAAGCGCGGTAGCTTCTAGTTCGTTTTTCTTAACGACCTGCACGGGGTGTGTCCATTTGGATGCACCCCGTTTTGTTTCTCGTTTGTAAACGAAAGCCTCCAATCTCCTTACGTTCCCTTTACGTTTGGTCCCTACCGCTGCGGGTATCCTTTTAAGGAAGTATGACAGCCGTATAAACGCTGGCTGTAGCGGCGATGCCGCGGTACTTGTGTTATTAGGAGGCTTTAGTATGGCAGCACGTGCGGACAACGTTTCGCGTGTCGACCATGATGGAGTTACGTTGGTGGAGGGCGCGACATCCGATGTTCGCTTTGCCTTTACCGAGCGCACCGGTGGCGTTTCTGAAGACGCGTACTCCTCGCTCAACCTGGGCTCGCATGTAGGCGATGACCCCTTTGCTGTTCAAGAAAATCGTCGTCGAGCGCTCGAAGCTATGGGCGCCACTGAGTGCGAGCATAATCTGCTCGTGCCCAATCAGGTACATGGTGACCATATCGTTACGGTGACTTCGAACGGCGCCGACGATCTTGAGGCTGTTCGCGAGCAGATTGCCGAGGGCTGCGATGCCATCGTCTGTACGGCCCATGACGTGCCCGTGCTGCTCTGCTTTGCTGACTGCGTTCCCGTGGTGCTGGTGGCCCCCGGCGGATTTGCCGTGGTGCACTCCGGTTGGAAGGGCACGATTACACGTATTTCTGCCAAGGCGTGCCAGGCGCTTTGCGATGCTGTCGGCTGCGATGCGAGCGACGTTTCCGCCTATATCGGCCCCCATATCTTGGCTGACGAATATGAGGTATCCCAGGAACTCATGGACCGCTTTGCCGCCGAGTTTTCGTGCATCGATGCGAGTGCCTCTCGCATGCTCGATCTTTCCGCTGCCATTTGTGAGGCGCTGGTAGATGCCGGTGTGGACGCGGATAATATCGTGGATACCCAGCTTTCGACTGTGCGTCAGAACGACCGCTTTTATTCCTACCGTAACGAGGACGGCACCTGTGGGCGCCATGCTGCGATCGGCGTGATGCTATGAGAAAGATCGTATCGGTCCTGAGCGCCGCTGTGCTTACGCTTACGCTGTGCGCCTGTTCTTCGGGATCTTCTACCTCTTCCATTACCGTGGCCGGCTCCACGACCTGTCTTCCTATCGCCGAGATTGCGGCAGAGGGCTTTAAGGAGGAGACCGGCATCGACGTGCTCGTCTCTGGTTTGGGCTCTTCCGCTGGCATCGAAGCCGTCAGCGCTGGCACGGCCGATATCGCCAGCTCCTCCCGTGGACTCAATGCCGACGAACAGGATCTGGGCCTGACTCCCATCGTCATTGCCCACGACGGTATCGCGGTCATCGTGAACGACGATAACCCGGTCGATAACCTCTCGACCGAGCAGCTCCGCGATATTTACGCCGGTAAGATCACCAACTGGAAGGAAGTCGGCGGAGAGGACCTGAAGATCCAGGTCATCAACCGAGACGAGGCGTCCGGCACGCGTGAGGCCTTCCGCACCATCGTGATGGACGGCACCCCGTTCGATCGCCGCTCGGCCGTTCTTTCGGGCACGGGCCAGGTGCGCGACGTGGTATCTCGTTCGCGCGGGGCTATCGGCTACATTTCACTGGGCTTCGTCGATAGCCTCAACGCCAAGACCTCGGTCAAGGCCGTCTCGGTCAATCATGTTGAGGCGTCCGAGAAGACGGTCGCGAGTGGCGGCTATCCCATCTCGCGCGACCTTTACTTCTTTGTGAAGGGTGCGTCTTCGCAGCAGGCGCAGGATTACATCGACTACGTGACGTCCGAAAAGATGGACAAGCAGATTCGCGAGGCGGGCTTTATTCCCGTCACCAACGACGAGAAGGGGAGTGAGTAGCATGGAAGCACAGGAAAACTCCCAGACTGAACAGAATGCTCAGGCGCCCAAGAAGCGCGAGCTGGCGCTCGTATCGCGCAGCACCTATATCAAGGAGAAGGCGCTGCAGTGGATCTTCTTTGCCTGCGCGTTCTTGGCGGTTGTTACCGTCATCCTGATTTTTGTCTTTACCACGTACTCGGCGCTGCCCGTCTTTACCGACATCGGTCTGGCGGATTTCTTTAGCTTTACGTGGGCGCCCTCTGAGGGCCACTACGGCATCGTGTCGCTGCTTGCCGGCTCGGGTCTGGTGACCGTCGGTGCGCTCGCCATGGGTGTGCCCCTGGGCGTGGGCACGGCCGTGTATCTGGTCGAGATCGCCGGCAAGCGCGTACGCAAGCTCATCAGCCCTGCCGTTGACCTGTTGGCCGGCATCCCTTCTATCATCTATGGCTTCTTTGGCATGATCATCATCCGTCCGTTTATCGCGCAGGTGACCGGTGGTCTTGGTTTTGGTGCGCTGACGGCGTGGTTCGTGCTTGCCATCATGATCGTCCCTACCATCACCACGCTCACCATCGATGCCCTCAATTCTATTCCCATGGGTATTCGCGAGGCATCGTATGCCATGGGTGCTACTAAGTGGCAGACCATCTATAAGGTCGTGCTACCTGCCGCCAAGCTGGGTATCGTGGATGCGATCGTGCTGGGTATGGGCCGTGCCATCGGCGAGACCATGGCCGTGCTCATGGTCGTGGGTAACGCCCCGGTTATTCCCGACAGCATTGCGAGCCCCATCTCGACGCTCACGAGCCAGATCGCGCTCGATATGAGCTATTCCTCGGGTCTGCACCGCTCGGCGCTGTTCGGCATGGGCGTGGTCCTGTTTATCATCTCCGCCACGCTGGTGGGCGTCGTCCGTTTGATTTCCAAGAAGAAGAGGGGGTAGGCTATGTCCGATTCCGTTGACACGACGGTCGATACGACCTCGTCGCGCGAGCGCATCAAGCGTGCCCTTTCCCACGGCAAGAAGGGCCGCATCAACAAGGACCTGTCCAACAAGATTATGCTTGGCGTATTCCGCGCGGCTGCCTATATCACCACGCTGGTGCTGGTCGCTATCATCGCCTATGTGGTCATTAACGGCCTGCCGCATATCTCGCTCGACTTTATCTTCGGTTGGCCCCAGGGCGTCAACGCCGAGGGCGGAATTTGGCCCACGATCGTCTCGACCGTCTATGTGACGGCGCTCGCCATGCTTATCTGCACGCCGATTGCTGTGCTGGCAGCCGTCTATCTGGCCGAGTACGCCAAGCAGGGCAAGGTCGTCGAGCTCATTCGCTACGCTGCTGACGCTTTGGCCTCGGTGCCCTCTATCGTTATGGGCCTGTTTGGCTACGCCTTGTTTGTCGAGGCCATGGGTCTGGGCCTTTCGATGGTCTCGGCCGCTCTGGCACTCGCGCTCTTGATGCTTCCCATCGTCATGCGCACCACCGAAGAGGCCATTCGCGCCGTTCCGCGCTATATCCGTTGGGGCGCGTACGGCCTGGGCGCCACCAAGTGGCAGGTCGTCTCCAAGATCGTGCTTCCTTCTGCCTTTGGCCGTATTGCCACGGGCATCGTCCTCGCCATCGGCCGTGCCATTGGCGAGACCGCGGTGGTGCTCTACACCATGGGCCAAGCCATCAATCTACCTATTTCGCCGCTCGATTCCGGCCGCCCCATGACGGTTCACCTGTACCTGCTTGCAAACGACGGCATCAACATGAACGCAGCCTACGGCACCGCGCTCTTGCTGATGGTGATCATTCTGGCCTTCAACCTGTTTGCGCGCTTCCTGTCGCGCAAGCGTCGCTAGTTAAGGAGTCCCATGTCCGTTTATCAGTCCGCTCCCACGCTGGAGCAATCGGCCATTACGGCCAAGGATTTCAACTTTTGGTACGGTGACTTTCATGCGCTGACGGGGCTTGACCTCAACATCGCCAAAAACGCCATCACCTCCTTCATTGGCCCTTCGGGCTGCGGCAAGTCGACGTTTTTGCGCTGCATCAACCGCATGAATGATCTGATCGAGGGTACGCGCGTCGAGGGCACCATGACGCTCGACGGCAATGATATCTATGCCGAGGGCGTCGACCCGGTCGATCTCCGTCGTCGCGTGGGCATGATCTTTCAGCAGCCCAACCCGTTTCCTAAATCCATCTACGAGAATGTCGCCTTTGGCCCTCGTCTGCAGGGCGTGACTAGCAAAAGCGACCTCGATGACATCGTGGAAGAATCGCTCAAGCGCGCCAACCTCTGGAAAGAGGTATCCAATCAGCTCAACAAGGATGGTTTGGCGCTCTCGGGCGGTCAGCAGCAGCGTCTGTGCATCGCGCGCGTGCTTGCGGTGCAACCCGATGTTCTCCTGATGGACGAGCCCTGTTCCGCCATCGACCCCACGTCCGTCTCTAAGGTCGAGGATCTGATGGCCGAGCTGGCGCCCGAGATGACGATCATCATCGTCACGCATTCAATGCAGCAGGCAGCTCGTATCAGCGACTACACCGCATTCTTCTTGCAGGAAGTTGCCGGCGAGCCCGCCACGCTCATCGAGTATGGTCAAACCGACGCGATCTTCACCAGCCCGGTGGACTCGCGGACGGAAGACTATATCACCGGCCGCTTTGGCTGATCGGTGCGACTAGTCCCAAGCCGATCGGACCTGGTCCGGTGCGTATTCACTGTGCGGGCGGCATGACCGCACCCAACTGATTGGAGTGAACCATGCGCAAACTGTTTTCCCGTCAGCTCGTCGAGGCCCGTCACGAGATGCTGAGCATCTATGAGGCCGTCGATCTGGCTCTCCACGATGCCGTGAAGGCCTATGTGACCGACGACCGCAAGCTCGCCACCAAGACCAAGAAACGTACGCTTTCGATTGACGCGCGCTGCGCCAACCTGGAGGCCGTCTGCTACAACCTGATCGCCACGCAGTCACCGGTCGCCTCCGACTTCCGCCTGCTTCAGACGATCATCTACGTCGACTTTAACCTGCAGCGCATGACCGATAAGGTCCGTCAGATCTGCCGTGCCACGCGTCATATGATCAAGGCCGACATCTCGCTGCCCCAGGAGCTCGTCGGTACGGTTGAGGCCGAGGCCGAAGCTGTTTACCAGGTGCTGGGCTCTTCGCTTTCTGCGCTCGTCACCAATGACATGTCCATCATCTGCAACCTGGCCGTCGAGGACGAGCCAGTGCACGCCGCCTACGAGAAGTTCTTCCGCACCTTTAACCGTATGGATACGGGCGACTTTATGGACGACGACAGCAACTATGACGACCTGCGCCGCGCCATCATGGTTTCGCGCTACCTCGATCGCATCGCTTCCATTTCCATCGATGCCGCTTGCCGTCTGACCTTCCTGTTGACTGGTCAGCGTATGAACGCCGGCGATATCGCCCGCACTGATGAGGACGAGCTCGAGAGCATGCGCGTGCCTTCGGGCGAGGGTGTTATCATGAGGCCCGCCGTCGACGCGCGCTACGTTGCCAAGGTGCCCGCCAACGAGGTCAGCGAGGGTCTTCGCTACCTGCTCGATCATCTTGAGGACGAGGACGATGGCGAGGACGACGAGGAGTAAGTAGCCCCGTTCGTCGAAAGATTGTAAATACCTAAGTGAGCGCGGCCTTGCACATGCGGGGCCGCGCTCTTGCGTTAGCATGGGACTACTTGTTTGGCTGTCAGCGGAGGCGATTGGCAATGGATAACTATTTGGATTTGATGCGCGCTCGCCGCGAGCAGATTCTGGAACGTTTTTATGCGGCGCTCGATCGCGCGGGCCGCCCCCACGACGCCGCGCGCCTCATTGCCGTGTCCAAGACCGTTGGTGTCGATGAGACTGTTGCTGCTATCCAGGCGGGGTATCGCCATTTTGCCGAGAACCGCCCGCAGGAGCTGGTTCGCAAGCTCACGGGTCTGGCGGAGCATCCGGAGCTGCCCGAGGTGCGCTTCGATATGATCGGCAACCTGCAGACCAATAAGATCAATGCGGTGCTGGGCTCAGCCGAGCTGATTCACTCGGTGGGTTCGCTGCATCTGGCACAGGCGATCTCGAGCCGTGCTGTCCGCAAGATTGAGGCAGGCGAGCTCGCCGGCCCCCAGCGTGTGCTCATCGAGGTCAATGTGAGTGGTGAGGAGTCGAAGGGAGGCTTTTCGCCCGATGAGATTCGCGCCGCCGCGGGTGAGCTTGCGGAACTTGAGGGAATTTGCGTACAGGGGCTTATGACTATGGCGCCCCGGGGGAATAAGGATGTGGCACGCCGCACCTTTGCGGGGCTTCGTGAGCTGAGGGATGAGCTGGAGGCTGCGCATCCCGATTTGAACCTGCCTGAGCTTTCCTGCGGCATGAGCGAGGACTTTGAGCCTGCCCTTGAGGAGGGCTCTACGCTCGTTCGCCTGGGCAGGGTAGTATTTAGCCCGGAGTTTGCAGTAAAATAAGGCTCTGAAGTGCGCACTGATTATCGGGGCGCCTGCACTAAACCGCGAGAGGACACAACCATGGGCTTCCTTGACGAGATTAAAAATAAGATGCACCTGGGCGGCCAGCAGGGTTACGACCAGGGTTATGGCCAGGACGACGACTACGGCTACGATGACGGCTATGACGATAGTTATCAGGGCAACGGCTACGGCGGTGCTTCGGGCGAGGGCTTCTACACCCAAGACGAGCCGAGCAACGGCCTGCTTGGTCAGACGCGCCGCGGTGAAGCTGAGTCGGTTGCCGTGTATACGCGCTCCGGTCAGCTGGTCGGCGATGACTCCCGCCATGCCACGACGTATAACCCGCCTTCGCGCTCGCAGGACAGTGTTGCGAGCGGTTATCGTCCTGGTGCCTATGACACGCCGTCGAGCTACGCCGAGAACACCCGCGCCCGTGCCGCCGCTGCGCCCGCGCCTGCACCGAGTGATGCCTCGGCCTATGCGAGCAATATCATCAACGCCACGCCGCAGCTGCCGGCCTATGTCCTGCGCCCCGAGAGCTATGACGACGTGGAGACCGTGGTGCGCCGCGTTCGCACCAAGCAGCCTGTCGCACTGATTTTTGTGGGCGTACGCACCGAAGTTGCTAAGCGCGTCTTGGACTTCTCTTACGGCTTTGCCTGCGGTCTGGGTGCCACGGTCAAGGAGGTGGGCGACCGCGTGTTCATGGTGCTGCCCGCCGGCTGCGAGGTCAAAGATTCCGATCTCAAGAAGCTTCGTGCCGACGGCTACCTTAAGTAAAGACAAGACGAGGAGATTCCCATCAACATCTACACTATCGTCCAGCTGGTCAACACGCTGTTCAACTTCTATTCCACGCTCATTGTCGTCTACTGCTTTATGACGTGGATTCCCATGAAGCAGGGTGGTTTGCTTCAGGATATTGCTGCGGTGCTCGATAGCGTGTGCGGTCCGTGGCTCAACCTGTTCCGTCGTTTCATCCCGCCGATGGGCGGTATCGATTTTTCGCCGGTCGTTGCGATTATTGCGTTGCAGTTGGTGCAGAGGCTGGTTCTGCAGCTTCTTATAGGTATACTCGTATAGAACTGACTTAGTAACTTACGTCGGGCGTGTAGCGCCGAGGCGATGAAAAAGGAGACTTGTTATGGCTATTACCCCTGCAGACATCCAGGCTCAGACTTTCTCTGAGGCCAAGCGTGGCTACGATCCCGCCGAGGTCGACGTCTTCTTGGAGACGCTGTCCTCCGAGGTTGACGCTATGCTCGCTAAGATCGTCGACCTTAAGGGTCGCCTGACTGCTACCGAGCAGCAGCTTGCCGATGCGCAGGCTCAGCTTGCCCAGGCTCAGGATGCCACCGCCCAAGCCGTTCCTGCCGCCCCCGTGGCTGCTCCCGCCCCTGACTTCTCCGCTCAGGAGCGCCAGATTTCCGCTGCCCTGATCGCTGCCCAGCAGACCGCTGAGACCATCGTCAACGATGCCAACGAGAACGCTGAGCGTATCCGCAACGAGGCTGACGCTAAGGCACGCGAGGTTATCCGCCAGGCTCTGACCGAGAAGCAGGCCGAGCTCGAGGAAATCGATCGTCTCAAGGCTTCCCGCGAGGAGTTCAAGGCCGAGTACCTCAAGCTCATCCAGCACTTCATGGACGATGCCCAGAACTCCTTCCCGGCCGACCTCATGGCCTCCACGCCGGTCGGTTCTGCCGCTTCTCCTGCGGTGACTGTTCCCGCCGAGCCGCTGCCCGTCGCTGACCCGGTTGTCCCCGTGGCCGATCCCTTCGCCCCGATCGACAACTTTGCCGCCGACGACCTGGACTAGCATCAGAGCTACAATCTAGTGTCCTTAAGAGGAGCTCGCACCTGCGGGCTCCTTTTTTGTGGCTGTATACGGGTTGGGAAACAAAACGCCGAGCTCTGCATGCGATAGGACAGAACTCGGCGAAGGGCGCGTGGTAAAAGGTAGTTTTTAAGGTATGTCTAAAAACTACTTGAGGAGGAAGTTGGAGAGGGGAATAGTGCGGGCCTCGCGATGCTCGGGATCGGCGATGTGGTCGGCGGGATAGCCACAGACGAGCATGTGATAGGGATAGACGCCCTTGGGCAGATTGAACTGCTCCTGTGCCACCTCAGGCTTAAAATGGCATACCCAGCACGTTCCCAGGCCCTGCTCGGTGGCCTCCATCACCATCTGGTCGCACACGATGGACGTATCGATTTCACTGGAATTCATCTGGTCATACGGGCGCACCCAAGCATCATCGGTAACGCTGCAAATAAGGAAGACAAGCGGAGCTCCAAAGATAGACCCATCACGAGCAAACCGAGGCTGACAAGCAGCAGCCTTCTCCAGAAGCTCAGGCGTATCCAGCACCATCACACGGCTTGGATGATTATTACAAGCAGAAGGAGCAATACGCCCAGCCTCAACAATGGCATCCACCACAGCCTGCTCAACAGAACGATCCTCAAACTCGCGACAAGAATAACGACCCCGAGCCAGATCCAAATAAGACATACAAGCCCTCCTAAAATTAAAAATCAAACAAACCAAAAGTAACCCAAAGAGTACCCAAAGCAGCAATCAGCCAAACGCTCATCAAGGGCCAAAGTGTCCGAACGAGTATCAAAGGTCCCTTCAGCCAAACCTCCATTGCGCTACAACTATCAGCCAAAGTTCCCAATGGTGATACGTAAGGCGAAGGGCCGGCCACGGTTTACTTTCGAACGACTCTGCAAAGCAGCCGGAGTGAGAAAGCAAACCGTGGCCGGCCCTTCGCCGCCGGGACACGTACCCCCAATTAACTGTTCTTCATCACAATCGAATCCACAACATCAGCCACATTTTCGCAGCAGTCAGCGCAGTACTCCAGGAAGGCATACACGTCACGCCAAGCAATGACCTCGAGCGGGTCCTTACCGTTGACGTGCAGGTTACGCATGGCGTTGATATAGAGCTCGTCGGCCTCGGACTCGATGGTGTTGATCTGGATGACGAGCTCGCGCAGCGTCTTGGACTTGCGGTAGTTAGGCAGCTCGACCATCAGGTCCTTCATGGCGCGGCAGGCGTCGGTCACCTTGTGGGCGATGACGATGGCGTCGGGATGGATGCTCTGGATGTTGGTGAAGTAGACGCGCTGCACGACGCCCTCGATACGGTCGAGCACGGTGTCGAGCGAGCAGCTCATCAGGTCCAGGTCCTCGCGCTCAAGCGGGGTGATAAAGGCCGTGAGCAGGGCGTCCTCAAGCTCATGGTGCTTCTTGTCGGCCGCATGCTCGATCGCGTGCATCTTGTCGAGCATATCGTGAATCTTTGCAGGATCGAAGTTCTCGAAAATCTTGGTGAGCAGCTCGGCGGCCTGGACGGCAAGGTCGGCGCAGGCGACGTAGTTGTCAAAGTAGAACGAATCGGGTTTCTTTGCCATGAGTGGGTCCTTTCGAGGCGAAGACGGGTGGGCGAAGTATTACGGTCCGGATGGACGCTCGGTTTGACTAGATGAACATCATGAACAGCTTGGCCATGACAAAGCTGATGAGTCCACAGGCGGGAAAGGTGAAGAACCAGGTGAACATCATGTCCTTGACGACGCCGAAGTTGATGGCCGAAAGGCGCTTGACGGCACCGACGCCCATGATGGCGCAGGTCTTGATGTGGGTGGAGGACACGGGGATGCCGGTAAGGGTGGCAAGCAGCAGGTTTGCGGCGCCCGCGAGGTCGGCGGAGAAGCCCTGATACTTCTCGAGCTTAACCATGCTCTGGCCGACGGACTTGATGATGCGCTCGCCGCCCACGCTAGTGCCGATACCCATAGTGGCCGAGCACAGCAGCATGATCCAGATGGGGATGCCGGCATCGCCGACGCTCGTCTGGCCGCTGGCAAAGGCCACGCCTAAAAAGAGCACGCCGATGAACTTCTGTCCATCCTGCGCGCCGTGCATAAAGCTCATGGCCGCAGCGCTCGCGATCTGAGCGTATTTAAAGAAGACATTGGCACGTCGCCTGTTGGCGGCGGCGAAAAGAATCGAGACGAGCTTGCACAGGACCCAGCCCATGACAAAGCCCAGACCGATGGAGAGCGCCAGGCCGTAGATGACCTTCATCCACTCGTGGACGTTGACGCTGCTCGCACCGCCGAGGGCGATGGCGGCACCGGTCAGGCCGGCGATAAGGCTGTGGCTTTGCGAGGTGGGGATGCCAAAACGCGACGCTGTGGCGCCGTAGACGACGATGGAGAACAGCGCCGCGCACAGACAGGCGAGCGCCATGGTGCTGTTTCCGCCAAAGTCGACAATATGGGAGATGGTGTTGGCGACGCTCGCGTTAAAGTGCGTCATGATGAGCACGCCAAGGAAGTTGAATGCGGCACTCATGAGAATAGCGGCGCGGGCGGGCATGCAACGCGTAGTGACGCAGGTCGCGATGGCGTTGGGTGCGTCGGTCCATCCATTGACGAAGATGGCGCCGAGCGCGAGGATCACGGTGACGGCAAGGACTGGGTTCGACACAAGTTGGCCGAGGAAGGTTGAGAACGTTACGTCCATATATGGGCTTTCTCGAAGTTTGCAGGCACGTTACAGAAACATGATAAATCGTATCACCTCCTGCGGGTTTCTTTACCGAGTTCTGATGGGAGCAGTGAATTTTTTTGGCACTAAAAATGAATATTAGCCCTGTTGACCGTGGGTGTTCTTTTTGCTAACACACCATGAGGACACGTGCGCGCGCCCCAACACCCCAAAACCACAGTCTGTTCGCTTTACAATATGCAAACATGCGTTCGATAATAGGAGACATGGAATATCGACAGACAGATGGCAAAACTCGGCGCGTGCACAAGCAGTATGTGGACGTCGTGGCTCGCATCCTCGCGGGCGGACAGGTCGTGCCGGTCACCGTCTGCTGGGTCGACGGTCGTTGCTTTACGATTGACGAGATTGTCTCGACCACTGGGTTTGGCCTGACGGTTCACGGCATTCGTACGGCAACGTATAAGGTTCGTTTTGGCGGACATGCGACCGAACTGTATCTGGAAGAACAGGCACGCGAGCGACCGGATGGCTCGCAGACTCATCTGATGCGTTGGTGGGTGTGGGCGTTCGACCGAACACTCGAGAGCGAGCGCCGCAGGTAAGAACGCGTGGCGTTCGGGTACAATGGCAGGAAACTTGTCAGCTACGGCGCCGTCGCGGTGCTTTTTGAAAGGACGAAATTATGAACGATATCCAGGGCTATCAGAATGGCCCCATCGAGACCGGCGCAAGCCGTGCCAAGGAGATGTCGCCGCGCGCGTACAACCTTGTCATGTCTGCTCTCATCTTTTTGGGCTTTTGCGCCATGGGCGCCGGTGCTTACTTTACGAGCACCATGTCGTTTGCGCGCATGATGATGAGCGGCGCCGCCCTGCCACTGGTCTTTGGCTCATTTATTTTGACCATCGTCGGCATGGTCATGATGTCGGCTGCTGCCAGCAAACAGTCCGTGGGCCTGTCACTCGTGGGCTACGTGGTCTTTGCGAGCACCTTTGGCCTGACGGCGTCGTTTGGTCTTGCCAACTACGACCTGCCTACCATTAACACCGCCTTTATCGCCACGGCCGCCATCACCTTTGTCTTTGGTGCGCTGGGCGTGACCTTCCCCAAGTTCTTCCAGCGTGTGTATGGCATTGGTTTTGGCATCCTGTTTGCCACGATTCTGGTCGAGATCGTGCTGATGTTCATGGGCGTTTCGCAGTCCATCACCGACCTGATCGTGATCGTGGTGTTCGCCGGCTTCATCGGCTACGACACCTATGTGGCAACGACGGTGCCGCCCACGCTGCCCAACGCCGTGCTCATGGCATCCAACCTGTTCGTGGACATCATCAACGTGTTCCTGCGCATTCTGAACATCCTCGGCCGTCGCGATTAAAGCGCGGCATTGCGATGCTTCCTGCCGGACACGGTAAAACGATGCGAAAGGCGGTCCTTCGGGGCCGTCTTTTTTGTGCGCGGCGGGGTATCATGGATGAGAAAAGCCGATAGCGGCAGCGACAGGAAAGGTGACCACTTATGGCAGACGTCGACAACAGGAACCGTAACCGCAGGTCCAACCGAGCGGGTCAGCCCAATCCCAAGCGCGAGGCCCGTGCCAAGGCCGCCGAGCGCCATGTGATGACTGTGTCCGAGACCTGCGCCAAGGATATCGAGCGTTCGCTTGCCGGTGTTCGCGAGTTTGACGGCATGCCCACCGGCTTTGTCGCGGCGATGAAGGCCAAGGTTCAGACTGCTGTGGCCCCCGAAGAGCAGGTCGCCGAGGACGTCGAGAACGCGGAGACTGCCGAGGTCGAGGCAGCGCCCGAGACCGAGGCGGCGCCCGAGCCCGTCGAGGAGCCTGCCGAGGAAATCGCCGAAGCTGAGTCCGCGCCTGCTGAGGAGCCCGCTCCGGTCCTGCCCGAGGTCACTGTGCTTGATGCCTCCGCCACGCAGGCAATCCTCGATAACGGTCGCGGCTATGCGCAGTTCTGCGACATGGCCGTGCTCGCCTTTGCCTCGTTTACCAATCCGGGCGGTGGATATATTCAGGGTTATCTGGGCCAGGAGGCCACGCTGTGCGCCGATTCGTATCTGTACAACGTCCTCGATAAGCAGCGTAAATGGTACGGTGAGAACCGTCGCCGCAACATCAACTGTGAGCTGTACCGCAACCGTGCGCTGGTGGTGCCCGCGGTGCGCTTCGAGCGCAAGCATGTGCACGCCTATGCCGACGTGATCGTCGCCGCTGCACCCAACGCCAAGCGTGCTCGCCAGGAGTACCGCGTGAGCGACGATGCCTTGCTTGACGCCCTGCGCGACCGCATTCGCTTTGTGCTTGCTATCTGCGATGAGCTTGGCCGCGAGAAGCTCGTAGTGGGTGCTTGGGGCTGCGAGAACAACGGCTTTGACGCAGAGGCCGTGGCCGAGCTCTTCCGCAAGGAGCTCGCATCGGGCGACTTCAAGGTCAAGCAGGTCTTCTTTGCCGTGCCCTCTACGCGCTGGGACGAGGACTTCGCCAAATTCGAGCACGTGCTGGCAAACTTCCCCGAGCGAAACGAGGAGTCCTATGCTCAGGTTGCCGCCCGCGCCGCAGCCGCCCGTGCCGCCGAGCAGGCTCAGGCCGCTGCCGAGGATGACGAGGATGACGACGACTGGCGCAAGTACCTGTAAACGGTGCTCGTGATGCGATATACCGAGCCGACGGGAGAGGCTGCTCCTGTCGGCTTTTTATTGAGTGGGGAGCTTACGATGAAAAACGTTCTGTGCTTTGGTGACAGCAACACCTATGGTTACGATCCGGCGGGCATGCGCGACGGTACCGCGGTGCGCTATGCGCAGGATGTGCGCTGGTGTGGCGTGGTCCAACGTGACTTAGGCGAGGGCTGGCATGTAATTGAAGAAGGCCTCAACGGCCGCACGACGGTACGCGACGACATGTGCCATCTGGACACTAACCTCAACGGCATTCGCGCGCTTCCGATGCTGCTCGAGGCTCATAAGCCGCTGGACGCCATTGTGATCATGCTAGGCACCAACGACTGTAAGACGGTCTTTAACGTGACAGCTTCCGATATCGCCCGTGGCGCCATGGCGCTGATTCGCGCCGTCCGCGCGTTTCCGTGGACCGACGCTGCGCCTTGCCCGCGCATCCTGCTGATGGCTCCTATCAAGATCAAGCCGCAGATCGCCGATGTATATATGACCGATTTTGACGAGCGTTCCGTCGAGGCATCTGAACATTTTGGCGAGTACTATGCGCACGTGGCCGAGCAGTTTGGCTGCGACTTTTTGAATGCCGCCGAGTTTGCCGAGCCGGGCGATATCGACTATCTGCATATGATGCCCGAAAGCCACGAGAGCTTGGGACATGCCGTGGCAGCCAAGCTCAAAGAGATACTCGGTGAGTAGCACGGCCCCAAGCCATCACAAAGGTACCCTTGTGATGGCTTGTTTCGTTGGTTTGTCTCGATCTGTAACATCTAGGGTCGATTTAGCCGAGGTTACTGTTACAGATCAAGACTATCTTCTCAGTGGAATTTGAATGTCTCGATCTATAACAGGTGGGCTGAAAAATGGGCTCTAACTGTTACAGATCGAGATGTTTATGGGAGCCACCGCAAAGGTGCCTGTCCCCTTTGCGGCGGTTTTGGGCTGCAAATCTTAATATTGCCACATGTGGTTGACGGGGCCGGAGCCTTTGCCCATGTCAAAACCGGCGGCGAGGGCGCCTGTTAGGTAGGCCTTGCCGGCGTTGATGGCGTCGGCAAGATCCATGCCCTGGGCCAGTGCACAGGCGATAGCGGACGAGAGTGTGCAGCCGGTGCCGTGCGTGTTGCTGGTCTCGATGCGCTTGTGACGGAACCATGTGGTGAGCGGATCGCCCAGATGGTTGCCCTCGTCATCGAGTGGCGCGGGTTCGGCCAATACATCGTTGGCCTCGTTGACAAGATGCCCACCCTTAACGAGGGATGCGCAACCAAAGCGGCGGGTGAGGAGCATGGCAGCATTTTGCTGTGTGCGCTCGGAGTCGACCTCGTAGTCAAGCAGGGCCATGGCCTCGGGAATATTGGGCGTGATGACGGTTGCTAGTGGGAACAGGCGGCGGGTGAGCGCCTCGGCGGCATCTTCGGCAATCAGCCGTGCGCCCGAGGTGGCTACCATGACGGGGTCGACGACCACGTTTGTCGCGTTCCAGGCGCTCAGGCGGTCGGCGATAACCTCGATAATCTCGGCAGAGGAAACCATGCCGATCTTGACGGCGCTGGGGCGGATATCGTCAAATACGGCGTCGATCTGCGCAGCGACGATATCAGGGGAGATATTCTGCACGGCGGTGACACCGAGCGTGTTTTGTGCGGTGATGGCGGTGATGGCCGTCTCGGCATACAGGCGGTGCGCCGTGATGGTCTTGATGTCGGCCTGGATGCCGGCGCCACCGCTGGAATCGGATCCTGCGATGGACAGGACGGCAGGTACCTTACTGCGATCCATGTTTGCTCCCTTGTTCGGTCGGAATCAAATGGGTCTTTAAGCCAGCATTATAAAGATGCCCGGGCCGACTCTATGTCGAACCCGGGCGGGCGATGCAATCTTTACGCAAATGTAAGCAAATGTTCACACGTCAACAATTGACGAACACCATGTTACCGATTGTGGCTCCGGTGACGAGTTAGTCCTCCATGCCGAGGTCGATCGTCGTGCCTTCGAACACCTTGTTAACGGTGCGGACGGCGCACATCTTGCCGCACATGGTGCAGGTGCCCTCGGTGGCGGCGGGGGATTCTTCGTAGCGTTTCTTGCCGGTGACCGGGTCGAGAGCACACTTCCACATGGCATCCCAGTCGAGCTTGCGGCGTGCCTGGCCCATCTTGTCGTCCATGTCGCGGGCGTGCGGCACCTTCTTGGCGATATCGGCGGCGTGCGCGGCAATCTTAGTGGCCATGAGGCCATCGAGCACGTCCTGGGCGTTGGGCAGGCACAGGTGCTCGGCCGGCGTCACGTAGCACAGGAAGTCGGCACCGGAGCTGGCGGAGATGGCGCCGCCGATGGCAGCGGTGATGTGGTCGTAACCCACGCCGATATCGGTCACCAGCGGCCCGAGCACATAGAACGGGGCATTGTGGCACAGGCGCTTCTGCAGTTTCATGTTGGCGGCGATCTCGTCGAGCGCCATGTGACCCGGGCCCTCGACCATGACCTGGACGCCGGCGGCCCAAGCGCGCTTGCACAGCTTGCCCAGCTCGATCATCTCAGCGGTCTCGGTGGCATCGTTGGCGTCGTAGAGGCAGCCCGGGCGGCAGGAGTCGCCGAGCGAAATCGTCACGTCGTACTCGTGGCAAATCTCGAGCAGCTCGTCAAAGTACTCGTAGAAGGGGTTTTCGTTGCCGGTGACCTCCATCCAGCCAAACAGCAGCGAGCCGCCGCGGCTGACGATGTTCATGAGACGGCCGGTCTCCTTAAAGGTCTTGGTGACCGACTTGTTGATGCCGCAGTGGATGGTCATAAAGTCCACGCCGTCCTCGGCGTGCGCGCGCACGACCTCGAACAGGTCATCCTTGGTCAGTTTGACCAGCGGCTTTTCCATATAGCCGATGGCGTCGTACATGGGGACGGTGCCCACCATAAGCGGTGTCTCGTCGATGAGCTGCTGGCGGAACTGGCGCGTCTTGCCCGAGTTGGAAAGGTCCATGATGGCGTCGGCGCCAAAGTCCTCGGCGATCTTGACCTTCTTCCATTCCTCGGCGGCATCGGCCTTGTCGCCCGAGATGCCCAGGTTGACGTTGACCTTGGTGGACAGACCCTCGCCGACACCAAAGGCGCGCATACCCTTTTTGATGTGCACGATGTTGGCGGGAATGGCGATGCGGCCGTCGGCCACACGCTCACGGATGTACTCAGGGTCGCGATGCTCGCGCTCGGCGACCTCCTTCATCTGCGGTGTGATCTGCCCGGCGCGGGCGAAGTCGATTTGCGTGACGAGCTTGGGCTCGGTCTGTGTGCTCATTGGCACGGCTCCCTTCGTTGGCATTACCCATATCAGGTTTGCGGGTCAGGGCGGGCGCGCCCAGTCTCAGCCTGCCGTCTTGTCCTGCAAGCTCCCCGTTATGTCATGGGCTCAAGTATAGCCTGAATGGGTACGATTGGGCCAACGAGCGTGCCTGTGGGGAGGCGACCATGGAAGACAAGCATCTATATCGAGAGACGCAATGGGATGTATCGGCCGAGGAAAGCCGCGCGCACCATGGCCTTGTCGCGATTGGTTTTGCGGTGCTTGCCGTGTTGGTGATTGCCTTTTGTATTTGGACGTTCGGCGGTCGTGGCGGCGCCACCTGGGGGTTTGAAGCCGACGAGGGCCTGCCGATTATGACCATGAAAGTTTCTGGTGACAACACGGTTGCCGCACCGGGTGACTATTGGTATCCGCGCGACGAGTTTGTGCAGCTGCAGCTGAGCGGCGGGTCTATTCCGGGCGAAGAAATCGAACGCGTGACGTTTGATGCGACGCTCAAAACGCTGACGGTGGAGCTCAAAGATCAGGGAGACGTGCCCACGACCATGGACATTGCGCTGACGGAATGGCGCTTGGAGCCCCCGGCGGGCGCTGCGGTATCCGAGGTGGAGCACGTTAAGATTACCTACCAAGATGGCTCGACGAGCGAGATTGCAAAGGCCGATGGCTTGGCGGAGTAACGGGGTGTTTGGAAACGGCGGGCCTATTGTGCCTGCGCGTTCATGAAAACCAGGGTGTTTTTGTCTGAAAGCTCGGGGATGTGCCGATAGCCGATGTTGAATGCAGTAAGTTCGCTTGCATCCTCGAGCTTGTTTTCTGCCATCCACCGCACCATGGAGCCGCGCGCCTTTTTGCTGGCGGTCGACCGTTGGATGGGCTTCCCGTTGCGGATACCCTCGCCAAAGAGGCATGTGACGGCCGTGGCGTCGCCCGCGAGATGGGGCAGAACGGCTTTGGCATACTCTACGCTGGCGAGGTTGACGATCGTGGTGTTTGAGCCTGCCGGGGCGATAGCCCGCGCGAGTTTGTCGCTCCAAAACGCGTAGAGGTCTCGGGCATCGTCAACGGCGAGCTTCGCGCCCATTTCCAGCCGATACGGTTCGACGGCATGAAAGGGGCGAACGCACCCGTAAAGGCCCGAGAGGATCCACAGATGGTCTTGCAGCCATGCGAGCTGTTCGGCATCCATCACCTCGGGCGCCATGCTCTGGTATTGAATGCCGTGGTAGGACATGACGGCAGGGGAGAGGTGACGGGCGAGTGCGGGATTGTCGAGATCGCCGTTTTTCAGGATGGGCCCGAACTCATGCAGGGTGTTGAGACAAGGCCCCAGCAGTTTGTCACTCACGTTCCATAGCGCCTGCAGGCCGCCGCTACCTTCATTTCGTTCGATATCTAGCAGCGCGCGGTGGAGGCGAGCCGCCTCGTGCACAAAAGGTGGAATGCCCAGGACTTCAAAAGCATCTTGGGCCGCGCGCATCTGCTTGGCGGGCGAAATGATGACCTGCAGCATGGACTCTCCTCTGCCAAAAAGGAAGTTGCGGTGGAATACGGTCTGTTTTGGCCGTTTATGGGCGAGTTTAGTCCGTATTCCACCGCAACTGATTAAGGGTTGGTTAGGCGCGCTCGAGGAAGGCCTTGTAGCCGCGGTAGGCCTCGTAGATGTCGGCCTTGTTGGCGACCTCCCACAGGGCGTGCATGGACAGGACGGCAACGCCGGAGTCGATGACGTTCATGCCGTACTTGGCCATGATGTAGGCGATGGTGCCGCCGCCGCCCGCGTTGACGCGGCCGAGCTCGCAGGTCTGGAAGTCCACGCTGGCCTCGTCCATGATGTCGCGGACGAGGGCCACGTACTCGGCGTCGGCGTCGTTAGAGCCGCCCTTGCCGCGGCTGCCCGTGTACTTGTTAAAGCACAGGCCGCGACCCATGAAGGCTGCGTTTTTGGTCTCGAACTTGCCGGCATAGCCCGGGTCGAAGCCGGCGGACACGTCGGAGGAGAGCATACGGCTGTGGGCGAGTGCACGGCGCAGGGCCAGCGGGCTGCCCTCGCCGGCGAGCGTCATGATCTCGGCGACGGCGTTCTCGAAGAAGCGGCTCGTCATGCCGGTGGCGCCCACGGAGCCAATCTCCTCCTTGTCGACGATGAGCGTGATGCTCGTGCGCTCCACGTTGGCAACGTCGATCTGGGCGAGCATGGAGGGGTAAGCGCAGACACGGTCGTCGTGGCCATAGCCCAAAATCATGGAGCGGTCGAGACCCATGTCGCGGGCGGGGCCGGCGGGCACGACCTCGATCTCGGCGGAGAGGAAGTCCTCTTCCTCGACGTCGTACTGCTCTTTGAGGATGTCCAGGAACATTTGCTTGACGGGCTCCTTGGGGGCGTCCTTGTCGTCCTCATCGAACTTGACGGGGCGGCCGCCCACGATCACATCGAGGATCTCGGCGTCGACGGCGTCCTTGGCGGGCTTGGACATCTGCTCGCTCGAGAGGTGGATCAGCAGGTCGGAGATGGTAAAGACCGGGTCGTCTTCCTTGTCGCCGATGTTGATGTCGACGGTGGTGCCATCCTTTTTGCAGATGACGCCCACGAGTGCGAGCGGGGAGGCCACCCAGTGGTAGCTCTTGACGCCGCCGTAGTAGTGCGTGTCGAGGTAGGCCATGTCGCCAGCCTCGAAGGCGGGATTCTGCTTGAGGTCCAGGCGCGGCGAGTCCACGTGGGCGCCCAGGATGTTAAAGCCCTGCTCGAGCGGGGCGGTGCCCAGGTTGACGAGCATAAGGTCCTTGCCGTGGTTGGCGGCGTACACCTTGTCGCCTGCCTTGAGCTCGCGGCCTTCGGCGATCACGGTCTCCAGGTCGACGTAGCCCGCCTCCTCGGCCATCTTGATGCCGGTTTTGACGCACAGGCGCTCGGTCTTGTTCTCGCTCAAAAACTGCTTATAGCCGCGGCAAAGCTCCTCGAGCTCCTCGATTTGCTGTGGCGTGTACTTTTTCCATGCGCAGGGACGCTCCATGACGCAGGCTCCTTTCGGATCGATCGTGCTGGTTGATGTACCGTGAGCCATCGTATCACGCGCGGGCCCGCGGCGGCAGGGAAGCTTGATGTGCGGTGGTCGCGGGGCGGGGAGCGTGTAAACTGGAGTGAGCAAACCGTGCCCAGCCCAAAGCGAGGTATTCAATATGTCTGACAAGCGCCGCACCTTTGCCGTTATCGACGGCAACTCGCTCATGCACCGCGCCTTCCACGCCGTGCCGCCGACCATGAACGCGCCGGACGGTCGCCCCACCAACGCGATCTTTGGCTTTCTGAACATGTTTCTCAAGATGATCGACGCCTTTAACCCCGACGGTGTGGTTGTGGCGTTCGATAAGGGCAAGCCGCTAGTGCGCATGGAGATGCTACCGCAGTATAAGGCGCAGCGCCCGCCCATGGACCCCGATCTGCACGCGCAGTTTCCGATGATTAAGGAGCTGCTCGGTGCGCTCAACGTGCCGATTCTGCAGTCCGAGGGCTGGGAAGGCGACGATATCCTGGGTACCATGGCGCGCCTGGGTGAGGAGGCCGGCTGCGACATGTTGCTGGTGACCGGCGACCGCGACATGTATCAGCTCGTGACCGAGCACGTCAACGTGGTCTCGACCCGCAAGGGCCTGTCCGATGTGGCGATCATGACGCCCGAGAGCGTGGACGATCTGTATCACGGCATCACGCCGGCGCTCGTGCCCGACTTTTATGGCCTGAAGGGCGATACGTCGGACAACATTCCCGGCGTACCGGGTATTGGCCCCAAAAAGGCAAGCGCGCTCATCGCGCAGTACGGCAGCCTGGACGAAGTCATCGCGCATGCCGACGAGGTCAAGGGCAAGATGGGCGAGAACCTGCGCGCACACATCGACGATGCCCTGCTGAGCCGCAAGGTCGCAACCATCCGTACCGATGCGCCCGTTGAGCTCGATTTTGAGGCGACGTCCTTCCCGGCGTTTTCTGCCGATGAGGTGTCCGCGGCATTGGGTACGCTTGGTATCACTGCCATGCAGAACCGTTTCTTGGCACTGATCGGTGACGAGGGTGGCGCTGCTGCCGCTGCTAGCACGTTTGAGATGCCCACGATTGAGCGCACCGCTGCCGGCGATGCCGAGGCGCTTGCTGCCGTGGCGTCCGAGGTTACCCGTGCGATCGAGGCGGGCGAGTGGGTCGCCGCCGTGGTGGACGACGACAAGGAAGAGGGCGCGCTCTTTGGACTGACGCGCACACTGTGGTTGGCGACGTCCAAGGGCCTGTTCGCGCTCGAGGAAGCCGATGACGGCACGCCTGCCGCTGTCGAGGGCTTCAACTTCGTCCACGGCGTGATCGCCGGCGTACTTGCGCGCCTGTTTATGGAGGGCCGTGTGGCGAGCCCGGATATGAAGGCGCTGCTGCACGAGCTTTCGCCCATCGATTCTTCTGAGCCCGAGCTCATGGACCCGTTGTCAGTCGATTCCACGCGTATCTTCGATACCGTGGTGGCTGCCTATCTGCTGGATTCCGATCGTTCCGAGTTCGATGAGGCATATCTTGCCGATACGTATTTGCAGATGGCGTTGCCTGCGGCGCGCGGCGCAGAGGGTGCTGGTGAGAACGCTCCGGTGCCAGCCGCCCGTACTGCGGCCCTGACACTGGCGCTGGTCGCACCGCTGCGCGACCGCATGGCCCGCGAGAATGCCGCCAACGTGTTTGATGGTATTGAGATGCCGCTCGTTCCGGTACTTGCCAAGATGGAGCGCGCGGGCATGCTCGTGGATCCCGATCGGCTGCGCAGCCTGTCCGAGGGTCTGGCGACCCAGATCACCGAGGTCGAGCGCAGCATTCGTGACCTGGCAGGCGACGAGACCTTTAACATCGGCAGCCCCATGCAGCTCTCGCACGTGCTGTTTGATGTTATGGGGCTTCCGACCAAGGGCCTAAAAAAGACCAAGCGCGGCTACTATTCGACCAACGCCAAGGTGCTGAGCGACCTTGCCCGCGACCACGAGATCGTGCGCCTGATTTTGGACTGGCGTGAGAAGTCCAAGATTAAGTCGACCTATCTGGACACGCTAGGTCCGCTGCGCCGTGGTGACGGGCGTGTGCACACCACGTACAACCAGACCATCACCGCGACGGGGCGCCTGTCTTCGAGCGACCCGAACCTGCAGAACATTCCGACGCGCTCGGAGCTGGGCCGTACCGTCAAGACGGCGTTTTCGGCAGGCGAGGGCAGCGTCTTTTTGGCGGTGGACTACTCGCAGATCGAGCTACGTCTGCTGGCGCATCTCTCGGGTGATGAGCATCTGGTACGTGCCTTTAACGAGGGCGAGGACTTTCATGCCGAGACGGCGGCGCGCGTGTTTGGCGTGCCGGTGTCCGAGGTGACGCCCGACCTGCGCAGCCGCGCCAAGGCCGTGAACTTTGGCATCGTGTATGGTCAGCAGGCCTACGGCCTGTCGCAGTCGCTGCGTATCTCGATGGCCGAGGCGCGCGACATGATCGATCGCTACTACGAGGCCTACCCGGGCGTGCGCACGTTCCTCGACAACGTGGTGGCGCGTGCCAAGCAGACGGGCTATGCCGAGACCATGTACGGCCGCCGTCGCCATATTCCGGAGCTCAAGGCCAAAAATCCGCAGCTCCGTGGCTTTGGCGAGCGCACGGCCATGAACCACCCTATGCAGGGCACCGCGGCCGATATCATTAAGATCGCCATGGCCCGCGTCAGCCGTCGCCTAGAAGAAGAGGGCTTTGCCGCCCACATGATTCTGCAAGTACACGACGAACTGGACTTTGAGTGCCCCGTCGACGAAGTCGAACGCCTCACCGCCATGGTCCGCGACGTCATGGAACACGTCGTAGACCTGCGCGTGCCGTTAATCGCCGAGGCCAGCACCGGTGTGACCTGGGCAGACGCGAAATAGGGAAGCACTCCGTAAGGCAAGCTCGCCCAAGACGCAAGCCCTCACATACTTAAGATTTGGGACAAACACTACTGATTAATTTGTCCCACAGTAACCAAAACAGAGGGGAGCCCCTTCCAACAAGGAGCTCCCCTCTGCTCAAATCATTTCAGCTAAGTATCCAGACACTCAAGACGCCATCTTAGCGGCAGGAAAGTAAACCTAGGGCCTGGCCGGGCGGCACGGGTTAACTTTTCGTAGATTCCGCACGCAAAGAAAGCCACTTAATGTGGCTTTCGTCTTGCGCAGGACCTGACCGAGCGAAAAGTTAACCCCTGCCGCCCGGCCAGGCCCGATGGGATGGCTAGCGAGCCGCCAAGATGGCGTCGATGAGCGTCAGTACGCCCCCGTCGTTGTTGCTCGGAATACGCCACTTGGCGTGCGCGTTCATGTGCTCCTCGGCATTGTCCACGATAAAGCTATGCCCGACGCGCTCCAGCATGGGAATATCGTTGTAGGTGTCGCCCACGGCGGCAGCGTCGGCGATATCGATGCCCAGGTGCTCGCACAAATGTGCCACGCCCGAACCCTTGTCGACGCCCAGGTTCATAAAGTCGATCCACTCGCGGCCCGCATTGGTGACGTAGAGCTGATCCGAGAACGCGGGGCTATAGGTCTCGCGGAATGCGGGCTCGGCATCGTAGGCGGGGAAAAAGATTGAGATCTTATTGGACTCGATATCAAGGCCCTCAAAGCTGTCGACGTAGTTGATCGTGTTGTAGTACACGCTGATCTCGTCGTGGTACTGATGGTCGCGGGCGAGCACATAGAACTCGTCGTAGCAGCACAGGACGGGAACGGCACGCGGGTCCTCCGAGGCACGAGCAAGCACCTGCTGATACAGCGCTACATCGATGTTGCTCTTATAGATATAGCTGCCGCGATAGATGACGCAGGCTCCGTTGTCGGGACAAAAAGCAAGGCGGTTCTTAATGCTCTCGAACATTTCCTCGAGTTTGGGGGCAGGGCGTCCGCTGGCGGGGCAGAATACAATGCCGGCGTCGGCGAGCTTGTCCAGGCGCTCATCAAGACCCTGCGGCAACACGCGCTCGTCGGTGAGCAGTGTCTTGTCCATGTCGACGGCGAGAATCTTAATGTTTCCGATATTGGTGTCCGATTCGTAAGTTTGCATAAAAGCGCGCCTTTCGTTTCGAAATTGTTTCAGACGTTATAACCATCAACCAGTAACCGAGCGTATTGTCGCAGGAATGGTGCGTATTTGCACTGCAATTCACAAACTAATGAAAAAACTTTTCAGAAATTTGAATTTGTCGCTTGTACAGCAGGCACTTTAGCGTAATATAGCGACCATCGAAAACGGAGACGGCAAAAGAGCCGCTTACCGAGGAAAAGGTACCGTTTACGATATTAGAATTGCGCCCGGAGATAGGTGAAAGGAGAGGCAGATGCAGTTCGTAAAGATCATCACTACTGCAGACAATGCCATCCGACGCCAGCGCGCAATTTCCCGACGACGATAACAATCGTCTCTGTCCGTATGGGGCCAAATGCCCCAACAGAGTCATTTTGAGGTCGTTGGGTTTTAGCACGACATAGACGCATGTTTCTAGGGCATGTTGTGCTGCTTTTTGCTATTTAACCTGATATTGCACGGTTTTTGACCTCGAAATGACTTGCAACTGACCGATGTTCTAACTAGCTACCAAGGGCGAAAGGAAACAGCCATGAGCAAGGAAAAAGTCGTTCTCGCATATTCCGGTGGTCTTGATACATCCGTATGTGTCAAGTGGCTCCAGGACGAGAAGAATCTCGATGTCGTTTGCGTCTGCGGCAACGTGGGCCAGGAGGAGACCGGCCTGGATGCCAAGAAGCAGAAGGCCCTCGACCTGGGCGTTCTGGATTGCCAGGTGCTCGATCTGCGCGACGAGTTCTCCGATGAGTTCCTGACTAAGGCTATCGCCGCAAACTCTATGTACGAGAACAAGTATCCGCTGCTCTCCGCCCTGTCCCGCCCGTTGCTCGCCAAGAAGCTTGTCGAGGTCGCTCACGAGTTTGGCGCGACCTACGTCGCTCACGGCTGCACCGGCAAGGGTAACGACCAGGTTCGTTTTGAGGCTGCCGTCAAGGCCCTCGACCCCGAGCTCAAGGTTATCGCCCCGGTTCGCGAGTGGGACCTGAAGTGCCGTCCCGACGAGGTCGCCTACGCACATGCCCACAACGTGCCGGTTCCCGAGGGTGCCAACGACAACCCCTACTCCATCGACGACAACCTGTGGGGTCGCGCCATTGAGTGCGGTCACCTGGAGGATCCCTGGAACGAGCCGCTCGATGACGCCTGGGTTATGACCAAGAACCCCGAGGACGCGCCCGACACCCCGACGTATACCGAGATTGAGTTTGAGGCCGGCAAGCCCGTCGCCGTCGACGGCAAGAAGATGAAGCTCTCCGAGATCGTCATCGCCCTCAACAAGATCTCTGGTGACAACGGCTTTGGCCGTCTCGACCTGGTCGAGGATCGTCTGGTGGGCCTCAAGAGCCGTGAGTGCTATGAGGTTCCCGGCGCCCTGACGCTCATCACCGCCCACAAGGCACTTGAGGACATTTGCGTCGAGGGCGACCTGCTCAAGACCAAGATTAAGCTCGAGCAGGATTGGGCCACCGCCGTGTACAACGGCCAGTGGTACAGCCCGCTCAAAAACGCGCTCGATGCCTTTATGGCCGACACCCAGAAGTTCGTGACCGGCACCGTCCGTCTGAAGTTCTTTAAGGGCAACTGCCATGTCGTCGGCCGCAAGAGCCCGTTTAGCCTGTATGACTACGGTCTGGCTACCTACGACCGCGACACTACGTTTGACGAGAAGGCCAGCGCCGGCTTTATCGAGATCGATACGCTGTCGCTCAAGACGTGGGCTAAGGTCCAGGGCCCCAGCTCTGCTGCCGCCCAGGCCTAGCGCCTCCTTCCTTTGGTATCCGCGCGGCCCATCCGCGTGATACATAACGGGCGCATGGGGTCCCTACCTTTCGTTATGCTTGCTGACACTTCTTAACATCGGTGGCCCCTACGTTCCGCCCGCATATATGATGCCGCGTCTGCGGCTGAGTCCGAGCCCCGCCGGGGTTGTCCGGCGGGGCTCCTCCTATCAATTTGACGGCCCTGCGCCTATATATATGGGGAGTATCCATTATGTTCAATGCTATCGCGCATGCTTTACTTGCCCTCGCGCCCGAGTTCGATGCTGCAAAGGTCGAGGACGTTCCTATGAGCCTAAAGGCCTGGATCGATGGTTCGCAGGGCAACATTCGGAGGGAGACGTTGGGCGCCAAGTGCATGGCGCGTCACTTCTTTGCAAATTAGCTATATGGCCTCGCACATGGTGGGGAATATGCAAAACTAGCGGTTGAGAAATCGCTTTAGCGACAGGGCGCATTGCTTTGGGCGCTTGTTTTGGGATTTGATGAAAGGGGACGGTTCCATGGCTCTTTGGGGCGGTCGTTTTGAGGCAGGCGTGGCCGAGGTCACGCAGGAGTTTGGCGCGTCGTTGCCGGTTGACAAACATCTCTATAAGCAGGATATCGCCGGATCTAAGGCACATGCCAAGATGCTGGCGGCCCAGGGCATTATCAGCGCCGAGGACGAGCAGGCGATTGCCGAGGGCCTGACCGGAATCGAACAGGATATCGATGCCGGCAACTTCACCTTTGATATCAACGACGAGGACATTCATATGTCCATCGAAAGCGAGCTGACGCGTCGTATCGGCGAGGCTGGCAAGCGCTTGCATACTGGGCGTTCGCGCAACGATCAGGTGGCGACCGATACGCGCCTGGGCGTCAAGGCGCTGGCCAAGGAGCTCATGGTGGCCAATCTTGAGCTGCGCCATGTGCTGGTGGATGCGGCCAAGAAGTACGACAAGGTGATTCTTCCGGGCTACACGCATATGCAGCACGCTCAGCCCGTGCTGCTCTCGCATCATCTGCTGGCGTATTCCTGGATGTTCGCGCGCGACTTTACGCGCCTGAAGGCCGCCTTTGATGCCGCCGACAACTGCCCGCTGGGTGCTGCCGCGCTTGCCGGTACGAGCTATCCGCTCGATCGCCAGATGACGGCTGCCGAACTTGGCTTTGCGGGCGTGATTCCCAACTCGCTCGATGCGGTTTCCGACCGTGATTTCCTGCTCGATCTGCATTACGCCGGATCCGTCATGGCGATGCACCTGTCGCGTCTTTCCGAGGAGATCGTGCTGTGGTCGAGCTCCGAATTTGGCTTTATCACGCTTTCAGACTCCTACTCCACCGGCTCGTCTATCATGCCGCAGAAGAAGAATCCCGACTTTGCCGAGCTTATCCGCGGTAAGAGCGGTCGCGTGTACGGCAACCTGGTGCAGCTGCTGGTAACCATGAAGGGCCTGCCGCTCGCTTATAACAAGGACTTGCAGGAGGACAAGGAGGGCGCGCTCGATACCGCTCACACGCTCATGCAGTGCCTGTCCGTTATGGCCGGAATGATTTCGACCTGGACCGTCAACGAGGATGCCATGGCGCGCGAGTGCGGCGTGGGGCACCTTGCCGCCACCGATGTTGCCGATTACCTGGCAAAGCGCGGTCTACCGTTCCGCGAGGCACATGCCGTGGTGGGGCACCTGGTCCTGATGTGTGAGAAGCGCGGCTGCAATCTTGAGGACCTGCCGTTTGAGGTGTTCCAGGAGGCAAGCCCGCTCTTTGAGCGCGATATTACCGAGGCGCTCGATATCCCGTCGATTGTCGCCGCGCGCACGACCGAGGGCGGTACCGCCCCTGCCGCCGTTGCCGTGCAGCTGCAGCGTGCCGAGGCGCAGCTCGTGGCCGACGAAGGCGTGTTTGGATCGCTAACCAAGGTTGTCGAGATGGGTCACGGGGCAAAGTAGAGGTTTGGCTGAAGACGTATTGTCCATTTATTGATAAATCGTTTTAGCTTTACGGGCGTCTGCTGATGCGGGCGCCCCTATTTTGCTGCTATGGGGGAGGGGCTTGTCGAGAACTTCTGTAGGACCTTTGGGCAGGTTGTGAAGGGGGTACGTTCGCGGGTGGCAACCGACCGCCCGCTCTGTTCCATGTGGTTGATGAGCGGTCGGATGGTACTCTAATCGGGCTTCGAAACAGAAGTGACACATATGGAGCGCTTTAATAAATTGCAGCGTTTCAATAAACAGCTTTTTGTTTAACTGCAGCTAAAACTCTGTTACGATGCAGTCCAGGCGGGTGCCGGAATGGGACTTGGGCACGCGCGAACCTACTTGAAAGGCTACCTTATGGCTATCGAGAAGACCTTCATCATGATTAAGCCCGACGCGGTGCGCGATCGCAAGATCGGCGAGATCGTTGCTCGTATTGAGCGTAGCGGCCTTGTCATCGAGCGCATGGAGATGACCACGCTCGAGCGCGCTACCGTCGAGGAGCACTACGCCCATCTGGCCGACAAGCCCTTCTTTGGCGGTCTCTGCGACTTTATGACGAGCGGTCCGGTCGTCAAGATGGTTGTTTCCGGTCTTTCCGCTGTCTCCAAGATGCGTACCCTTATGGGCGCCACCAACCCGCTTGATGCTGCTCCTGGCACCATCCGCGGCGACTTCGCCGTCGATGTCAACGCCAACGTGATCCACGGCTCCGACTGCCTGGAGAACGCCGAGATCGAGATCAAGCGCTTCTTTGGCTAAACCAGCTTTGACTCCTTAAAGCTGTTAGCGTGTGGCTTGGGCGCCGCGGAACTCCATCCGCGGCGTCCTTTTATATTCCAGTAGATTTTTGGGACATGTCTAGAAATCTACTAAAGAGCCCCCGCCTGGAATGTGCGTGCATTCCAGGCGGGGGCTGTCGCTAGCGTATGGCGTTGTAAGTTTTTAGGCCTCGTCGACGACCTTGAGACCGCGGGTCTGGTCGATCTCGTTGAGGAGGTTGATGCGACGCTCGTGGCGGCCGCCCTCGAACTCGGCGTCGAGCCACTCGTCAACGATCATCTTAGCGAGCTCGGAGCCAACGACGCGGGCGCCAAAGGCCAGCACGTTGGTGTTATTGTGCATACGGGAGAGCTTGGCGCTGAAGGGCTCGGAGCACACGACGGCGCGTACGCCCTCGACCTTGTTGGCAGCCAGGCTGATCCCGACGCCGGTACCGCAGATCAGGATGCCCAGGTCGACGTCGCCGTTGACAACGGCCTTACCCACCTTGTAGCCGGCGATGGGGTAGTCGAAGCTCTCGGAGGTGTCGGTGCCAAAGTTCACGACCTCGCAGCCGCGCTCCTTCAGGTGCTCGGTGATGATGTTCTTGAGCTCGACGGCGGCGTGGTCGTTACCGATACCGATCTTCATGGATGGTTCCTCTCTGGTCCGTGCGGCGGAATTGCTAAAGGTTTTACCGCGTTCGACTGCATGATAGCGCGTCTTTTGCATAAACGATCGAGCGTTTTTTGGTCAAACGCTTTATCAAGTAAGTACACCAGTTCATCACGAAATCTGCCGCCAGTTTGACGCTCGCAACCGTCTGCCGGAACCCGGGTTGCGGTTTTTGGGCCCTTGGTATCAAATAAAGAGGTTGAGTATGTATAAGAAGTAACTCGTTGTGTATACAGGAGGCACCAATGCCCACCGATTCCATCCGCGACGCTGCGTTCTGTGACGTTTTGAACCGTGAACTTGTCTGTGCGCTTGGCTGCACTGAGCCTATTGCCGTCGCCTATGCGTCGGCGCTTGCGAGCCAGACACTTGGCTGCGAGCCCGAGCATATGGACGTTGCCTGTTCGGGCAATATCATCAAGAACGTGAAGAGCGTGACCGTGCCCAACTCGGGCGGCATGCATGGCATTGAGGCTGCGGCGGTGCTGGGCGCCGTGGGCGGCGACGCCAAAAGTGCGCTCGAGGTGCTCGAGAGCGTCGATGACGCCGACCGCGCCCGCGTGACCGAGCTGCTCGCCGATGCCGGCTACTGCGATGTGTCGCTTGCCGAGGGTGTGCCCAACCTGTATATCAAGGTGACGGCCATGGCCGGCGGTCATACCGCGGTTGTCGAGATTACCGATCACCACACCAATGTGACGTGCCATACGCTCGACGGCATTCCAGTGTGCGGAAAGTCGGCGGGGGAGTGCGCAGCCTGCGCCGAGCGTGTGGTTGCCGAGCGCGCTGCCGATCATGCCGATACGCCCATGAGTATCGAGTCCATCATCGACTTCATCGAGCGTGGCGATATTGAGGGCGCTCGTGCTGCCGTTGAGCGTCAGATCGAGCTGAACGGTGCCATTAGCGCCGAGGGCCTGGCACACGCTTGGGGTGCCGAGGTTGGCCGCACTTTGCTGGGCGCTCGTGCCGACGATGTGGCGTGCCGCGCCCGTGCCCGCGCCGCCGCCGGCTCCGATGCCCGTATGAATGGCTGCGCCTTGCCGGTCGCCATCGTGTGCGGCTCGGGCAACCAGGGCATCACCTGTGCGCTGCCCGTTATGGAGTATGCCGAGTACCTGCGCTGCGACCATGAGCGGTTGGTTCGCGCCGTGATGCTGTCCGATCTGATCGCTGTGCACATTAAGAGCTATATCGGCGCACTTTCGGCATTTTGTGGTGCTATCTGCGCGGCATGTGGTGCCGGTGCGGCCATTACGTGGCTGTGCGGTGGCACGCGTGAGCAGATTGGCGCTACCGTTTCCAACACGCTCGGAAACGTGGGCGGCATCGTGTGCGACGGTGCTAAGGCGAGCTGCGCGGCCAAGATTTCGGCTGCTGTCGATGCGGCGATTCTGGGTCACGATATGGCCATGCAGGGCCGCGGTTTCCGTGCCGGCGAGGGCCTCATTCAGGACACCGTTGAGCAGACCATTGCCAGCATGGGCTACGTGGGCCGCGTGGGCATGAAGGACACCGACGTCGAGATCCTCAACATCATGATCGGCAAAACGCAGGTTTGCTAGTTACGCCTGAGGTTCCGCCGTTCTGCCGAACGGCGGACCGGCCGACGCTGCAAACGCCCCTAAACGGCAATCTGCCTTTCAATCGTCGGGCATGGCCAGAAGGCCTATGCCCTCCTCTTTCAAGGCACATTGCGCGCTTAGGGGCGTTTTCGCTGACTTATGCTCAACCTGCGGCGTTATTTTGTTTTGAGCGAGGGGTCCTATGACAGTTCGTCGGCCACTTGATGTTCGTAGAAGGCTTCTACTACGGCGTTGAAGTTGTGGGCGAAGTCTTCCATGGTGCCGCGCCAGGTTGCTCGGCCGGGCTTTCCCTGGCCGACGTAGGCGGTTTGGATGCTGCAATCGGGGCTGGGGAAGTCGCGCTTGGGGTCGTTGCCCACCATAAGGACCTCGTGCGGCTCGAGTCCCATGACCTGCAGCTGTTCCAAATAGTATGTGGCATCGGGCTTGCAGCGGGTGGCGTTGCCCATGTGTGTCACGAGTTCAAAAGGCGTGTCGGTTAGTTCGCCCCAACCCATGCGGCACTCGATGGCGCCCTGGGGAAAACTGGGGTTCGTAAAAAGCGCACAGCGCAGGCCCGCGTCTTGCACGGCCTGAAGTGCGGCATGCGCGCCGGGCATGGCCTTCGCGTTGATCGTGTCGTCGTTCTTGTGCGGCAGCACCTCGCGCTCGTAGTAGGTAAATGCCTCGTAGATGGTGGGGTCCGAGAGGCAGATGCCACACCGGCGCTCGACCTCTTCCTGATAAAACGTAAGGTTGGTGCGATTGTCCGTACCACTGCGGCGGTTGGCGTTGAGGTCGACCAGAATGGTGCCGAGGCGCGCCATCGTGCCGCCACGGCTACGACGGCCGATATCTGCGAGCATCGACGAGACATCCTTAAAATAGCGAAGGATAAACGCATTGAGGTTGATGCTAAGAAGCGTTTCGTCCATATCGAAAACGACAGCTTTGAGCACGCGAGCACCTTTCTCGTAAATTCGATCTAGAATCGTTGGTTCCGGATACTTTACCCCAAAGCCATCCTGCGCACTGCTTATCGTCAAGTTGTGGAGACAGCAGTTCATAAGATTACGAAAAAGTCTCCACACGCGTAAAAAATCGCAGTTCACGCTTGAAATCGAAGTCGTTTCCCCGTAACCTATACGAACGTGATTGCATAAGCATCACATTAGTATCTGTCGGCTCCCGAGTGTTCCTAAACGTTGTGTGCTTGTCGCACCCTTCTGTAGGTCCTAGCAATCGGGGCCCCGTAGTTCGAAAGGGGTCCACCTTTGAGTGAGATTCAGAACTCGTCCATTTTCTCTCTTGACGATGTCAACGAGGAGGAGATGAACAACCTCATCGACGGTACGATTACCGACTTTGATGAGGGCGATCTCGTTAACGGCACTGTCGTTAAGATCGAGCATGACGAGGTGCTCGTTGACATCGGATTCAAGTCCGAGGGCGTTATCCCGGTCCGCGAGCTGTCCATCCGCAAGGACGCTAACCCTGCAGACATCGTTGCACTCGGTGATCCCATCGAGGCTCTGGTTCTCCAGAAGGAGGACAAGGACGGTCGTCTGGTCCTGTCCAAGAAGCGTGCCGAGTACGAGCGTGCTTGGAACCGCATCGAGGAGAAGTTCAACTCCGGCGAGAACGTCGAGGGCGAGGTTATCGAGGTTGTCAAGGGCGGCCTGATCCTCGACATCGGCCTGCGTGGCTTCCTGCCCGCTTCCCTCGTCGACCTCCGTCGTGTCAAGGACCTCACCTCCTACATGGGCACCCGCATCGAGGCCCGCGTCATCGAGATGGACCGCAACCGCAACAACGTCGTCCTCTCCCGTCGCGTCGTGCTCGAGGAGTCCCGTAAGGCCGAGCGCTCCGAAATCCTGTCCAAGCTCAAGTCTGGCATGCGTCTCCAGGGCACCGTTTCCTCCATCGTCGACTTCGGCGCCTTCGTCGACCTCGGCGGTATCGACGGCCTCATCCACATCTCCGAGCTCTCCTGGAACCACGTCAACCATCCTTCCGAGGTTGTCAAGGTCGGCCAGGAGGTCGAGGTCGAGGTTCTCGACGTCGATCTCAACCGCGAGCGCATCTCCCTGGGTCTCAAGCAGACCACCGAGGATCCGTGGCGCGCACTGGTCAAGAAGTACCCCGTCGGCGCTATCGTCGAGGGCACTGTGACCAAGCTTGTCCCGTTCGGCGCTTTCGTCGACCTGGGCGAGGGCATCGAGGGCCTGGTGCACATCTCCGAGATGGCCAACAAGCACGTCGATCAGCCTTCTCAGGTCACCCACGTGGGCGACAAGGTTCAGGTCAAGGTCATGGAGATCGACCTCGACCGTCGTCGCATCTCCCTGTCCATGAAGTCCGCTGCTGAGACTCTGGGCGTCGAGATCGAGGTTACCCCGCTGCCTTCCGAGAAGAAGGACGAGGAGACCGACGCCGAGTAAATCGGTTTGACGATCACTTGTTTTAAGGGATCCGCCTGTAATGGGCGGGTCCCTTTTCTGTTTGCTGGCAAGATGGCGGATTGCCGCCCAATTCGCCGGTTTGCTATTGAGTTGTCGCGGCATGAAAAAACGCCGACATCCCGCCTCGGGGAGGAGGCGGGAACGCACCGAGTAGACGGAGGGGTGCGGAGCGCGGTCGCGTCTCGACTGACGACGTTGCCCATCGACGCGATTATTGTAACGCATGGGTGGTTCTTGGTTTATCGTGCGAGCGCTTGCGTTGTGCCATTGTGTGTGCTGGCGGTGTGCTACACTCTTGCACTGCTGAGTGGGCCAGACGGTCGCGCGATGTGCTGCTTGCAGCACGCGTGAGGAAAGTCCGGGCTCCAGAGGGCGGGATGCCGGCTAACGGCCGGGCGGAGTGATCCGACGGAAAGCGCCGCAGAAAAGAAGACTCCCACCTGCGCCGTAAGGCGTAAAGGGAAAAGCTGAAACGGTGGTGTAAGAGACCACCAGCGTCGTGGCAACACGGCGGCTTGGCAAGCCCCATCCGGAGCAAGCGCGAATAGGAACGCTATGGGCCGGCCCGGTCCGCGTTCGGGTAGCGTGCGTGGAGCTGCACGGTAACGTGCAGACAAGATAAATGACCGTTCACGACAGAACCCGGCTTATCGGCCCACTCAACATTTTTGTTACCCTGACAATTGGTATATGCCCTTTGCCGTATTATTGAGGCTGTTTGTTGGTGCGCTTTATTCTGTTGAGGGGCTTTGTTGGACAGCTATTTTACTCTGCAATCGAATATTGAGGCTTCGGGTGAGTTTGTGGACCGTAAGAGTCGGTTTATTGCCCAGCTGATCCATATTGAGTCCGAGGACGAGGCGAACGCCTTTATCGAGACGGTTCGCAGGCGCCATTACGATGCTCGCCACAATGTGCCCGCGTGGATTTTGGTCGACGGGCGTGAGCGCCAGAGCGATGACGGTGAGCCGAGCCGTACGAGTGGCATGCCGACGCTTGAGGTGTTGCGAGGGGCGGGACTCAAAAACGTGTGCTGCGTGGTGACGCGTTATTTTGGCGGCACGTTGTTGGGCCCCGGAGGTCTGGTGCGTGCCTATACAGCGGCGACACAAGCGGCGGTGGCTTCGGCCCAGCAGGCCGGGCAGATCGTCGAGATGACGAGCGTTGTACCCGTCGACGTGCATGTGGCCTATCCGCAGTATGAGCAGGTGCTTCGCTTGACGCAGGATTCCGGCGCCAAGGTTTCGGACACGGACTATGCGGACGCCGTGACGATTCATTTGGTATTTAAGGCGGGGGAGCAGGAGCCGTTTTGCGCAAAGATGCGCGAGCTTATGGCTGGCCGCGAGGAGATCGAGGTCGGCACTCCCGAGTTTGCCGAGTTTTAACGGCGACGGCCGGCGTGCCATGGGATATCCCAGGCGCGCCGGCCGTCGCATTTTTGTTGCTGTCGTTTACTCGGCGAGCTGCTTCAGCACGTCGCAGGCGATCTCGAAGGCATCGTCGATGCAGCCGGGGCAGCTGCGGAGCGGACCCTGGTCCGAGCCAATGCCCTTGAGCGTGCCGCAGATGGTCGTCGTGTTCTTCTCGCCAAAGCGTTTGGCGATCTCACGCGACAGCTTGTAGGTCTGCCCCTTGGTCTTGGGGTTTTCCATGCCGTCGCTCATCACAAAGCCCATGACGGCCACGGCGCCCGAGATGGCGCCGCAGGTCTCGGTCATCCCGCCCATCCCGGCACCGAAGCCCTCGGTGAGGGTGAAGGCAGTCTCGGGGTCGAGTCCGACAGCGGGTGCGAGTGTGCAGGCGACGGCCTGCGCGCAGTTAAAGCCGCGGGCGTGGTATTCGGCAGCCTGAGCCTGGCAGGCGGCGGTATCGAGTTGGGCGGTATCGATCTGTTTCATGAGCGTCTCCTTGGTCACGGTGTACCCGCCTATGGTACCCTCGCCGACGCTTTTGCTCATCGAGAGCCCAATGCATATCGCATTGTTTTCGCTATCGAACATGTTCTAAAGATTTGGGACAAACAAACCCGATGATTATGTCCCATAACCTACTTGTGGGATGGGTTGAGAGGGGTGCGAGGTAGCGGTATCGTGAACCGAATGAAATAAAACCCGAGCAAGGGAGCAAGATATGAGCGAGCAGACTATCGGTACTACGTGTGTTCAGGGCGGTTATCGTCCGGGCGATGCGGAGCCGCGCCAAGTGCCTATCTATCAGTCCACGACGTGGAAGTACGACACGTCCGAACACATGGGCAAGCTGTTTGACCTGGAGGAGTCTGGCTACTTCTATAGCCGCCTGCAGAACCCTACCTGCGACCTCGTTGCCGCCAAGATCTGCGAGATGGAGGGCGGCACCGCTGCGATGCTCACGAGCTCGGGCATGGCTGCGAACTTCCTCGCCATCTTTAACGTTGCCGGTGCCGGTGATCACGTGGTCGCGAGTTCTGCTATCTATGGTGGCACGTACAACTTGCTCGCCCATACCATGGGCCGCATGGGTCTGACCTGCACTTTCGTTGCTCCTGATTGCACCGACGAGGAGCTGGAGGCCGCTTTCCAGCCCAACACCAAGCTCGTCTTTGGCGAGACCATCGCCAACCCTGCGCTGGCCGTGCTCGACATTGAGCGCTTTGCCAAGGCCGCGCACGACCATGGCGTGCCGCTGATGGTCGACAACACGTTCCCCACGCCTGTGATGTGCCGTCCCTTTGAGTGGGGTGCCGATATTGTCACCCACTCCACCACCAAGTACATGGATGGTCACGCGGCATATATCGGCGGCGTGATCGTAGACCACGGCCAGTTTGACTGGATGGCCCATGCCGACAAATTCCCGGGTCTCACCACGCCCGACGAGAGCTACCACGGCGTAACCTA
The DNA here is from genome assembly GCA_958349055.1 of uncultured bacterium. Lineage (GTDB taxonomy): Bacteria > Actinomycetota > Coriobacteriia > Coriobacteriales > Coriobacteriaceae > Collinsella. The sequence continues at coordinate 51,607 of CATWBO010000013.1, forward strand.
TGCCGAGAAGTTCGGCCGCGAGGGCGCCTTCATTACCAAGGCCACCGCACAGCTTATGCGCGACCTTGGCCCCATGCAGAACCCGCAGGCGGCGTTTTTCCTGAACAGCTCGCTTGAGAGCCTGCATGTACGCATGCCGCGTCACTGCGAGAACGGTCTGGCCGTTGCCAAGTTCCTGCAGAGCCATCCCAAGGTGCGCTTTGTGAGCTATCCGGGCCTTGAGGGCGACAAGTACTACGACATGGCTCAGAAGTACATGCCCAACGGTACGTGCGGCGTCGTGAGCTTTGGCTTTAACGGCGGTCGTGCGGCGGCCGAGACCTTTATGAAGAGTCTGAAGCTCGCCCAGATTGCCACGCACGTGGCCGATGCCCGCACCTGCTGCCTGCACCCGGCAAACGCCACCCATCGCCAGATGAACGACGAGGAGCTCATCGCCTGTGGCATTTCCGCCGACATGGTGCGCCTGTCGTGCGGACTTGAGGACACGGCCGATTTGATTGCCGACCTTGAGCAAGCGCTCGAGCAGTGCTAGGCTAGCGTGCTGTACGAGGCGTGGGACGGCTTTTCGGCTGACGACGTCCTCATAGTTCCGATTCCGTAGGCGGGACCCCGATCGTGACCGTTTGTAGGCGATTGGGGTCCCGTTTTTGCGTTGCACGATAGAAAGGATATATATGGAGAAAACTGCCGAGCAGCTGCGCCGCGAACACATTGCCCTGGAGGGCGACACCCACGGTAAGAATAAATGGGCGATTCTGTTCACCGTGCTCGTCATGACCTTTATGGCGTGTCTGGATGCGAGCATCGTGACGGTGGCGCTTCCGGTGATGCAAAAGGAGCTGGGTGTGGGTCTCGACCGCATTCAGCTCGTGAGCTCGGCGTATCTGCTCGCGACGTGCGTCGCCATGCTGCCGTTTGGCCGCTTGGGCGATGTGCGCGGCAAGGTGAATGTGTTCCAGCTTGGTGTGATCGTCTTTACGGGTGGCTCGCTGCTTTGCGGGCTTTCGGCTTCGCTCGAGGTGCTTATCTTGGCGCGTATCGTGCAGGGCATTGGCTGTGCCGCCGCGATGGCCAACAATATGGGCATCATCACCGAGTCGTTTCCGGCGCGTGAGCGCGGTCGTGCCATGGGCATTCTGGCGACCTTTGTGGCTCTTGGCATGATGTGCGGCCCCGTGCTCGGCGGCGTACTCGTGGCAAGTTTTCCCTGGGAGAGCATCTTCCTCATCAACCTTCCCATTGGCGTCATCTCGTTTATCGTGGGACTCTACACGCTGCCGCATGTCAAGCCGGAGGCTGGCGAACGCCCTATGCCGTTGACAGAGGCGGCGCGTCGCTGCTTTGCGAGCTCGGCTTTCACGATTAACCTGGCTTGCATGCTTATCGTGTTCGTGGGTATCGGTGCCTCCGAGTTTGTGCTGCCGTTCTACTTTCAGGATGCCCACGGCTTTAGCTCCGATATCTCCGGCCTGTTGTTTTTGGCGATGCCGGTCGTGAATGCCTTTGTGGGCCCGCTTTCGGGCTCGGTGTCCGACCGTGTTGGTTGTGAAGCGCCCACGGCCGTTGGCCTGGGCGTGTACGTGTGCGGTCTCTTTGCGGTGAGCACGCTTGACGAGCACTCTTCCATCTTGATGATCGTGTGCTGCGTCGCATTTATGTCGTGCGGCACGTCGATCTTCCAGAGTCCCAATAATTCGCTGTATATGGGTTCGGCTCCGCGTGAGGCGCTTGGCTTTGCGGGCAGCTTGGGCAGCTTGGCGCGCTATGCGGGCATAGCGCTGGGTATTACGGCGGCGTCGCGCATCCTGTATGGACAGACGAGCGCGGTAATGGATAAGACGGTCACGAGCTATGTGGCGGGCCGTCCGGATGTCTTCCTGTTTGGCTTCCGCTCGGTGTTTTATGTGCTGATGGCGGTTGCTACCGTGGGCTTTGCGCTCACATTGGTACGTTTGGTGAGGACGCGCATCCGGCATTAGCGTGTTCGCGAGTCGCCTGCCAAGAATCACGCCCATCTACTACGTTTAACTGTGCACCTCAAACCATGACGCATTCGCTAAAAACAAAAGCGCAGGTAGAGAGCCTGCCGGTTTTTGAGAATCGGGGGTATGGACAGGGGTGTCAGGTTAAACGTAGTAAATGGGCCGATTTCGTGGCGAGCATCCTTCGCAAATCCGTGGGGAACGAAGCAAAAGGGCTCATAAAGGTAGTCAAAAGAGCCCCGTCCCAAATTGACTGGTCTTGCGGCTTTATGGTGCGATAGGGCTTGTGGGGCGGGTGGGGGTCGGTCCGTGGT